>NZ_JBGOOO010000004.1:94130-151667 GCF_041439695.1 Vibrio sp. FF266
AGTTCTCGATTGATGATTTTGATCTTCCAGAGTTTGGTGAAGAAGATGCCTTGGCGGAAGCCGACGCCGAAGTAACCCCAGAGCCAGTAACACCGGTTGTTGAACCTCAGTTAGATGCTGAATCTCTAGGACAAGAAGGCGAAGATGAGTTCTCGATTGATGATTTTGATCTTCCAGAGTTTGGTGAAGAAGATGCCTTGGCAGAAGCGGATGCTGAAGTAACAACGGAGTCAGACGTCCCTGTTGTTGATGCTCAATTAGACCCAGAATCAGAATCAACACCTGAGCTGCAAGCCGAAGTAGAGCATCAAGCTGAAACGGCTCCTAAAGTTGAAGAAACGAAACAAGCAGAAATTCTAGGGCAAGAAGGCGAAGATGAGTTCTCGTTTGATGATTTAGAGCTTCCAGAGTTTGGCGAAGAAGATGCGTTGGCGGAAGTGGTTAGCGAACCGGATGAAGCGCAGTTAGAGCAAGATCTTGCTCCAGAGTCCGAAAAGTTTGAGTTCGATGACCTTGACCTGCCTGAATACGATGAAGAGAGCGCAAAAGCGGATTCAGTCTTAGATGACATCGAACAAAGCAGTGCTGAGCCTGTAGCGGAAGAGCAAGGCGTAGAGCTCGATGAGTTTGATTTGCCAGAATACGGTGAAGATGAAGCTATCTCTGATGCGTTTGCTGAGAAACCAACGCCACTGACTTCTTTCAGCCCACAGGGTGAAGAACAAGATGCGCTGCATGATTTATTTTCAAACCCGCAGAGTTTTAGTCATGGTGATGACTTTTCGGATACAGAAGATTTCTCAGACGTAGACGACTTATCAGATGCAAAAGAGTTTGAACTGCCGGCTTTCGGACAATCAGATGAGTTACCTGATTCGGCTTCAAAATTAGCGCCTGCAGAATCAAACTCAGTACCGACTGCGGTGCAAGACGAACCTCTAGAAGGGTTTGATGATTTTGATGAAACAGCGCTGGCTGAGTTACTTTCTGAAGATGTTCAAGATTCTGTCGACAACATGTTCGATAAACCATTGGATGCAACATCGATTGATAGTGCAGGGCTAGATATTGATGCGATGCTTGAAGTCGGTGGTGAAGATTGGAAAGGCTTCAACCTTGCTCCTGAGCAGCAATCGAGCATGCATAATGATGTGCCTGATGATCAACAGGAGATTTGGGCGTCGGCAGATCAACAAGCTGAACCAAAAATCAAACAAGAGAATTGGGCTCAACAAGACAACCTAACCGAGTCAGACAAAGGTCGTGATAAGCAATACATGACTATTGATGAGCTGATGGCTCAAGTTGAGCAAGAAGGCGAAGACGCGATTAATCCAGATGACGAAGAGTTGAAGCTAGATGTTGGCCTAAATGAATTCCCAGACGTTATCGGTGACATTGGTAATTACGATGTCGACAGCAATGCAGAAGCTGCTGGTAAGCTCGATTTGGCTAAAATCTACATCGAGATGAGTGACTCACAAGGTGCAATTAAGCTTCTAGAAGAGGCTATCGTTGACGGCAGTGATGATATTCGTCGAGAGGCAAAGAATCTTATCGATACGTTAAACGGTCGATAAATTCAAAAAATTATAAAGGGTAGCGTTGGCTACCCTTTATTTTAGGGCGATACAGTTAGCGTCTATTTTATTTAGCTTGCTAAAACCACCGTCTAGGCGGTAGTGATTGTTTATTGAAGTTTTAGCCCCATCCTATTTGGGCTAGCACTCATTTCCGTATATACTTCTCGCCCATTTTCAAAGAGAACAAGAACATGAAAATTGCTTTAGGTATTGAATATAACGGTACCCACTACTTTGGTTGGCAGCGCCAACGAGACGTGAAAAGTGTCCAAGAAGAATTGGAAAAGGCTCTTTCAGTTGTCGCGAATCACCCTGTAGAAGTTATGTGTGCTGGTCGCACAGATGCCGGTGTTCACGGTACGGGACAAGTCGTTCACTTTGAAACTAATGTCGATCGTAAAATGGTTGCATGGACAATGGGCGCAAATGCCAACATGCCAAAAGATATTGCCGTTCGTTGGGCAACAGAAGTGAATGAGGATTTCCATGCTCGTTTTTCTGCAACAGCACGCCGTTATCGCTACATTATCTTTAACCATGCTCTACGTCCTGGCATTTTGAATTCAGGTGTGAGCCATTATCATGGTCACCTTGATGAGAAAAAGATGCATGAAGCGGGTCAGTACTTACTTGGTGAGAATGATTTTACTTCGTTCAGGGCAACACATTGTCAATCTCGTAGCCCATGGAGAAACATGATTCACTTAAACGTGACTCGTCATGGGCATTACATAGTGATCGATATTAAAGCGAATGCGTTTGTTCACCATATGGTGAGGAATATTACTGGTAGCCTAATTGCGGTAGGTAAAGGTGATCAAAAACCAGAGTGGATTCAGTGGCTTTTAGAGGCTAAAGATCGAAAAGTGGCAGGCGCGACAGCGAAAGCGGAAGGCTTATACTTAGTAGATGTTGATTATCCTGAACATTTTGGACTACCAAGAGAGCCTATTGGCCCTCTATTTTTGCCGGATAATTTGAACTAAATGTGAGACTTAGGTTCAAAAAGTATTACGGTTTCGTGCGTAAAATAGTCACGGAAAATAGGTACAACCAGTTTTTTATCTACAGTCGCTGTTTTATGTGCTTTAATTCCCGGCATAATTCCCAAATTTATTTCTTTCGCAATCAAGCGGAGGAATCGAAACAAAAAGGTCTTCCATGAGTTGGCTTGAAAAGATTTTAGAAAAAAGCAACATCGTAACATCTCGTAAAGCGTCAATCCCTGAGGGTGTTTGGACTAAATGTACTTCTTGTGAGCAGGTTCTTTACCATGCTGAACTAGAGCGTAACCTAGAAGTATGTCCAAAATGTGACCATCACATGCGTATGAAAGCACGTCGCCGTCTGGATACATTCCTAGACAAAGGTGAGCGTGTTGAACTAGGTACTGATCTTGAGCCACAAGACAAACTGAAGTTTAAAGACTCTAAGCGTTACAAAGAACGTATCTCTGTTGCTCAAAAGAACAGTGGTGAAACAGACGCATTAGTTGCAATGAAAGGCGAACTGCTTGGTTTACCTATCGTTGCGTGTGCGTTTGAGTTCTCATTTATGGGCGGCTCAATGGGTTCTGTTGTTGGTGCTCGTTTTGTGAAAGCGGTAGATGCAGCTATTGAGAACAACTGTGGTTTAGTTTGTTTCTCTGCAAGTGGTGGTGCTCGTATGCAAGAGGCATTGATGTCTCTCATGCAAATGGCAAAAACCAGTGCTGCTCTAGAGCGTCTATCTGCGAAAGGCCTACCGTTTGTTTCAGTAATGACTGATCCAACAATGGGTGGCGTTTCTGCAAGTTTAGCAATGCTTGGCGATATCAATATCGGTGAACCAAAAGCGCTTATCGGTTTTGCTGGACGTCGTGTAATCGAGCAAACTGTACGTGAAGATCTTCCTGAAGGTTTCCAACGCAGTGAGTTCCTACTAGACCACGGTGCTATCGACATGATCGTTGACCGTCGTGAGATGCGTCAGCGCGTTGCAAGCCTTGTTGCTAAAATGACCAATCAGCCTTCACCATTAGTAGTTTCTGTGAACGATTCACCGAATGAAGCTGCTTATGAAGTACCAGAAGCGCCAGAAAAAGGGTAAAGTACCTTCTAACAAACCTACTTAATTATGGTTATGAGTTAGATGAGTCAACAACCTATTCCTCAAGCCACATCCTCTTTGGAGATGTGGCTTGATTATTTATCAAACATCCACGCAAGCGCTATTGATCTTGGTTTAGACCGAGTTCAAGCTGTCGCCTCTAAGGCAAACCTCACCAAACCTGCTCAACATGTTATTACTGTTGCTGGAACCAACGGCAAGGGCTCAACATGTGCACTCATGGAAGCTATTCTATTGGATGCTGGTTACTCTGTTGGTGTCTACAGCTCCCCTCACTTAATTCGCTATAACGAACGTGTTCGTATCAATGGCAAAGATCTGTCTGATCAAAAGATGGTTCAGTCTTTCGATTTCATTGAGAAAGAACGTGGTGAAATCAGCCTTAGCTTTTTTGAATATGGCACTTTAGCAGCGTTACGTGCTTTTCAAACCGAAGCGGTTGACGTTGTATTGTTAGAAGTGGGTCTAGGCGGACGTTTAGACGCGACCAATATCGTTGAACATGACGTTTCTGTGATTACTAGTTTGGCTGTCGACCATGTTGACTGGCTAGGTGATGACATTAATGTGATTGGTTTTGAGAAAGCGGGCATTTATCGTAGCGGTAAACCCGCTATCTGTGGTCAACCCAAGCCACCAGCTACGGTTGCGGCACACGCTGATGATATTAACGCTGAGTTCTACCAAGTAGGGATTCAATACACCTATGATGTAGATGGTGATACTTGGAACTGGCGCAGTGGCGCATTCCAGTTAGAATCGCTACCTATCCCAAGCTTACCGTTGCCGAACGCAGCCACCGCACTGATGGCATTAGGTACTTCAGAACTAAGCATTAGTGATGTGAATGTTGTTAACGGTATGAAGAATGCGCAGCTTCCTGGGCGTATGCAGCAAATTAGCGAACAACCGGTGATTGTGCTTGATGTAGCACACAACCCGCATTCTGCTGAGTACTTTGCGCAGCAAGTCGCGAAGAAGTATGCAGGCAAAAATTTACACGTTGTAGTCGCCATGCTTCATGACAAAGATATCCCCGCGACATTGGAAGTATTAGCTCCAATAACAACACATTGGTACCCAGCTTCGCTGAAAGGCCCACGAGCCGCAACAGCCGCTGAATTGTGTCAAAGCTTACCTGAAGGTGTAGAGCAGTATTCAAACCCTGTTGTAGCGTTTGAAGCGGCTTTAGCTTCTGTTATAGATGACGATGTTGTGTTGGTTGTCGGTTCTTTCCATACCGTGGGTGAAGTGTTGGAGCATTGGCAGAAAAAAGGAAACTAAATGGCAAGTAAATTCCAAAGCCGATTAGTCGGCACCATCATTTTAGTGGCCATTGGCGTGATTGTATTGCCCGATGTGCTGGATGGTAAGAAGCTCCACTATAAAGAAGAGTTTGCAAGCATTCCGATTAAGCCTGAGCTTGATAGTAATGTTGAAGTGTTTGAAGTGCTCGATCCTGTTGAAGATCAGATTGCACTGCCGGACTCTCCGGTTGAGCAAGTGGTTGAAAGTGGTCGTACTGATAATTCAAATACGCAAACTGCGTCGGCTTCCAGTAACAAAGAAGCGGATAAAGTGGCGGTGGTGGTTAAGCCGGTACCTGAAAAAAATGAATACCAAGACAGTGCTTGGATTATTCAATTGATGGCTTTGAAGAATGCTGACAACGCAAAAAACGTTGTTAAGGATTTACAGAAGCGTGGTTATCAGGCTCATACCAAGCAAGAAAAAACATTTACGCGAGTAATTATTGGCCCGGATGTTTCTAAATCCAAACTTGAGCGACAAATTAAGGAATTAGAAAAAATTACGGGTTCAAAAGGCCAATTGCTCAAATTTAAACCGTTAAATCCATAAGAAAACGTTTGCGTCAGCATTTTTTCTGTTAAAATGCGCGCCAACTTAAGATGAAGAATTCATGAATTGGTTAGATTTTGTCATTTTAGGCGTGATCGGCTTCTCTGCCGTGATCAGTTTAGTTCGCGGTTTCGCTAAAGAAGCGTTGTCACTTGTTATTTGGTTTGGAGCATTTTTTATTGCTAGCCAGTACTACGCTAAATTAGCCATGTACTTCACCAATATTGAAGATGAGATGTTTCGAAACGGAACTGCGATAGCAGCATTGTTTGTTGCAACGTTAGTTGTTGGTGCCTTAGTTAACTATGTCATCGGGCAGCTAGTTCAGAAAACAGGCCTGTCGGGTACAGACAGAATCCTCGGTGTCGTCTTTGGTGGCTTACGTGGTGTTTTGATTGTTTCTGCAGTGTTGTTTTTCATGGATGCGTTTACTGCATTCCCAAGTTCTGAGTGGTGGAAGAATTCGCAATTGGTTCCGGAGTTTAGCCGAATCATTGCGCCATTCTTCGAGCATTTACAAGCAACATCTAGTTTCTTATCTGGCGCGCTCTAGCGCCAGTTAATGTCGAAAATCGAGGATTAGGACATGTGTGGTATTGTTGGAATCGTGGGTTCAACACCTGTAAACCAGTCTATTTATGACGCTTTAACGGTATTGCAGCATCGTGGCCAAGATGCCGCTGGTATTTGTACCATAGAAAGCAATCGTTTCCGTCTGCGTAAGGCGAACGGTTTAGTTAAAGATGTTTTTGAAGCAAAACACATGCAACGCCTCCAAGGCAACGTGGGTATTGGTCATGTTCGTTATCCTACAGCGGGAAGTTCGAGTGCTTCTGAAGCTCAACCTTTCTACGTAAACTCTCCATTTGGCATCACGCTGGCGCACAACGGTAACTTAACGAATGCAAGTGAAGTTCGTGAGAAGTTGTTCGAAAAAGACCGCCGTCATGTCAACACAACCTCTGACTCTGAAGTTCTACTAAACGTATTGGCTCATGAGATCGATACCGTAAAAGGTAACGTGACTTCAGACGACGTTTTCCGCGCAGTTGCAAACGTGCACCGCACTATTCGTGGTGCTTACGCAGTGACAGCGATGATCATCGGCCACGGCATGATCGCATTCCGTGACCCACATGGTATTCGTCCACTGTGTCTTGGTAAGCGTGAAATTAACGGTAAAACAGAGTACATGGTTGCGTCTGAGTCAGTAGCGTTAGACGCTGTTGGTTTTGATTTTATGCGCGATGTTGCTCCTGGTGAAGCTATCTATGCAACATTCGATGGTGAGCTTTTCACTAAACAATGCGCAGACAACCCACAACTAAACCCATGTATTTTTGAGTTTGTTTATTTTGCTCGTCCTGATTCATTCATCGATAAAATTTCGGTTTACAGCGCACGCGTTGAGATGGGTGAGATGTTAGGTAAGCGTATTAAAGAAGAGTACGCAGACCTAGACATTGACGTGGTTATTCCAATTCCTGAAACATCAAATGATATTGCTCTACGAATTGCTCAAGCGATTGATAAGCCATATCGTCAAGGTTTCGTGAAAAACCGTTACGTTGGCCGCACGTTTATCATGCCTGGTCAGCAACAACGTAAGAAGTCGGTTCGCCGTAAACTCAACGCGATTCGTTCTGAGTTTAAAGGTAAGAACGTTCTACTGGTTGATGACTCGATTGTTCGTGGTACAACATCAGAGCAGATCATTGAGATGGCTCGTGATTCTGGTGCAAACAAAGTCTTCATGGTTTCTGCCGCTCCGGAGGTTCGCTTCCCGAACGTTTACGGCATTGATATGCCGAGCGCGACTGAGTTAATTGCTCATGGTCGTGATAACGAAACGATTTGTAAGCAGATTGGTGCAGATGCTTTGATTTTCCAAACCTTACCAGACTTAATCTCTGCAGTAGGTATGGGTAATCAAGACATCTCTCGTTTTGATACATCCGTATTCAACGGTGAGTATGTAACGGGCGATATCGACCAAGCGTACCTAGATTTCTTAGACTCTTTACGTAATGACGATTCAAAGGTTGAGCGTGAAATCCAACAAGATCTCGCGAACCTAGAGCTACATAACGAAGGCGCTTAGCGTACTCATAAAAATGAGTAATAAAAAAACCAGAGCATCGACTCTGGTTTTTTGTTTGCGGGGAAGGGGATTGAATCTTAGTGAATGTGATATGCGATGACAAAATCGATAAACAATCTAACCTTCTCTGGCAGGTGGTCTTTGTGGTTGTAAAGCATGTAAATATCACGAGGGTTAGCGCTCCAGTCCTCTAAGACTTGCACTAAGCTGCCATCTTCAATGTATTCGCGGATCATAACGTCGGGCATTAGGGTGATACCAAGGCCTTCTGAACAGGCTTGTCTCACGACATTGAGCGCATTCGCGTTGAAACGGCCTTTCTCGCTATTCACCACCGTCTCTTCATTCGAATTACTCAGCTGCCACTTAATCAGCGGATAGCCTTTAAGTAGCGAATGATTCGCGAGCTCTTCTGCATGACTTGGTGCCGGGTTCTTCGCTAGGTAGTCAGGACTTGCGATAAGAATATCTTTTACTTCACTGATTTTTCGAGCGATTAGGCTTGAATCACGTTGTGGACCTACTCTGAAAATCACGTCCCACTCGGTTGGATCAAGCTGATCGGCTTGGTTGTTCATCATCAGCTCAATATTAATATCAGGATATTGAGTCATGAATTCACTGAACATCGGCATCATCATGCGCTTGGTCAGGTTGGAGGGTGCCGTAATGCGAATCTTACCGGAAGCTCCTTTACAAACGTCAGTCAGTTCTTCTGCAGTAGAAGATAGACGTTGCAGTAACGGAGAGCATTCGTTGAAGAAACGTTCGCCTGCCTCTGTTAAAGAGAGTTTACGCGCGTGTCTATTGAGAAGTCTTAGGTTTAGTGAATCTTCTAAGGCTTGGATGCGTCGTGTAATGGTCGCAACCGGAATCATAGTTTTGCGTGATGTTGCGGTGTAGCTCCCATTTTCAACGACAAGTCGAAAGAGGTTTAAATCATCTAATTTCATAAATCCAGACACATTTGTTTACAATCTCATCTAATTTATACGTAATAGTGAGATCAATGTTTGCGTTACGTCAATTCGTTGCACTATTTACCAGTATTCCAACCCTTGTCACGAATTTCCAGTAAAGAGTACGTATTTGTGTATTTAGCAATTTGTTACTAAGTTTTATATTAGTTCTTGGAACAGATAACAATAATAATTCGACTTAGTTTTGTGAGGTTAGAGATTATGTACAAAACTCACAGTCAGCCAGTTATGACCTCGGCTCAGGAAGTTCTCAATCAAAAATGCGTTATGTTGGTTGATGATGATCCTATTTTTCGCCGGATAACCAGCGCGTATTTAGACAAGATTGGTTATAAAGTGGTTGAGGCTGAAAATGGGCTGGACGCTCTGCAAAAGCTTAGAGACTCGGCGCCAGATTTAATTGTGTGTGACTTATCAATGCCTATTCTGGATGGCATTGAGCTTGTAGAAGAGCTCAGTTTAGAGTATCCGTCACTGCCTATGATCGTTGTGTCTGGCACCGATGATATGTCTGATGTGGCGAAAGCATTACGATTTGGTATCAAAGACTTTTTAGTCAAACCTCTGGAGGATCACGGTCATTTAGGCAGTGCGATTGCGAATACATTAACAGATTCGTTCGATAACATTTCAGACCAACGAGATTTTTCAAGCCAATGGTTTTGCGTGGATGACGGCGGAGAGATCCCTGAAGACCAAGAGCTGCATTGGCACCTAAATCACTTGCAAGATAACCCTAGTGCGGCAAGAGACTTATTGCACGCGCTGCTTCCTGACAAAGACACACGACAAGGCTCATGGCGTTGCAGTTACCGCCTACTACAATCAACAGAGATGATGCCACTTGTGTTCGACTATGCGTGGATGATGAACGGGCAGTTTGCTTTCTACCTCGTCGATTCGTCGTCTTCTGATAACGGCGGCTCAGCGGCCACATTGTTGGTGAGAGCGTTATTCCACGATTACATCAGAAATAGAAAAGATTTTAACGTTGATCTCAAAGATATTGCGGAAATTTTGGAGAAGGGGATTCGTTGCTCTAAATGTTCAACCCCTGTGAATGCTTTGTTTGGTGTTGCTGACCTTGCTGTGGGAACTATCTCTATTTTACCTGCGGGTTTAGATGGACAATGGTCGAATGGCGAATTGAATCAACATATTGCGGCGGGCGAGCGCTTGGGTGAGAACTGTAAGAAGAACTTCATTACACGGGATCTTCCGATTGAACAAGGCTGCCAGTTATCATTGAGCCTGCTTGGATCGGCCAGTTTTAGTTTAGACATACACCAAGGGTCCACCGATTAACCCTATATTTCCTCGGTTTTTGTGAATAATTGATTAAGGTATAGTTGCGCAAATGGTGTGGCTATGCCTTTTTTGTTAAATGTCGATTTAGCAAAGCGGGTTTGGTTCGCCAGATACTTACCTTTACTAACAAAAACAAGAAGCAATCATGGCAGATAACAAAGACTTTCAAGACCCGTTTAATGTATTCTACTTTTTAGGATTTTTAGCCGCATTTTTAGTGATTCCATTATTACCAGCAACACTTACGTTGATCCGTGTATTCAATGGTTACGCAACATTCTAGTTAAGTTATCGTCGCCGATTGGTGATAGCTAACTCAAGGAGGCCACAATTAGCGTTCGAGTTTTAAGCCTCAATATTGCTGGTGGCCTTTGCATATTTCTCGCAGTTTTAGGGATAGCTTTACCCGTACTGCCAACCACGCCTTTCCTCCTTCTTGCCAGTGCATGTTTCATGCGAAGCAACCCCAAAGTTCACAAATGGATGCATGAGCATAAAACGCTGGGTCCCTTGTTGAACAATTGGTATCAACATGGTGCCGTTACCAAGCAAGTAAAAACGCGTGGCGTGTTTTTTATCTTGTTAAGTTTTGCGTTATCGATCTACTTTGCCCCGATCATTTGGGTCAAGGCTTTCCTAATTTGTGTACTTGTTATTCTTCTCGCATGGTTTATGCGACTTCCAACCCATGAGTTGGTTGCTGACAGCAAAGAAAATCACTACCATTAAGCCAGTGTGCCTGCTTGTATAGCGGGCGTTTATTATTTCAGCAATTTGAGTTATGACTCTCGTTGCAATGAATACCAATCGTACCTTTCCTTAATTCCGAGCGTTGATGTTTGATTCGTTAACGAGAGTTTGGAAAGCGGCCTAATGAAGTGCATAAGATTATGAACACAGAAAAAATCTCTCTGATCAAAGCAAGCATCAAAAGCATTCCTGATTACCCTAAAGCGGGTATTTTGTTCCGTGACGTAACAAGCTTGATGGAAGATCCTGCCGCTTACAAAGCGACAATCGATCTGTTGGTGGACACATACAAGGGCATGGGCTTTACTAAGATCGTTGGTACTGAAGCTCGTGGTTTCTTATTTGGTGCGCCTTTGGCACTAGAGCTAGGTGTTGGCTTCATTCCTGTTCGTAAACCGGGCAAGTTGCCTCGTCAAACTGTGGCACAATCTTATGAGCTTGAGTACGGCACTGATACGCTAGAAATTCATACCGATGCTATCGTTGAAGGCGATAAAGTGCTGATGGTTGATGACTTGTTAGCAACAGGCGGTACGATTGAAGCGACAACGAAGCTGATTCGTCAGCTTGGTGGTGTGGTTGAACACGCTGCATTTGTTATTAACCTTCCAGAAATCGGTGGTGATAAGCGCTTACAAGGCTTAGGTCTAGAAGTGTTTAGCATCTGCGAATTCGACGGTCACTAATCCTTTTCGGAATTATTCATGAGCTATCTTGCGTTAGCGCGAAAATGGCGACCAACCAAATTCAAAGAAGTGGTTGGTCAAGCCCATGTTTTAACAGCATTAGAGAATGCCCTTAGCCAAAATAGGTTGCATCACGCTTACCTATTCAGCGGTACACGAGGTGTCGGTAAAACGACCATCGGCCGTTTGTTTGCGAAGGGACTCAACTGTGAAACAGGCATTACTTCAACCCCTTGTGGTGAGTGTGCAACCTGTAAAGAGATCGATGAAGGTCGTTTTGTTGACCTGCTCGAGATCGATGCTGCCTCACGTACTAAGGTAGAAGATACCCGCGAGCTTCTGGACAATGTTCAGTACAAGCCTGCACGTGGTCGCTTCAAGGTTTACCTAATCGATGAAGTACACATGCTGTCTAGGCACAGTTTTAACGCGCTTCTAAAGACCTTAGAAGAGCCGCCTGAGTATGTGAAGTTCTTGCTCGCAACGACGGATCCACAAAAGCTTCCGGTTACGATTCTTTCACGTTGTTTGCAGTTCCATCTTAAGCCGATCAGTGTCGATAATATCCACGAGCAGCTCGATCATATTCTTGAACAAGAAAATGTGACATCTGAACCTCGTGCGCTTGGGATGATTGCTCATGCTGCTGATGGCAGTATGCGTGATGCGCTAAGCCTGAGTGACCAAGCTATCGCATTGGGTAACGGTAATGTCGTAACAGACACTGTTGCTCATATGCTTGGAACGCTGGATACAGACCAAGCGATTCACCTACTTGAAGCGATTAGCAGTAAACAGCCTCAGCAGGCGATGGCTTGTATTCAAGCTCTTGCTGAAAATGGCGTTGAGTGGGATGGATTGCTGAGTCAACTTGCGACTCAATTACACCGTTTGGCGATGTATCAAGCTTTGCCGTCTACTTTAGACAAGGCCCAGCCTGATGCTGAAAGGCTGGAACTGCTGAGCAAAACGTTAAGCCCTCAAGACATCCAACTCTACTACCAGATAGTGCTAAAAGGTCGTCAAGACTTACCATTATCGCCAACCGCTCGTGTTGGTATTGAGATGGTGGTTCTGCGTATGTTGGCATTTAGGCCTGCTGAGCAAACTGTTGCTACGGCAATCTCGACTCAGTCGACAAGCCCAGCGCCAGCTCCTGCAGCTCAGAATCCGGTTCAGAACCAGGTTCTGAGTGTTGCTCAGCCAATGAGTCAACCTGTGCCAGAGCCGAGACAGCCAGTTCAGGCTCCTGCGGTTTCACAGCCTCAAGTGCAACAACAGGCGCCTCAGCAGCAAGCTATACCGCAACAGTCGGCACAACAGCAACCGCAGCAGAATCAGAGCCAATATTCAGATTCGCAAGGTTACGTTGATCACTCAGGCAACCAAGGTTATCCAGAACAGGATTACCCGCATAGCCAGTATGATGTACCACCTGCTTATGATGAGCGTCCAAGTTACGGTGCAGATCAGCCTCAGCAGCAACAAACGAATTATCAGAGCCAGAGTCCGGTTCAACAGCCAAGCGCTGCGCCTTCTGCTCCTCCTGTTTCACAAGAGCAACCCGCGCGTGCAACTTCACCGGTGAGTGGTTTACGCCACCAATTGCGTTCTCAACGTAGAGGTGGTGCAGCAACAGAAAACAAAGGTTCGGCGCCAAAAAAGGCTAAAGCGACACCAGCTAAAACTTCAGTTCTTGACCGAGTTGCTCAGCAACACGGTGGTTCTGAGCGGGTGTCGCCAGCTTCTTTAACCGCCTCTTCGACAGAAAATGTGACCAACGATAATGAACCTTATCGCTGGAAACCGTCTAAACCTGTAGTGAAAGAGGTGAGCAAAGAGCTTACACCTACTCAGATCAAGCGTGCGTTAGAGCATATTAAGACACCAGAAATGGTCGATAAATTGCTTCAAGAGTCGATTGCTCAAGATGAATGGTCTGCCACGATTCAAAAGCTAGAGACAGCCAAGCTTGTTGAACAGTTAGCATTGAACTCAGTGTTTGCTAAAAACGACACATCAATCACTTTAACGTTAAGAGCGAGCCAAGCTCACTTGAATACGGATCGCGCACAGAGCGAACTATTACAGTCGCTCAATACCGTGTTGGGAGAAGAGTGTCATTTGAGTGTTGAAATCGGCGATGGTGGAGAAACGCCACTAGAACTACGAGAAAGATTGTATCAAGGTAAGTTGAAAGACGCGTTTACCGCTTTGGAAAACGATGCCAACGTACAGTTTATTGAAAGACGTTTTGCTGCAGAACTCGACAGAGACAGCGTTCGTCCTATCTAGAACTTTTTCACGTTTAGTGACCGGCGTATCATCCCAGACAAGCAAATCTGAGAACTGAACACCGAGGGGTTGAATCACACTGTTTTAACCCCCATTTAGGCACGTATAGCTTAATTAATTTTAATAAACCAATTAGACCAGAGAGTATTAACATGTTTGGTAAAGGCGGTATGGGCAACATGATGAAGCAAGCCCAGCAAATGCAAGAGCGCATGCAAAAGCTTCAAGAAGAAATCGCAAATATGGAAGTTACAGGTGAGTCAGGTGCTGGCCTTGTAAAAGTAACGATCACTGGTAGCCACAGCGTTCGCCGTGTTGATATCGATGAAAGCCTAATGGAAGACGATAAAGAGATGCTTGAAGATCTTATCGCTGCTGCTTTCAACGATGCGGCTCGTCGCGTTGAAGAAACTCAAAAAGAGAAAATGGCTGGCGTAACTGGCGGAATGCAACTTCCACCAGGTATGAAGATGCCTTTCTAAGTAACTCATTCTTAAAGGTTAATTCTCGTAGTAGCTTGTGTTGAACTGGCCATTACTTGAAAATCAGAACGGTTATATATGCGTACCAGTCATATGCTGGAGCATTTGATGGAGGCCTTACGTTGTCTACCTGGGGTTGGCCCCAAGTCGGCGCAGCGTATGGCCTTTCATTTGTTACAGCGCGATAGAAAAGGCGGCCTACAGTTGGCTGAAGCTCTTAGCCAAGCAATGACAGAAATTGGTCATTGTAATGAGTGCCGTACTTTTACCGAAGAAGAGACCTGCCACATTTGTACCAATCCTAAACGTCAGGATAACGGTCAAATTTGTGTAGTAGAGAGCCCTGCAGACATCGCAGCCATTGAAGCAACGGGTCAATATTCCGGTCGTTACTTTGTGCTTATGGGGCATCTTTCACCACTTGATGGTATTGGTCCAAGTGACATCGGTCTCGATGTCTTGGATTACCGCTTACGTCGTGGTGATATCACTGAAGTTATTTTAGCGACTAACCCGACAGTAGAAGGGGAGGCGACAGCACATTACATTGCTGAGCTATGTAATGCCCATGAAGTGAACGCTAGCCGTATCGCCCATGGTGTTCCTGTTGGTGGTGAGCTCGAGCTGGTGGATGGCACCACGCTTTCACACTCGTTACTCGGTCGTCATAAAATCTAAAAAAGCCGCTTGGTGAACCATCTCCAAGCGGCTTTTTCTTTTATGGTTCTCAAAGGTTTCTATTCCAAAACACTTCTCTGAGCTTAATCTGAACCTCTCACCGCTTTGTATATCATTGCGCCAATCACGGCACCAATAATCGGTGCAATCCAGAATAGCCATAACTGAGAAACAGCCCAATCACCAACAAATACAGCCACGCCGGTACTTCGAGCGGGGTTAACAGAGGTGTTCGTTACAGGGATACTGATAAGGTGGATTAAGGTTAAACAGAGACCAATTGCGATAGGAGCAAATCCAGCAGGTGCTTTCGAATCTGTCGCGCCCATGATCACGAATAGGAACACCATGGTCATGACCACTTCACAAACGAGTGCAGCGGTAAGTGAGTAACCGCCCGGTGAGTGTTCACCATAACCATTGGAAGCAAAGCCAGAGGCAGCTGCATCAAAGCCAGCTTGGCCTGAAGCAATCACAAATAACACGCCACCTGCGATAATACCGCCAATCACTTGGGCAATAATATAAGGTGCGACATCTTTGGCATCAAAGCGACCACCGCTCCACAGTCCAATAGTAACAGCAGGGTTGAGATGACAGCCGGATATATGGCCAATAGCAAAAGCCATGGTGAGAACGGTTAAACCAAAAGCGAGGGAAACTCCGAGTAGACCAATTCCCACATCAGGGAAAGCCGCGGCTAAGACGGCACTACCACAACCGCCTAACACCAACCAAAACGTACCAAACATTTCTGCAATATACCTATTCATAACGATCCTTATTAATCTGTACCAGTATCAACAAGATAGTTTAGATTTCGCAAGTTTGTGAAATCTTGGGCATATAAGCGACAGAAAGGGAGTGTTTTGGGTAGCAAATAGCCGACAGAGATTGCAGTGATTTTTAAACGAAATGCCATAACTGTTTAACGACAAGCTCCAGAAACTGACTAAAGTGCGATCTATTGTGTTGTTCAATAAATAAAACTGGTTGAAGATATTATTAATTCTTATTGGAGCCTGCGATTCATGAAAAAGTTAGCGATTTTAGTAGTAACGACATTATTACTCACTGCATGCGGAGGTGGTGACAGCGGTGGCGGTAGCGCTGCTACTAGTGGTGGTTCTAGCGCTCAGAAACTGAATACGGACATAGGCGTAAGTGATGCCGATATTCAAACATTGAAAGGCTACAAATTCCTATCCGTTGATGGTAAAGGATTTGAGTCTCCAAGCAATTTTAAAGCGAAGTAGTAGGAGTCAAGTTTTGAAGAAATTATCTATAGGGATTATCCTTGCCACTCTTGGTACTTCTGTTTATGCGTCGCCAAATCTAGAAGGTTATTTTCAAGCTCGTGAATTGGTAAATTATGCGGCAGGAAGTTTACAAAAAGCAAAAGTAGACTTTATAGCCCTAGATTATGCTGTAGCTAAATTACCTGCAGCTTCACAAGCTCAACTGGTTCCTTTTAATACTGTATTGGGGGAATTCTCGACAAACAGTTCCGTAAGCAGTAGTGACGCGACTGCTTTGCTCAGCCGAGTTAACTCTAAAGCCTTATCTGGTCAATATGTTTGCCGCATCAATAGCAATGGTACTGTTCTGGCATATAGTGCGGAAAACGGAGAACAGTGTGCAGCGGACAAGTATGAAAAGGCTGCATTAGCACTAGCGAAGAAAGGCGATGAACTGCGATTCTTCCGTTCATACAGTCAAGGTTATTTTCAAACCTTAACTTATAAGGTTGATGCAACCTCTAGTGATGAAACAGTTCGTTTAGGCTACTTTAATAAACATGGTGGAAAATGGATTGGTGAAGCGGTTAAGGTAGTAAAAGGTAAGGCGCAAATCAATAGTACGGATGTTGATACTTACGATGTCATCGCTTACCGAGATTACAATATCTCATCATCGAAAGGTGTTTCTCCGAACACATCAATTAGCTTTACTGAACAACCGTTTTTTATCACAGATGAAGTCACAGATCTCGACTCTACCGGTAAATCTGTCCATATAACGAAGACTAAATTTTCAAGTCTTCACCAGTTTGATGGCCCTTACCGTGGAAGGCATATTGATTCGAAAGGTTGGTTTAATTGGTTTAACCAAGATTACGTGGGTCAATACGAAATTGGAGGTAAAAAAGTTTACGCCGTTTCGGACACACAAAATTTAGTCGTCAAAAAAGACTTTAGTGGTGCGGTAGATAGCTGGACTCGCGTTGATGTCGACAAAACTGATCAAGGTAGTGGTGCAGGTGACTGGACTATGTACATGTTTAACAATACAAACAATTTGATAGGTGAAAGCCCAACTTATTGTCAAATCAAAGCGATAGCAGAAGGTAAGCCTGTAGTTCAACTTTTATCATCAACAGGCGTTATGACGCACCCACCAATTACAAACTGTGACCAAGTTGATCCTGGCCATACAAAGAAAGTGATTGCATCATTTAAAGACGGGAATAACAAAACAGTTTCTGTTACTTCTCCTAAGCTAAAAGCAAGCGCTCAACATATTATGGCGCTTGGGCCTATTGTTGATCAAGGACAGAAGGCTAAATTCACAGTGCAAGATGCTAGAGATTTATTGTCATCGACTCGCTATAAAGCGGCTTTAGCAGAAATGACACCGCAATTTTTGTCTTCAAAGCCACATGATATTTTAAAGTAGATTCTGTCTTTGATGAATTGGAAGCACCTTTTATAAGGTGCTTTTTTTGTACATATTAAATAACTTCACTTGGCTAATTTCATTTTTAGGATAGAATCGCCCACCTTCTTTCCTTTGATTCTATTTAAGGTCCAATTATGGAATGCCGTCTTCATTGTGGTGCTTGCTGTACAGCGCCTAGTATTACATCTTCATTCCCCCTTCATCCTCATGGAAAGAAGTCTGGTGAGCGTTGTAAGCAGCTTACTGTTGATAACCTATGTAAACTATTTGGTAAAAAAGAGAGGCCTCAGGTCTGTTTTGACTTTAAAGCTGAAAGCTGGGTATGTGGGGCTACGACAAGCGAAGCTATTCAAATACTCACGGATTTAGAAAGTTCTACCGCATAGCGAAAGAGCGTTAGCTGATTTTATTCTTGAACTTATATTCGGCTAGCGGTATAACACGCACCCCAGTAAAAGAGTAAGAAGTAATCCTATGACGATTCCATTTTGGCAAGAAAAGACACTAGAGCAAATGACCGAGAACGAGTGGGAATCACTGTGTGACGGTTGTGGTAAGTGTTGCCTACATAAACTAATGGATGAAGATAGCGATGAAGTTTACTACACTAATGTGGCGTGTAGCTGGTTAAACGACAAAACATGTTCGTGTAAAGATTACCCGAACCGATTCACTTCAGGTGAAGAGTGTTTGAAGCTGACTCGTGACAAAATCGATGAGTTTCACTGGCTACCAGATACTTGTGCTTACCGTCTTCTATCTGAATCTAAGCCGATTCCTGAGTGGCACCCATTGATTACGGGTTCTAAATCAGAGATGCATGCTGCAGGTGAAAGTGTTCGTAACAAAGTGGTATACGAAATCGATGTTGTCGATTGGGAAGACCACATCTTGAATCACCCAAATCGCTAGTTATTCTAAAAACAGCCGCTCTTGAGCGGCTGTTTTGCTATTTGGCGTCGCCTAAATTTACTTAATTACTTAACTTAAAGGCTTAAAACAAAAAACGCCCCGTAGGGCGCTAAGTAAAACGAGTAAAAAAGATTCAGGCTAGTTTACTTGTTGTTTAATGTACTCACCTAGCTCTGAGTGGTGCATGATTTTTGAAACGGGCAGTATTTTCTCTGCTGGCCCCCAAGCAAACACGTTCACTGGTGTGTGAGTATGTGTACCTGTACCCCAAACGATGTTTTGACTTGTTGCCTGTTCACGAGCAAGCAAGTTACCGCGGTCGTTATAAGGGAAGAATGCATCGAAATCGTTGATAGCAGGCACTTCTTCTGCCGATAAGTATTTGTGTTGAGCCAATCGGTATGGATTCGGCTTACTCGCTAATACGTTTTTCGCTTGTTCAGCTGTAATAGGGAACTCACTATTCTTGTTGACGATCTCAGCCAGTTTTTCAGGTGTTTGCTGCGCTTTATCCAGCTTCTGAAATTCGCTGATCATGCCGTAGTAGCTTTGCTTTTGATTATATAAACCATCAAGAATATCGAATGCGCCAAAGTTAAAGTTAGGTGCATAGTTGCGGTCGACGAAGGCTTCACCAGAACGTTTCTGTGGTTTTGGTAGGTCGTTAGAAGAGTAGCTGAAGCCAAAAGATCCTGTTTCGTGGTCTGCGGTCACAATCACGATCGTGTCTTCACGATCTTTTGCCCATTCATACACAGTTTGGATCGCTTCATCAAACTTGAGCAGTTCATGCAGCATAGTGCCGGCATCGTTACTGTGGCCTGCCCAATCTATTTGGCCACCTTCGACCATTAGGAAAAAGCCATCTTCATCTTTGGATAGGATGTTGAGTGCTTTTTGTGTCATCTCTTTTAAGCTTGGCTGAGTTCGCTCGTCACTTTTTTCCTTGTTGCTGTAAGCGATGCCGTCATCCATGCCTGAGTAGGCGAACAGGCCAAGTAGCTTATCGCCTTTAGCATCTTCTAACATGCTGCGGTTAAATGCCAGTTGGTAGCCGTCTTTCTCTGCCTCTGCAAGAAGGTTACGGTCGTCTTTACGTTTTGATTTTAGGTAAACATCACCTTGAGTCAGCTTTTCAAGTTGCTTATAGGTTTCACCTTTGTCGTTGGTCGATTTAGGGAGCCAATGACGTAGCCCTCCCGAAAGCATTACATCAACACCAGTTTCTAGCATGTCGTTAGCAATTTGGTTTTCTAGCGAACGGTGAGGTTGGTGAGCAGCAAATGCAGCAGGCGTGGCGTGAGTTAAGCGCGTATCGGACACGAGTCCTGTTGCTTTACCTGCCTTTTTAGCTTTCTCAAGAACCGTCTCAACATGATTGCCCTGAGAATCAATGCCAATCACTTCTGAGCCACTGTAGATACCGGTTGCAAGCATGGTGGCTGAACAAGCAGAATCGACCACAATTGCATCTTCTGGGTGAGTCAGGGATGAACCAATAACCCCTTCTTGAGCAAGTTGATAAAGGGCGGTTTTGTTCCCTTTATAGATCGAGTTTGGTGCTTGGTTTGCGTAGGTTTCTAACAGGCCAACTTGTTGAGGTCCCATTCCATCGCCAATCATCAGAATGACGTTTTTGATTTCTGCTGAAAGTACGTTGAATGAAAGTGTTGAGGTTGCCACTGCGGCAATGATTGGTTTTATAATGTGCTTCATTGGTTATCCCTTTTTATATAAGCGGGATGATTAGAACATCGATTTGTGTCAAAGTCGTTTCATATTTATTTCATCAATGTGAAATTGAGCAATAACTCCAATTTTTTGAAAAGCATAAAAAAAGGCTCACATTTCTGTGAGCCTTTGTCGTATTTAGGAGGGTCCAAATCAATGGACTGTGTCATGGCTAATGTCAAGCAAGCGGTAAGTCTGCAACCACCTGGTTGAACGTGATACGAGCATTCTGAGCTTGCTCAGATAACTCGATTTTTTTCGCTTGTGCGGCACTAAGATTACTCTCGGCCTGCTCAAGTGCTTGTTGTAGGTTCTCTGGTAACTCGTGAGTTTCCATTTGTGAACCTTGTTCTAACACATAAGCGCGAATTTCTTTCTTCACTGCGGCAAGTTCTGTGTAAGCAACTCGCTCAAGTTCTGCGGCCTCTTGCGCAGCATCTTTTTCTTTCTCAAATTGAGCCAGCGCCATACCTTCTGCAGACCAAGGGTCCATATCTGGTAGTTCTTCGATGTTGATCGTTGGCTCGATGTACGCGTCTTGATGGCGTAGGTCGAGGCTCGTTGCACGAACCGCTGAAATCATCAGCATCACAGAGATCACCAGTAGCGGTAAGCCACCAACTATTGCTGCCGTTTGTAGCGTACTTAGACCACCCAAGAACATCAGAATCGTTGGCAAGAACGACAGTGTGAATGCCCAGAACATACGGTTCCAACGCATTGGCTCTTCGGTCACGTTGTTCTGAACCACAGAAGCCAAAATGTAAGAAATCGAGTCGAACGTTGTCGCAGTGAAAATAATACACAACAGTGTAAATACGGCGATCACTAACGTGCTCATTGGCAGTTGTGCCAGCATTGAGAAAATCGCTTTGGTTGCGCCTTCTTCGTTTAGGATTGCAACGACATCTAGCTCACCAGATAACTGTAGGGATAAACCGTAGTTACCTAAGATCATGAAGAACAAGAAACAACCTAGAGAGCCAAAGAAAATTGAACCTGACACCATTTGTTTAATGGTTCTTCCGCGAGAGATACGCGCAACAAACAGGCCCATACTTGGTGCAAATACTAGCCACCATGCCCAGTAGAAAATGGTCCAGTCTTGTGGGAAGTGAGTGTTCTCAAAGGTACCGTAACCACCAAATGGTTCAGCCCACGTTGCCATCACGAAGAAGTTAGACAGTAGACGACCAATCGAGTCTAAACCTGTTTCTAGCATGAAGATTGTTGGACCGGCGATCAGAACGAAAGTCAGTAGACCCATTGCACCCCAGAAATTGATGTTACTCAGGATCTTGATGCCTTTTTCCAAGCCAGCATAAGAAGAGTAAGCAAAAATTGCCGTACAAACTAAAAGAACCATTGCTTGCGTAAGGTTGTTTTTAGGTAGACCGAATAGGTGATTCAGGCCTTCAGTGATGAGAGGTGCTGCTAAACCTAGTGTTGTCGCAGCGCCACCCAGTAGACCGAAAATGAATAGGATATCGACGATTTTTCCAGGTACGCCTTTACTGCGGTGTTCACCAAGAACAGGCATTAACGCACTAGAAATCTTTAGAACAGGCTGTTTACGCACATAAAAGAAGTAAGCGATAGGAATCGCTGGGATCAGGTAGATAGACCAAGCGATTGGTCCCCAGTGAAACAAACCATAAGTTGCCGCCCAACGAACCGCTTCTTCACTTCCGGGTTCTAGTTGGAAAGGCGGTGATTGGTAGTAGTAAGCCCACTCAATACAGCCCCAGTACAAGATACTTGCGCCGATACCACCACAGAAAAGCATTGCTGCCCATGATGCAGTTTTGAACTCAGGTTCTTCATCAGCTTCACCCAGTTTAATTTGTCCCATGTCACTGAACACAACGTAAACCATGAAGGCACAAGCAGCTAGGCCTAGAGCAAGATATAGAAATCCAAGTTGATCCGTCATGAATGTTTTCGCAACCGCAATCCAGTCTGCGCCCTGTGCTGGGAACAAAATGAGCGGGAAAACTATCGTGAGTAGGAGTGCAATAGCACCAAAGAAGGTAGGCTTATCAATAAGCTCAAAAGTGTTTTTCACGAGTATTATTCCATTAAAATGAGAGCGGAATTATGGAATGAACTCGTTTTTTAGACCAAATCAGGTCTGTTGTCGTGACGACAAATTGCTTCTATTCAATAAAAGGTAGGTAATGAAAGAATAGAGAAGCAGAGCTGTAAAGTTAGGCTAAAGCGAAATTAGGTTAAAGCAAAAAGTTAGACTAAAGCGATAAGAATGCCACCTACGGTAAGTGCCGCGGACAAGAATTGCCCCGCTGAATAAGAGCCATCATCCTCTTCTTCAACCTTGTCTGGGTGGTCCATGCCTAATGCGCCGTGAGCGAACGATTCAACTTTATCGGTAACGGTTGCATTTTCCGCTTCGAATTTTTTTGATTCTTTATCGATTTGTTTAAGAGCAGATAATAGCGCTTTTCCTTCATCGGAAAGCTTAACGGTATTTTGTTCCACCTTGAGTGGAGCAGGCTTTTCAGCCTCGGTGCTTTTATTCTGTGCGTTCATTTTCGCAGGTGAATACAGCTGAGTATTACTCGTTCCTACTGGTGTCATATCGCTCTCCTTACCTATCCTTAAATATAGTATCGGCAGAGGTGTGAAAAACTTGTGCATTTAATCACCGTGGTGATGTTTTTTTATTCGCACATTGTTTTTTCGTCTGCTTAGTCAAACCGTCTAGTTATTAAGCAAATCTTGTGCCGATAAGGAATTTGAATGTTATATAGAGTTAGAGTGGATGATAGGAGCCAATGAAGCTCTGTCGATGGGCTAGTTATCTAGAATTAGCCCATCGTTTCGTTCTCTTATAAGAATGGATAAGGATGGTTTAGTCGCACTCTAGGCTAGCGCCGCGCTTAGATAGGTGTTTGTATGCCTTCATTCTGTTCTCTTTTTTAATAAAGCGAGCGGGTGGAGAAAGCACTTTGAGCTGGTAGTCACTGCTATCTGAAGCGATTTCCTTAACTGGGCTGATAATCGCAATTTTTAGATTGGGATTGCGACGCAGAATCGATGCAGCTGTGCCTAAACCATCTTCTGTATGGAACTTGCCAGCAACATGAATCACTTGCTGATCTGGGTTGGATGTTAGGTAACCGACAATCGACTCCGCCATGGTTTCATCCCATGTTACTTGAGCGGCAAACTGCTTTTCTGTTTGCTCTGGCGTGCCGTGATGCATCGAAGCCATGAATTTGTCTTTGTAAGGGCTATCGCCAGTATCCACTTCTGAAGCAATCCATTGACGTTGTTCCGTCGTTAGCTGATCTAGATAGGGTAACCCCTTACGGCCAATGCATTGTACGAAGGGTTTTGGTGCGTTTGCCGCAATGATATCGACGTCATTGGCTTTAGCAAACTCAACCAGTGCGCGATAATCACTTTCGTAGTTTGGCCAAGCAGCCGCTTGAGACATAAGAATTTGTTCGCCAATTTCATCATTGAGATATTGGTTTAATGTGTCTTGATGTTCTCGAGTGAATTGTTCCATTGAAAGCGCGATGTTTGATGTGGCGTTGCGACGTGCTTTTAAGAAATCGGTTTGGAATCGATGGATTGCTGAGTGAGTGTGCCATTCGCCAATAAGAACCACATCAGCGTCAATCAGCTGTTTAGGAAATGCATCGAGAGAAAGCGTTTCGCCTTGTGGAGAAGCAAACTGGTAATCATAGAATGTGGAAACGGTTTCCGTTTGCGTGTTAGCCACTTTTTGAGAAGTGTTGTTTGAAGGTTGATTAGTACAAGCCGTGAGCAGGGTTGCTAATCCGATAAGAATAATACGTTGCATGAAATGCCTCCTTGAAGAACACGCATACTAAAGGAGGCAAGATGATATTTCAATGCAAACGATAATCAATATCAATTAAATCTGTTTGCGGTACACTCGCAGCATAAAGTCCGCTTCACAGTTGAATTGCTCAGCATCAATGAGTTGTTGTTTAAACTCTTCACTCGCTTTCCAAGCAAACGGCGTCATCTGTAGCAGGTCGAATGCGTCTGACCCCGATAGTTCCATCATATAGTTTAGTTGCTCTTGGTGATCAAGAGTAAAACCTTCAATCATTTCTGGATCTTCGTCGTGCAAGCGAACACCATCATAAATTGCATCACGCAGCTGATACAGGTGTCGGCTAGCCGGTGTCACGGTGATCACCACGCCATTGTCTTTGATGGTGCGCTGCAGTTCTTCAGCCTTGCAAGGCGCATAAATGCGTAGAATGCCGTCTAAGCTGTTTTCCGCAAAGGGCAGGCGATGGCTCGAAGCGACTGAGAAGTCGACAGCAGGGTAGCGTTTAGCTGCGTATTTGATAGCAATCTTAGAAATGTCTAGGCCAAAAGTCGCACCATTCTTTTCTTGAAGGTTTACCGCAATTTCATTGGTGTAATAACCTTCACCACAACCGATATCTAATAGGCTAGGGGCGGTTGCTGGCAGATAGCTAGCGCATAAACCAACAACGGCTTGACGCATTGGATCGTAGTGGTTGCCTTCAAGGAAGCGGCGACGAGCCTGCATCATCTCTTTGTTGTCACCTGGATCTTTTGAGCGTTTGTGGTGTGCTGGCATCAAATTAACATAGCCTTCTTTCGCTAGGTCGAACTGATGGTTCTTTTCACACTTAAACGTACGATCGTTTTGAGATAAAGGTTGGTGACACAAAGGGCATTGGTAAGTCATTGCGAACTCGAGGTAGAAATTTCAAGTCCAAAATTTTAACAGGAAGCATAGTGGGGCGCTAGAATAAACGCAGCTGTCTTGGTTTACGGCAATTAGTGAAGATACAGAGGCTGTCAGTGAAGAGATAGAGCCAACGTATGGTTGGCTCTATTGGTTATGAGCAAGTCACTGATAGAAACAGTGAACTCGGTTTTTAGCTAAAGAAGTTAACTTGGTTCTTTAACGACTCAGCTTGTTTTTGAAGTTCATCAGCACTGTGAGAAGTCTTAGCGCTGGTTTCACGGCTTTGCTGGTTCAAATCGCTGATCGCATGCGCGTTCGCTGCTATTTCTTGAGAAACCTGAGCTTGCTCTTCTGATGTCGCAGCAATGGTTTCAGCTTGAGAAGCAATAGATTCAACTTGAGAGGCAATCGACTCTAGGGCTGTGCCTGCTTCTTGCGCTTTATCAAGTACTTGGTTGGCATTCGATTGGCTTTGTGTCATCAGGTTCACGGCATTGTTAGTTGAAGATTTCAACTTCTCGATGATGCTCACTACGTCTTGTACTGACGTTTGTGTACGATGAGCCAATGTTCTTACTTCGTCAGCGACCACGGCAAAACCACGACCCTGATCCCCCGCTCGCGCTGCTTCTATTGCAGCGTTCAACGCAAGTAAGTTGGTTTGTTCTGCGATGTCATCAATCATCTTGGTGACGGTTTGAATGCTTTCGCTATCAGAACTCACTTGCTCGATGGCCGATGCTGATTTGTCTAATTGATCATTTAGCTGGGCAACATCAATACACACACCTTCAACGACTTCTAAACCTTTCTGGCTGTCTTCATTTGCAAGGCGAACATTTTCAGCAATGCTATTCACTTGCTGCGCTACAGATTCTGCCGAGGTAGCCATCTCTTCAATAGCGGTAACGACTTGCTCAACCTGTGCTTGCTGGCGGTCAGATTGGCTCAGATTGTGGCTAGCATCCTGTGACACACTGCTAGAGCTGTTTTGTACTTGATCACTGGTCGTACGAATTTCTCCAACGAGTGTATTCAATTGAGCAGCCATATTCGCAACGCCGGTATTTAGGTTGCTGATTTCATTCTTAGTCTGTTTGCCGTTGTTTGGAATATGTAAGCTGACTTCGCCTTTTCCTAAGCGCATCATGTATTCGTTTAAAGTCGTTAACGGCGTCAACGTGCGATTCAATACGAGCGTTAACACGACGATGGTAGCGGCGGCAATCAAGGTCGCGATTATCGCGATAAGTTTCAGCAGTTCGTCGCTGCCTTTAGTGACTTCATTAATAAATGTGCCGCCAAGTAGTTTCCAATTCCACCCCGGGACTTCGGTATAGACGAGGTATTTTTCGCCCACTGTTCCTTGATACTCAAAAGGGTAGAGAATCAAGCCGGATGGCTGCTCAAAGAGCTGATAGAAAGGTTTGTTACCGTCGTAGTCGGCAACATCCACAATAGATTTATCACCTCCAGCATTAGTAGGGTGCAGTAAGTACTGGCCTTGATGCTCTTCTTCATTGTCAACGATGATGGTATAGCCAGTATCGCCCCATGAGACAGAACGCAATGACTCGAACAGGTTTTGTGTCGCCTCTTCTACGGGTAGACCAATGAAAGAGACACCGTTAACTTTGCCTTGTGCATTCGTTAAAGGCGCGTAGTAGGTAATGTAGCGTTGGCCGAAGAGCTTCACTTGCGCGTAATAAGCTTCGCCATTTTTGAGTTTGTTATAGCCAGGATGATCCTTGCCTAACGTTGTGGCAACAACACGTTCCCCTGACGGTTTTTTAAGAGAAGTAGACACGCGAATAAAGTCATCGCCAAATGGGGCAAATAGGGTTGCTACAGCGCCGGTGTCGCGAGTAAAGCTATCAACGAGTTTAGTGTCGTTGATTAGGCTCTCACCATATTGAGTCAGGTTAGGAATGGAATGACCGTTGAACTCAACGTCGTAATTCTCAACATAAACACCTGCAAGGTAACCGTTACGAAAGGTGGATTCTAAAACTTTGGCGGTATGTAGGTAGGCATCGAATTGGCCAGATATGGTTTTGGCCATCGCTTCTACTTTGGATTGGTGTTCCCTTAACGTGTTGTCTAATAATACTTGTGAGGCATTGCGATACACGAGCGTTGCGATAGAGCCAAAGGCGATAAGTAAGCACAGCAAAATGACCAACTTAAGTTGGAAGCCAACACTTTGATTTTTGTATTTCTCGAACATGAATTCATTATCCTGTCTTCATTGAGGTGTTGTTCAGTGGTTTTAGATAAGTTTGTTATTGAGCCTCCTATCATAAGAACTTATTCATAGGCAGTAATTGATAAGAATTAATGAATTGATAGTTATATTTATAAATTATGGTGTATGAGATATGAAATGAAATTTGGAATGTATTTGAATCAGAGTAGATAAATTTTGTCTGCGTTAACTTACAAACTGGTCATGGGAATAGAGATAGAGATAGAGATAGAGATAGAGATGGTTAGGGCAATAAAAATGCAGCTCATGGGCTGCATTTTCGTATCTAATTGGCCTAACTTTAAGCTTATTTCGAAGAAATTACCGTAATCAGCTGGTGGCTTTCACCAGGCTGTAACGTTTTGCCTGCTTCTAGGCTTGGTGCGTGCAGTGTTGACTCTACACACATCATAGTTAGGTAACCGTCGTCTTGCATGTCGCCCATACCTGCAGCCCCTTCCGCCCACGGGTTCCACAGTACTGCGGAGTTATGACCGTGGTTTTCAACCGTTAGCGTGCGATCCAGCTTTTTGTCAGCAACAAAGATTTGCGCTTCTGGTTGCGTGTAAACGCGGTCAATCGTGTCAGTCAGTACCAGTTCAGCACCACCTTGGCAGATCTTGCCACCTTGCAGGCTATCAATGTACTCAGCACCCATACCGGTTGTGGTTGTGTTGTGAATATCGCCAACATTTAGGTAAGTGTGCAGCGCGCCAGAGAAAGTCCATGGTTGCGAATCTGTGTTTTTCACATCCAAAGTTACTTTTAGTTGGTCACCAATCTCAACATTTAAACGTGCATCGAACTGATGCGGCCATACTGCCAGAGTTTCTTCATTCGGCTTTAGGCCTAGGCTTACAATCACGCCAGCTTCGCTTTCACGGTGCTCAACTAATTGCCATTCGCTTGAACGTGCAAAGCCATGTGCCGGTGCTGCAATGCGACCAAACCAAGGCCAACATACTGGAATACCACCACGTAAGGCTGTTTTTCCATCGAATTTAGCTTGTTGGCTCATCCAAATAAGGTCTTGTTGACCTTGTGGTTGGAATGACACCACATGGCCTCCAAACAATGAAATGGCTGCGTTTGCTTTATCGTGGATAACGCGAACCAATTTTACACCTTCGTGTTCAACGATAGTCACGTTGTCAGAAAGTACTGTCAGTGTAGGTAGAGTAGATAAATCCATTACATGATCCTTCTAAGGAAATTGAATTCAAATGCTGGCTAGAACAGTGCTTGTGATTTTATGAGTGACAAGCAGAGCCAGTATTGGAATTAAATTTTGCGTTTTGACTTAAGTTTTAGGTTTAGCTTAAGTTTTAGTGTGTAACTAGCCGAGGCATTTTGGCGATCGGGGGCGAAGCCGTTTAAAAGATAGCGGGTATTAAAAAGGCGACACTAAGGTCGCCTTTTTCAAAGTCTGCTCAAAACAGTCTTCGCTAATGCTTATCTAAAGCTATTTCTAAAAAGAAATTACTTAGAGATGTGAGCGATTAGGTCTAGAACTTTGTTTGAGTAACCGATTTCGTTGTCGTACCAAGATACAACTTTAACGAATTTGTCAGTTAGAGCAACACCAGCTTTAGCATCGAATACTGAAGTTTGAACTTCACCGATGAAATCTTGTGATACTACTTGGTCTTCAGTGTAACCAAGAACGCCAGCCATTTCGCCTTCAGAAGCTTCTTTCATTGCAGCACAAATTTCTTCGTAAGATGCAGCTTCTTTTAGGTTAACAGTTAGGTCAACTACAGATACGTTAGCAGTTGGTACACGGAAAGCCATACCAGTTAGAAGGCCGTTTAGTTCTGGAAGAACAACGCCTACAGCTTTAGCAGCACCAGTTGAAGATGGGATGATGTTTTGAGAAGCACCACGGCCACCGCGCCAGTCTTTAGCAGAAGGGCCATCTACAGTTTTTTGAGTTGCTGTAGTAGCGTGAACTGTAGTCATAAGACCAGACTCAATGCCCCACTTATCGTTAAGTACTTTAGCGATAGGTGCAAGACAGTTAGTAGTACAAGAAGCGTTAGAAACGATGTCTTGACCAGCGTAAGATGCTTGGTTAACGCCCATTACGAACATTGGAGTTGCATCTTTAGAAGGACCAGTAAGAACTACTTTCTTAGCGCCAGCAGTGATGTGCTTACGTGCAGTCTCGTCAGTTAGGAAAAGACCAGTTGCTTCAGCAACTACGTCTACTTCGATAGCATCCCACTTAAGGTCTTCTGGGTTACGCTCAGCTGTAACACGTACAGTTTTACCGTTAACGATTAGGTTACCGCCTTCAACTTCAACAGTACCGTTGAAACGGCCGTGAGTTGAGTCGTACTTAAGCATGTATGCCATGTACTCTACGTCGATTAGATCGTTAATACCTACTACTTCGATGTCTGCACGCTCTTGAGCTGCGCGGAATACGAAACGGCCGATACGGCCAAAACCGTTAATACCTACTTTGATAGTCATTGTAGTTGCTCCACAACTTAATTTCTGATTAAAGATAACTGGTAGTAAAATTACAGAATCCAGTATACATCTGCAATAGATAATCCGACTTAACTTGTTTAATGTCAAAAAAAAGCGACGCTTTTCTTAACAATTGGGTGTAAGTGGTTGAAAATTGACCATTGCGAGTGGCTCTGTACCCTTCCAGTTGGGTAAAATACCTCTAAATGATGATTCACTTATGAGTGTATATGTACAATGTTTCCTGGTGAGAAAGTATGTGCTACAAAACGACTCATATGCAAGCCTTTATAGAAAAAAGTAAATATAATAACTGATAATGTGGAGAGATATTAACGTGATTCAAAAGGGAGGAAATATGATAAAGCCTGATGAATACTGGCGTGAACGCCTAACGGACGATGAATTTTCTGTGTGTCGTCAACGTGGTACCGAAGCCCCATATAGCGGTAAGTTACTGCACAACCATAAGACGGGTGTCTATAGCTGCACATGCTGTGAAAGCCCTTTGTTTCTGTCGGATAACAAATATGATTCAGGGTGCGGTTGGCCAAGCTTTGATGCCCCAGTGAATGATGAAGCAGTACGCTATATAGAAGATCTAAGTCACGGAATGAAGCGTGTAGAGATCCGTTGTACCGCTTGTGATAGCCATTTAGGTCACGTTTTTCCTGATGGTCCGAAGACAACCGGTGAACGGTTCTGTGTTAATTCTGTGTCGTTAATTTTCAACAAAAATGACGAAACTACCAAATAACTTGTCACAATTGTCTAATCCTTACAGGCGTATTTGTTGATTGAGTGGTACTGAACTGCCCAGTAGCTCAGTATTTCAGAGTTATTTCTAGCACAAACGAAAACAGCTACCATCATGGTAGCTGTTTTTTTGAAAGCTCGTGAATAGAACGTTTGGACTAGAAAACGAGAACTGTGCGATCAGTAACGAGGGACGATTGAAGAGCTGTAAACCTCATCTTCAATAGCTTCTACTATATTGTCCGCGTCTTGATTCAGTTGTTCGTATGTTGACTCATCGAAACGGTACAACACGGTAAGTTCTGCTTCAGAAGCAATAGGCACATCAAAGTTCTTGGCAACCATTGCCCAGACGTACGCTTTTTCCATATGACCTAGGCTGTGGTTGATACTCGCCATCGATTTGAAGATCTCGGTGTTGACCTTCGAACCATTAGAAAGTGTTAACGCATTGTTGAGTAGCTTAAGCGTCTTTTCATGGTCACGGGTAGTATAAAAAGTGGCTAGCGCATATTGCATCTCTGCTGTGTTTAATGCATCTGTCCCTTCTAATTGCAGGAAACTGCGTCTTGCGTTGGTATCCCCAGTTTGTGACCACATAAAATAAAGCGTTTCCGGGGTATTTGATCGCGAGAGTTCGTCAACAATACGTTCAGACTCTTCGATACTATTCATTAAGGAGATGAAGCGACGTTCTTGAAGTTTGGATTGATCAATCGTTTCGATCTGTGCAGCAAGCTCTAGACACTTTTTGTAAGTAGTGACTAATTCGAATTCTTTAATCTTATTGGTATCGCTGGGGTTTTCTTTTGCTTCAAATCGATGCCAGACGAGGTCGGTACGTGCGACACGGCACTGTCCGTCGTTCATATTTAACTTTTCACACTGAAGCCACGGGTTGCTTTCGCACAATTGAGCGGTATTTTTGTTCCCGTCAAAACACCCAACCAGAGTGAAAGGCAATAGGCTTAGTACCAACCATTTCATAATTTTCATATTCCTTCACTTGTGATCAAATACACTTATTTTCAGTCAGGTTCTTGACTCAATTCTGATACGGGTTATTTTCTGGTGAAAATTGTTAAAACTAAGGCCTTACCATGGATGCAGAACAACTTCTTAGCGCAATGACCCCCGAGGTCTACGAACGTTTAAACTATGCAGTTGAAACGGGGAAATGGCCAGAAGGAACGGCGCTCTCTAAAGAACAGCGCGACTCGTGTATGCAGGCGGTTATGTTGTATCAATCGAAACATAACTCTGAAGCTCAACATATGACAATTGCAGCCGGCGGAGAAATTAGCTTTAAATCAAAGTCTGAACTAAAGAAGCAGTTTAAGTCCGACCAAGAAGATATTGTTAGAGTTAATCCTAATCATTAGGCTTAAATTACAACAAAGGGGTGGCACAGTGCCACCCCTTTTTTACTGTTAAGCTGTTTATTTATAAACAATAATACGATTTAGTTCAGGTTTACGTGAGGGGCTTGATTAAAGGTAAGCCCTCGGCTAAACGAATCGCAGGATAGGCTTATAAGCTCATCTCACCGCGTAACACTTGTTGCATTTGAGCCTTCACTTCTTCGTAGCTTAAATCTTGGCTCAATAGATAATGTAATTTCGCCAGTGCTGCTTCTGGTGTCATATCGTAACCACTGATAACGCCCGATTCTGCTAGTGCACAACCCGTCGCGTAACCACCCATGTTGACTTTACCTGCCAAACACTGAGTTAGGTTCACCACAATCACACCTCGTTCTGAGGCATCTTTTAAGTGTTGAAGTAGCTCTTGATTTTGCGGTGCGTTACCAACACCAAAAGTAAGCAGAATCATTGCATTTACAGGCTGTAGTAGCGTGTTGCGAATCACTTCATGCGAGATTCCTGGGTACATTGTAATTACACCGATGGGTTGCGGAGTAATGTTATGAACCTTGAAAGCACCTTCAGGTTGTTCGTTTACCTTAACGTTATTGCTGATCTGGATATTGATACCCGCTTCTAGCAATGGAGTTAGGTTTGGAGAGGTAAACGCATTGAAGCCATCAGCGTGTGATTTTGTACTGCGGTTACCGCGCATCAACTTGTTGTTGAAGAACAGTGTCACTTCGTTGATCGGGTAGTTTGCTGCAATGTGCAGAGCATTAAGCAGGTTTGCTTGTCCGTCTGAACGTAATTCTGCTAATGGGATCTGAGAGCCCGTAACAATCACAGGTTTGCCGAGGTTTTCTAACATGAATGACAGAGCTGAGGCGGTGTAAGCCATAGTGTCTGTACCGTGCAGGATAACGAAACCATCGTACTTATCGTAGTTCGCGCGAATATCATCAGCGATAGTCTGCCAATCAAGTGGCGTCATATCTGAAGAGTCCATTAATGGAGAGTATTCATGAATGGTGTACTCAGGCATTTCTGGGCGATGGAATTCAGGCATGCCAGCTAGCTGCTTATCCATAAAACCTGCGACTGGGACATAGCCGTGGTCCAAAGACTTCTGCATGCCAATTGTGCCGCCGGTATACGCGATATAGATGTGTTTTCTTTCCATGGCGATTAATACTTAGTGTGATATAGGGAACAGGGGGGCGATTATAGCGAATTATCATGCAATAAAAAGAGGCGCCTCACACAGAGGCGCCTCTTGATAACAAAGCGTTGAGCTTATCTTATTGAACTTGGCAGTTTAAGCAAAAAGCATATCGACCTTGTGGGTCGTTAAAGTTACCTAACAGTTGGCTATCTTGAGCTAACTGTTGAGTAACAGGCTGTAAACTGCTTGGAATCATTGACTGAATATCAAGGCCTATCGACATCTGAACTTGGTTCATAAATTCTTGAATAAATAGTTCAGTGGCTGAAAGAGGCTCTTCTACCCAGTAAATGTTGTAGGTTTCAAGCTCTGCAAGTGAAGCCGCAGCTGTAATCGCATCATCAAAATCACCAATTTCATCGACTAGACCTTTCTCGATTGCATCTTGGCCTGTCCATACTCGGCCTTGAGCAATCTTGTCGACAGCATCGACTTCCATGCCACGGTTTTCTCCAACTAGGCTGATGAATCGGCGGTAACCGTTTTCAATGCCCATTTGGAACGCATCTTTCGCGCCTTCGCTAAGCCCTGTTGTAATACCAAGGCCAGAGAAAGGCGACGTACCAACGCCATCAGTGTAAACACCAATATCGTTCAGTCCTTTTTCGAAGGTTGTGATAACACTGAAGATACCAATTGAACCCGTTAGTGTGGTTGGTTGAGCCAAAATCTTGTCTGCGCCCATCGAGATCCAATAACCACCAGAAGCAGCCAGGCTAGACATAGAAACCACAACAGGTTTACCTGCTTGCTTGATCGCTTCTATTTCATTGCGGATAACTTCTGAAGCAAACGCGCTACCACCTGGGCTGTCTACACGAAGTACAACCGCTTTTACTTTGTCGTCGTTGCGCGCTTGGCGGAGTAGTGCGGCCGTGGTATCACCACCAACGGTGCCACGTGGCTGTTTGCCATCCATAATTGCGCCGCTAGCAACAATTACAGCGACATCGTGCGATTCACTTGTAAGGTCTGGAAGCATAGTTGTACGGTACTCGTAGTACCCCAACGCGTTATAGCTGTCTTGACCGTCACTGCCGAAGACGTCTGCGAGCTCTAGACGAACTTGTTGGCGAGTTGCCAGTTCGTCAACTAAACCAAGCTTCTCTGCCAGTTTTGCGATATCGCCATCAACCGACTCAAGGTCTTTTAAGAAAGAGTCCATGCTTGGGTTCAAGGTTTTAGCATCGATCTGGCGGTTGTTGCTTACGTCATCAACGTATGCTCCCCACAGTTGACCCAACCAACGAGAAGCTGACTCTTTCGCTGCGTCTGACATATCGTCGCGAATGAAAGGTTCGATTGCAGACTTATAAGTACCGACGCGGAATACATGTGTATTTACGTCAAGCTTCTCTAATAGAGTTTTGTAGAATAGCGAGTAAGCACTGTAGCCTTTAAGAAGAACCCCACCATCTGGTGATAGGAAGACTTTAGTTGCGTAGCTGGCTAGGTAGTATTGGCTTTGGTTGTAAAAGTCACCCACCGCATAAATTGGTTTGCCAGTTGCTTTGAACTCGTTGAGCGCTTTAGCAATGTAGCGAAGCTTGGTCAGATTGGTTTCTGGCAGTTCTTTGAGTGCTAAAACGATACCAGTTACCTTGTCATCGTCTTTGGCGTAGCGAATCGTTTCAACAATATCAAACAGGACGTTCTCTTTTGGAAGGTCTTTGCCAAGCAGTGAACCCGTGACTGAATCCATCGGATTGATATAGCGACTTTGCTCCACGATAGGACCAGACAGGTTAAGCACTAAAGCCGATTCCTGTGGAACAGTGGGTTGAGTTGTGTCTGAGTGGAAGTATACAAAGTAGATGATGGCGATACTGAGTAAAAAGAAAAGGTTAACCAGCGCAAGACGCACAAACGTGATGAGCTTCCAAATCCCTTTAAAGATCATACCTATAAATTTGAATATCTTTTTCATTATGTCTCCGCAGTGAGATCACGTGGCTTTAACAAGCAACAGTACTATTAATCTCAATAATATGAACTGCTTAGTATCCTACGATAATTCCCTAGCTCAAACTACACCAAGAATTGTTAATCGATATATATTCTCATTAAGTGTAGACAGATTAAGGACTTTTGAACGATTAATGCGTCCTGCATTATGATCGGTGTTACAAAAATGTAAACGGTTGTTTGAACTTTTGGTAATTGAGTTATATTGTGGTCAGACCACAAGGATATAATAATAGAAGTGATGTCTGCCATGTACCCACATTTACTCGAACCACTCGATCTTGGATTTACTCAGTTACGTAACCGTGTATTGATGGGATCAATGCACACGGGTTTAGAAGAAAATAAAGAAGGCCTCCACAAGCTTGCCGCGTTTTATGAAGAGCGAGCAAAAGGAGGCGTTGGCCTTATTGTTACCGGTGGTTTCTCTCCTAATTTACGTGGCAGATTGACCCCATTTAGTGCTGAGTTCAGTAAAGTTAAGCACGCAAAAGCTCACCAAGTTGTTACCGAGGCCGTGCATAAGCATGGCGGTAAAATTGCCCTTCAGTTGTTACATGCTGGCCGCTATGCCATGCACCCGTTCGCGCAAAGTGCTTCGGGCATCAAAGCGCCAATCGCTAAGTTTGCACCGAGTGAGATGAGCCCTCGTCAAATTAAAAAAACCATCGGTGCCTTTGCCAACAGTGCAGAACTAGCTCAGGTTGCTGGCTATGACGGCATTGAGATTATGGGCTCTGAAGGTTACTTGATTAACCAATTTATCTGTAAACGTACTAACATGCGTTATGACGAATGGGGCGGTTCTTATGAGAAGCGTATGCGTTTCCCACTAGAGATCGTTAAATCGATTCGCGAAGCGGTGGGTAAAGATTTCATCATTATTTTCCGCTTATCGATGCTGGATTTGGTTGAGCAAGGCAGCACGTTCGAAGATGTTGTACTTCTGGCTCAGAAGCTAGAAGAAGCGGGCGTGACCATTATCAATACTGGTATTGGTTGGCATGAAGCTCGTGTTCCTACGATTGCGACACAAGTACCAAGAGGGGCATTCTCTTGGGTGACGGAAAAAGTAAAACCATACGTGTCGATCCCAGTGGTGACATGTAACCGAATCAACACGCCAGAAGAGGCCGAACGTATCCTCAGTTCAGGACAGGCCGACATGGTATCAATGGCTCGTCCATTCTTGGCTGACCCTGATTTCGTTAATAAAGCGGCTCAAGACCAAGCTCAGTTCATTAACACCTGTATCGGTTGTAACCAAGCTTGTCTTGATAACGTATTCAAAGGCAAAAGAGCGAGCTGTTTGGTGAACCCTCGTGCTTGTTACGAGACTGAAATTGTTGTTCAGCCTGCCCAAGCGACCAAAACCATTGCCGTGGTTGGTGCTGGGCCTGCTGGTTTAGCCTGCGCGACGACGTTGGCACAGCGTGGGCATAAGGTTGATCTTATTGAGAAAAATGACCGTATCGGTGGACAATTTAGATTGGCAATGCAGATTCCGGGTAAAGAAGAGTTCAGAGAAACGATTCGTTACTTTGCTAATCAAATAGATGCATCAGGCGTGAACTTAAAACTGGATACTGAAGCGACGTTTGAGATGTTGTTGAAGTACGATGAAGTCGTGATGGCTGCCGGTGTTGAGCCAAGAAAGCTTGATATTGAAGGGATAGATCAAGAAAACGTAGTCGACTACCAAACCTTGATTCGTGAAAAGACACCAGTAGGCGAAAAAGTCGCGATTGTTGGTGCCGGTGGTATTGGTATTGATGTGGCAACTATGCTGACAGAGCCGACTTCTCATAGCTTGGACGACTGGCTGCATGAGTGGGGCATTGATAAGAATATGGAGCACCCAGGTGGACTTTATCCTTACCCTGATTCGTTCAGTGATAAAACGGTTTGGGTGATGCAGCGTAAAGCCGGTCGAGTGGGTAAAGGCCCAGGTAAAACTACTGGCTGGATTCATAAACGTACTCTAGAAAAACGTGGTGTGAACTTACTTGGTGGCGTGAGCTACAACAAGATTGACGACCAAGGTCTACATATCAGCGTTGGTAAGAAAGATCAGGTACTCGATGCCGATTCCGTTATCGTGTGTGCGGGTCAGGTTTCAGTTCGTCCATTCGAAGACATGTGGCAAGAGTTTGGTGGCAAACTACACGTGATAGGCGGTGCCGATTACGCAGGTGAACTGGATGCCGTGCGTGCGATTCGACAAGGTGTTGAGCTGGCGATTAAGCTCTAACAACAAACAGAATGTTCTCGTTTGATAAGTTTGAATCAGAAAGTTCAATAAGCTGAACTAGACGGGTAACTAAGCTTGGACTAGACAGATAAATAAGGCTCCTAAGTCATAGATTTAGGAGCCTTTATTGTTTCCAGTATTGTTTGAACTATTGTGTCAATTGGACAGCCGTTGAGATTTATTATCGTTTGTATTCTGTGCTACAGTTCAACTATACAAACAATAAAAATTAGTAAGGACTTCAAATGGATGCTTTGGATCTATTGCTCAACAGACGCTCTATCGCAAAACTCTCTGATCCGGCACCTGAAGGTGTCGCGTTAGAAAACATCATCAAAGCAGGTTTACGAGCTCCAGACCACGGTGCACTGACACCGTGGCGCTTTGTTATCGCACAAGGCTCAGGGTTACAAAAGCTCTCTGACATCTTGGTTCGTGCTGCCGAAGCGGATAAAAGCGAAGAAGCGGTTATCGAGAAAGTAAAAAAAGCGCCGTTCCGAGCTCCAATGGTGATCACTATCATCGCAAAGGTAACTGAGCACGAGAAAGTGCCTGCGTTCGAACAGCACTTGTCTGCGGGTTGCGCTGCACAAGCTATGCAAATGGCGGCAGTTGCACAAGGTTTTCAAGGCTTTTGGCGTTCAGGCAAATGGATGTTCCACCCTGAAGTGCACCAAGCTTTCGGCCTAGAAGGCGACGATGAAATTGTTGGTTTCCTATACCTAGGTACTCCGGGCTGTACGCCAATGAAAGTACCAGAGCGTGATTTCTCAAAGTTCGTCGAGTTCTTATAGATCTCGTCAGGAAAATAGCTATACAACGAATTGTTGAATGTTAACTGTATAAACAACCAGTTTTCCTTGATTTCTAGGGGCCACATTAGATAATGTGGCCCTAATTGTTTGTAGCATCTGGAAAAACATGTCTCGTCTTATTATTGCTGAAAAACCAAGCCTCGGCCGTGCGATCGCCGCTGCATTGCCTAATCCACAGAAGAAAGACCAAGGGTTTATCAAATGTGGCAATGGGGATGTGGTGACTTGGTGTATTGGACACTTATTGGAGCAGGTTGAGCCAGACGCTTATGACGACCGTTATAAGAAGTGGAACTTAGCCGATCTTCCTATCGTGCCGGAGCAATGGCAGCTAAGACCGCGTAAGACGTCAAGCAAACAGCTCACGGTGATCCGAAAGCTATTGAAGGACGCGACCCAAATTGTCCATGCGGGTGACCCGGATAGAGAAGGGCAGTTGCTAGTTGATGAAGTGATTGATTACTGCAAAGTATCCAAGGCTAAGAAAGAGTCGATGGACAGGCTACTGATCAGCGATTTGAACTTACCAGCGGTAAAGCGTGCGCTCTCTCAGATGCGCAGTAACCGAGACTTTATTCCACTGTCTATTTCTGCATTGGCACGCTCTAGAGCCGATTGGCTGTATGGCATGAACATGACTCGTGCTTATACTTTGCTTGGTCAAAAAGCCGGTTACCAAGGCGTATTGTCGGTCGGGCGAGTACAAACGCCGGTACTTGGTTTGGTCGTAAGGCGTGATGAAGAGATCGAAAACTTCATTCCGAAAGATTACTTCACTCTGCATGCGCTGATCCCTTACCAAAACAACGGCCAGAGCTTTGATATTCGAGCGCGTTGGAAACCAAGCGAAGCATGTAAGCCATGGCAAGATGAAGAAGGCCGAGTGCTCAATCGAAAACTGGTTGAGAACGTTGCTAACCGAATTGCGAATCAACCCGCGACGGTGACAGAATCAGAGCAAAAGCAAAGTAAACAAGCTGCGCCACTGCCTTATTCGTTGTCAGCTTTGCAAATTGACGCGTCTAAGCGTTTTGGTATGAGTGCTCAGCAGGTTCTCGACACTTGTCAGTCATTGTATGAGAAACACAAACTCATCACTTACCCGCGTTCTGACAGCCGCTATCTACCTAAAGATCATTATTCGCAACGAGAGTCAGTAGTCGATGCTATCGCCAACAATGCGAAAGAGCTGCAAAGTGGTGCGCAAGGCGCGGATCTTTCTCTTAAATCCAAAGCATGGAATGACAGTAAGGTCGATGCTCACCACGCGATAATCCCAACGCCGAAGAAATCAGCGGTGAATGGCCTATCTGCTAATGAGATGAAAATCTATCAGCAAATCGCCCGCCAATATCTGATGCAGTTCTACCCACCGGCTGTTTTTGCGGATGCTAAGTTGGTTTTTGATATCGCTGGTGGTGTGTTCATCGCAAAAGGGCGACAACTTATTAGCCCAGGTTGGAAGGTGTTGATGGGGAAAACGGACACCGAAGAGAAAGGCGATGGTACAGATACGGTTCCTCCATTGGATAAAGGAACGGTGTTGACGTGTCGTGAAGGTATTATTGGTGATAAGAAAACCGAGCCACCAAAGCACTTCACGGAAGCGACGTTGTTACAAGCTATGACCGGTATCGCGCGCTTTGTCGCGAACAAAGACCTTAAAGCCATTTTGAAAGAGACCGATGGCCTTGGAACGGAAGCAACCCGAGCGGGTATTCTAGATACTTTGTTCAAGAGACAACTGTTAACGCGACAAGGTAAAAGCATCCATAGTAGCCCTGCCGGCAGAGGTTTGATTAATGCTTTACCTGAGGACTCGACCTTTCCCGACATGACTGCTCACTGGGAGCATCAGTTGCAAGGCATGGCTGAACGAAACCAAGCGTATCAACCCTTCATGCAAGAGCTAGAAAGTAAGATCGATGGCTTAATGGGTAAGGTAAAAACAGGTGAAGTCCCTGAATCTCTGCGTCATCTTCCTAAAGTTGAAAGACCAGCATTCAAGCGCCGTAAAGGTGGTGGGACAAGGAAGAAGACTTACGCGAAGAAAGGCGCTAAAAGTTAATCAGTTAGAAACTGAAAGCTAACAACACCCATTATTGATATTGGGAATCAATATTAACGCCCGACCTTGCGCCCACAACGTTTAAACAGCCGCTGCCAATAATCAACATGGCGGCGAGTGGATGATCGAAAGGCGTGATGCGCATCTTTGATGGGAAAGTAATAACTGTGTAGGTCAGGTTGCGCGTCAAACATACCAAGTTGCGGGGCTAACTGCTGATAGTAGCCATCTAATTGCGCCATGTACGGCTGAACCTTGTCAATGTATTGCTGTTCGAACACATTATTAAGGTAACGAAACTTAGTCGTGTCTCGCTGCTCACCACAAATTATGTTGGCGTCAAAAGTTGAGAGTTGTTTGGTAATGGTATCAAGCTCAACAGAGGCACGAGATAGTGAGTAGTACAAATCCCCAAGCGTCGAACTCTTCTCTAATCCTTCTTGAACTTCAGTAGTCTTGCCGGAGACGAGCGGTGTGTTTAACGCTCGGTTAATATGCTCTAGGGCGTCCCTTGTCTGTCGGACTTGTTCGCCGATATCAGCACGCAACCACTGACTTCCACGCATTTGAGACTGCATCGCTTCACTGGCATAGATGAGATTCCATTGGTGCAGTGGAAATTGTGCGAGTTTCTGTTGCTCGATTTCTCTGAGTAATTCTACGATCTCTGGTAATAATTCGTTATTAGATAAACATTGACCAACACCTTCCAGTAGAGCGACTTGATAATCGTAATTTCGGAACTCGTCGGCGACTTTTCCAAGTACGGAGTTTCTTTCTGCAATCAGGTTGAATAATCCGCATTGTCGAAGTTGATAGCTGTCGATAAGCCCGATAGAGAGCGAAGGAACTTCAATAAACAGTTCTCGCTTTCTCGGTAAGCTGTCGAGCTCCCAGTCTTCCTGTATCTCGTCAGCATCTTGCACGTTGGCGATTTTGGCCTGATAGTCGTCGAAGTAGTTCTGTGGGCTGTCATCGAAACATCCAGTGATCACCACGGTCAGACACAACAGTGTTGAACGTACGATTAAGCTTGAGATAGCGTGACGATCCATGTGATCGCTACCAGTCTATTTCGCTACCATCGAAATTAAAGAAGTGACCACTCACTTCAGTATTCGATGACTCTATTACAGTCACAAGGCCTTTAGCTGAAGTCTCTGTATCAGTAAGAGCATTAGGGCCGCCCATTTCGGTCTGTACCCACCCTGGATGTAACGCCAACACTGTAAAGCCATTATCGGTTAAGTCGTTACTTAAGCTCTTCACAACTGAGTTAAGAGCCGCTTTAGATGAACGATAGATGTAGCCTCCGCCTGATGTGTTTTCAGACATGCTACCCACTCTAGATGAAAGACAGGCGATCTTTTTGACGTCACTACTTTCTATAAGAGGTAATAGAGTCTCGACAAGCTTCAATGGGGCAATTGTGTTGATTTCAAATACACGACGCCACTCTTCGACATCGGTATTACCCAGACCGTAACCTTTAGGGCCATAGTAGCCAGCGTTGTTGATCAAGATATCAATCGACTCTATTTGCGAGGGGAGTTGTTCTACTGCTTGATAATCGGTTATTTCTAATTGAATGCAGGTCAGGTTGCTACTGTGCTCTGCGAGTGAGAGCAGTTCTGTTGCTGAAGAGGCGTCACGGTAAGTTGCGTACACCTTGTGATTACCTTTCAAGTATTGTTGAGTCAGACTTAAGCCTATGCCGCGGTTCGCTCCAGTAATAAAAATAACGCTCATGGTGATTCCTTTTCAGTTCAATTAGTTAAGTTTGATGGCTTAACACGAGAAAATCAACGGTCCACCAACTGGCCATTAGCATTCTTACAAAAATCATTACTGCAGCCATCGAGCCACAGATCACACCACAGATGAGTATTACGTTTTTCATTGTTGTCTCTGGAATTAATTAAAGGTAATGATAACTATTATCATTAATTAAGGTTGTCGCCAAGTCTGAGACTGTTATGATTTTGAGATTGATACGTAATACGCCCGATCTATGACTCCTTTAATTTACCATCCAATTTATTCTCAGTTGCCTTTACCAGAAGGGCATCGTTATCCAATCAATAAATATCAACTGTTGCACAGTGCTGTGAAGCACCACATGGATAGCGATCCAAAATGGGGTAATGCATTCGCAATGTTCCAGCCAATGCCTGTTTCGGTAGAACAAGTAAAGCAGGTACACGATGGTGAATATGTCGATTTGCTAGTTTCTGGAAATTTACCAGCAGCAAAAATGAGACGTATCGGCTTTCCGTGGAGTGAACAGCTTATAGAAAGGACACTCTATTCAAGTGGTGGAACCTGCTTGGCCGCTGAAATGGCCATCGAGAGTGGTTTAGCGATTCATCTCAGCGGTGGCTATCATCATGCGCACCGAGATTTTGGCAGTGGCTTCTGTTTGTTGAATGATCTGGTCTTGGCGGCCAAGCACGCATTAACCTTTGAGCATATAGATAAAGTGCTGATCGTCGACAGTGATGTTCACCATGGCGATGGTACTGCGACACTTTGCCAAGAGAGCGATGAGATTATTACTCTGTCATTCCACTGCGATAAGAACTTCCCTGCGCGTAAACCGTTATCTGATTTAGATGTGCCATTAAGTCGTGAAACAGAAGATGAAGAGTTCTTACGTTGTTTTGAACAAGTCACCAAGTTGGCGATTGCGCATCACCAACCTGATCTCATTATTTATGACGCGGGGATCGACATCCATCAAGACGATGAACTGGGTTATTTGAATGTTTCGACAAAAGGGATATTTGAACGCGACTGTTTCATGATTGAATTAGCGAAATCAGAGTCTATTCCAATGGCGTGTGTAGTCGGTGGCGGATATCGAACTGAACATCAAGATTTGGTACCGATACATATGCAGCTTTTGAAAGCCGCACTAGCAGTGAATACTTGACCGGTAAACTCGAATTTTCTTTAGATACAAAAAAGCCGCTGATTTCTCAGCGGCTTTCTTTAATGTGGTGGAGGGATAGGGATTTGAACCCTAGAACCGCTATTAACGGTTGCCGGTTTTCAAGACCGGTGCTTTCGACCACTCAGCCATCCCTCCAGTGGCGTGAATAATATAAGGGGCAGAGGATCTTGTAAACCCTTAATTTTCATAATTTTGTTTTGTTGCTTGTTTTCTAATCATTCACGGCAATAAAAAAGGGAAGCCATTGGCTTCCCTTTTCTTTTTGATGATCATTTAGTCATTTTTGGTATAGAACCGCTGTAACTCAGTAAGGCCTTGCATCAACACTGGCAAGCGAGGGCTTACATCTTTCAGACGTTTGTAATTCTGATCGTACAATTTGTAGTTACCAAACTTATCTAACACCGTTGTTTGTTGGTCAGTAACAAGAGCAAGTTCACGTGAGTCTCCTGCAAGAATCCATTTTCTTCTACGCTCATCAAACAGGCTACGTCCACTACTGAAATCTGTAGGGTTCGAAGATACACCTAATAGCTCTTGCATTAGCGTGACTGACACATCTAGGTGACTAGAACGGTGAGTATATTCAGATGCTGACTTACCTGGCCATTTGATGAAAAGAGGCACTTGTAGTTGGTAACGACTGTAATTGGAGTTTGCACCCCAACTGTTGGTTTTCGTCTCGTTAAATTCAGTACCATGGTTAGAGGTAATGATAACCACTGTGTTGTCTTGAAGATCTAGGCGCTCCAACTCTGCGTAGATTTTCGCTAACTGAACATCAGCCGCTTGAGTCGATTTTTGGTAGTCTGCAGTAAAACGTTCAGCGGTAGTCAACGTTACATCTGTTTCGTAACTAGAGAAGTTATCGAGCGTTGTTAGTTCAATAAAGTTAAACCAAGGGCTTTTTGCTTGTGGTGATTGAAGCCATTCAGACCAAGCTTGTATTGCGCTTTGGTCATCATCTGTTGCTTGCTCTGGGAGCGCATCACGGCCTCGGAAGATGACTTCCGGGTAAAGGGCGTCGTCAAAGTCATCACCGCTAAAAGCGGCAAGTGTATAATTGTGATGATCTAGCACATCGAGCAGTACTGCGCTCGAACCTTGTGCTTTGATGCTGCTTGCGTAGCTGCTAGGAAGGCCATAGAACAATCCGAAAATACCAAACATGTCGTTACTTGAACTGTAGTGATTGGTGAAGTTGATCGATTGTTGTGCATAGGCATAGCTGCTTGGCATTGCAGTGCTATTGAGTGCATCGGCGCGAAGATTATTCACACTCACAAGCAGAATATTAAGATCAGCACTGCGGCGGTTGTATTGAATTTTTTCTAGCGGATAGCTAACTAAGTTTACGTTCTCTTGGTTCGCTTCTAAACGCTGTAAATACTCTTCACGGTCTAATAGACCATGCTTTTCCATAAAGCTTTTTGCTGTCATAGGATAAGACAGTGGGAAATTCGCTTTCTGGCTTGTAATTGGGTTGTAGAAATACGCATCAGCCCACATGTAGGTCAAGTGGCTGCTGATGAAACACAAGAAGAAGACGGCAGTAATAGGACGGCCAATGTGTTTATGAGACAGTTTACGTTGCTTACGCCAAACCCACTCAGACAGACCTAGCTGCAATAAGAAGATTAGTGGCATTACAATGAAGAGGTGCTGCAAATCAGAAGTGAGTGCAGACTCCTCTCCACTGAATAAAACCTCCCACACGACAGGTGTCAGGTGGAGGTTTATATTTTGATACGTTTGAGTATCAATCAGTAGGACAGTTAAACCTATGGTTGCGAAGATAACGGCAACCAAACGTAATAACTTCCTCGACGGAAGAATAAAAGTGAGTGGGAACAGCACTAATAGATAGAGCGCGAACACCAAAAATCCAAAATGACCAACCCATGATGCAGCCAAATAGAATTGACCCAATAGGGTTTCCGGCCAAGCAGATTGAGTAATATAACGAGTACCAATCAACATCGCAGCAATGATGTTGAAAAATGCAAACCAGTGGCCCCAACCTACCAGTCGAGATACACGATCGCTATATGAGTTTGCGCTGTCTACCATTTATAATTCTTTTTCCGTCAATCAAACTTAGTGAGACTTTTTATCTTCAAGAGAAGAAATTAAAGCTTCGGCAAATTTTTCAGCAATTCCTTTGCGTTGTGAAGCAGCAACGTTCTGATTTAAGACATTGGTTGCGATATTTCCAGCGATCATCAATGAAAGCTCAGGTGAAGCTTTGTGCTTAGTCAGTACAGCACCTACTTCAGCTAGGATTTTTTCAACTTGATCATCTGTGTATTTAGATATAATCGGCATAAGGACTCTAATAATGATAGTAAAAGCGGCTTATGATAACCTACTATGCACAACAACTGAAACCTGAACGGTAATATTTTCACTATGAGCCTTCACCTTTCCAACGTAATTTTACACCAGCTAAGCAAGAACGATCAGGAAGAGCTGATTGTTAACTATCGTGCTGAATCTCTAGAAAACGATACTGCATCTGAAAACCTAGTCGCTGAACTTCACCGAGTTTTTAATTCAAAAGCAGGTAAAGGATTTGGTTCTTTCAAATCCGACAGCGAATTCCAGCAGTCGTTGCATGAATTTCGAGCTGGAGAACAAAGTTTTTATGATTTCTCTCAAAAAAGTGCGCTACGTCTAAAAGATGAGCTTTCAAAGTATCCTTTTGCTGATGAAGGAACTTTGGTACTGGCTGAATATCAATCACTGGCGACAGACTACCTTTTCATCGGACTACTGCCTTCAAACCAAAGTTTGAAAGTGACCGAAGGGCTAGATATTAGTGCGACGGATTACCTTGATATCTCGAAGATGGATATTGTTGCGCGCCTTGATCTTTCAACATACGACACAGACAAAGAGTCAAACCGTTACCTTACTTATATTAAAGGGCGCGTTGGTCGTAAAGTCGCTGACTTCTTCTTAGACTTCCTTCAAGCAGAAGTAGGCTTGGATGCTAAGCAGCAAAACCAAGTATTGATGCAAGCGGTAGAAGACTTTGTTTCTGACTCTAAATTAGAGAAAGAAGAAGCAATCAGCTATAAAAAACAAGTTGCGGATTACTGTAACGAACAGCTTAAAGCGGGTGATGAAGTTCAAGTTCGTGAACTTTCTGGAGAATTGCCAGCAAGCACAGATGGTACAAGCTTCTTTGACTATACTAGTGAGCAAGGCTACGAGTTAGAAGACAGCTTCCCAGCAGACCGCGCAACTATGCGTAAACTAACAAAATTTGTTGGTGCTGGTGGCGGTTTGAATGTTAGTTTTGATAGTCTGCTTTTAGGTGAGCGTATCTTCTACGATCCAGAGACAGACACGCTAACCATTAAAGGGACGCCACCGAACTTACGTGATCAACTGACTCGCAATAAGTCATAGTCCGAAGTTATTAGGTAGCAAGCGACAGCCGGTTGTTGTCGCTTGTTTATGTTTAGCAACATAATGGTTTAGAGTTCGCATGAACAAGGAATATCGATGGAACAATCAGTAGCAAAGCCCAATCGCTTTAAAAGACCAGCCACTTTTTTGGTTGCACTCTTGGCTCTGTGGCTACTTCCTTCACTGGCTCTCCTTAATCTAAGCCGTTCTTACTCTCACTCACTCGCTCAAATTGAAGAACTCGGTATTCGCGTTAATGAACTGAGGCAATCGCTTTATTTCTCTGAGCCGCTGCGAGTCTCTCGTATTAATGATTTGGCACTCGATGCTCAGTTGGTTTATTCGATCCGACTGCAGATTGAATCTGATTTCCAACACGCCTTGTTTCGTCCTGATGTGAACCAACTGCTTTACGTTGCCGATCAATTTTTAGAAAAATTTGATGAATTCATTCCGATAGAAAGTCAGGTGCAAGATATTGTCGATAACATCAAAGTGTTGCGCACAGATACTGAGCTTTCCCCTAAGTTAAAGCCGCTACTCAACGAATTTGGTGTCGTCGTTTTTGAAGCGATGTATTCCGATAACCAAAGTTCATCAGCAACTTATCGCGCCTTTGATTCTATACTTGAAAAATCTTATTCATTAAAATCCGAAGAGCAAGATGCACTCCAACAATTACTGGCTGATGCTTCAGCATTGCTGAGTGATTACGCTCAGCTCAATTATTTAGTCGATAAAATTAAGAAGAATTCAGTAAACGAACAGATCATTAAACTTGAAGCTGAGTTCCATGATCGTCAATACAACCTATTATTGTTCATGCTAGGTTTAAGCTTAGTGGCAATGATTGCGTTAGTGTTGTGGAGTGTTAGGTCCCAAAAATCGAAGAAAGAAGTAGGACAAGAACTCAGATCGGAACCAGTTATCTCTTCAAGTCAGGAAGAGGCTCAACCTCAGCAGAGTGTTTGTGCGACAAGCCCGAAAGCTATTTCACAAGAACCGATTTTGCAAGAACCTATTCCACAAGTACCGGTTCAGCAAAACTCTATTCAGCACCCCCCAACTCAGCGAACACCAGAACAAGTGCAAGAGCCAGAGAAGCACATTGCCAGTGTGACGGATTCAAAGCCAGCGATTGATATTGAAGAGATGCTAGAGACTCTTGATGGCGATACCGAGTCTGTTGAATTGTTGCTAGGGGTCTTTGTCGAAGATCACGCAGATGACTATACCAGATTCAAATCTCTGCTCACCAAGGATGAAACCTCTGCTGCTCGCATTGTGCACAGTTTAAAAGGTGTGGCTGGCAGCATCAAAGCGTCTCGACTAGCGATCATTGCAGCGACTATTGAAATGACAATGAAGCAGTCCAGAGCCATCAGCGAGCACGATTTAGCTGAACTAGAGCTAGCGATAAAAGCCTCTGTAGATTCTGCTCATGACTATTTAAATACCCAACGTTAACTTTTACAGGTTTTTTGACAATACTCTGACGAAGCGCTCATACAATCCGCGCCCTTAGTCTTTGTCAGAGGTTTATATGTCACGATTTTCGAGTCGAAATTGGATAGTGTTGGTGCTTAGCATTGTGCTAAGTGGTTGTTCTCTCTTGGAAGTTAAGCTAGATAGTCAAACGACGCCTCTTACTCAGCAAGAGTTACAGGCTCGGATCATGACGCGTGAATACGCCAAGATGTTTTTTACACGAGTAGAAGACTCGGCCGATCTCATTGCGCAATCTTACCCTGCTGATGACACCTTACATCAATCTTATGTGTTGCTTTGGAAGATCCATGCTGAGCAGGGCTTACAACAAGCAGCGTACCAAACCTCCCCAATGTCAGCATTAATTGACTCATGGGTTTTCACAGCCCAAATGAATCAGTTTTATAGCCAAGGCGATGGTGCGGATCTGTTCGTGACGGATAATGCGGTAGAGACGGCTCGTTCTCTTGACCAAGAAGCTGAGAAGCTAGCAAAGGGTGTATTGAGCTCAAGTGATTTCAAAAAGAGCAAAGCATTCGTCGCAGAGTTCGCCGCGAGCAATCCTTTTAAAGATCTTACCTTCAGAAGCACACCCGCTTACCGTGAATGGCTAAGTTACCTTGGTAAAGACGAATCTCAAATCGTTCAAAGCCTAGGTACCATGCCGGAGGCGATGGGCGATGCATCAGACCGCTTAAGCCTAATGGCTGACCAAACACCGAAATTGATGACGTGGAAAGCTGAGTTGGTGGCGATGAATAGCTCGCTAACGGGTGAAGACCTATCGATGACGCTGGAAAGCCTTCGTCAAACATCAGCAAGCATGCAGGACTTCATTGAGAATAACCCTGAGTACATGCAAACATTGGCTTCTATTATGTCGACAGAAATGCAGCCTCTGCTCAACGACCTAAGTGATAAGACAGATCAAAAATTGGCGATGCTCACTGAAGAACGTGTAGCCTTAGAAAAAATGGTGACACGAGAGAGAGAAGCTCTGGTCGCGATGATTGCGAAAGAGCGTCTTGAAATTGCAGGCATTGTGACTTCTGAAAGGGAACTGTTTACACAAGATCTTGATCGCGTCTCTCAAGAGGTGGTGGTACTCGCTATTGATAAACTGATGGACTTAATCAAAGGTGTGATTATTTACTTCATCCTGTTTATCTTGGTGGTGTTCTTTGCACCGTTAGGCATCGGTTATTGGTTGGGTAAACGAACCGCCAACAAATAAATTCAGTAATTAAGTAGATCAAAAAAGAGCGCTCTAGAGCGCTCTTTTGGCATTTATATCATCAACATTTTTGTGCTTAAGCACTAAAGCCTTAGCTTAAGCTTGTTGCTTGCTCAGTTCAGCTGCTTCTTCAGTTTCAAGCGCTGGTGCTGTTGGTTCACATTTATCAACGAACCAACCCATGTAAGACGTTACGATAGTCACGAGGATACAGATGAAGCTCAACCACATGAACGGAGCGTAAGAGAGCGTTGCGACACCAAGAATACTCGCCATGTAGATACCGTTATCACTCCAAGGAACCATGCCTGAAGTTAACGTGCCACCGAACTCAGCGTTACGAGATAGATTTTTACGTTGATAACCTAAACGGTCGTAGTTTTTCGCACAGATTTTTGGCGTTAGGATTAACGATACGTACATTGCAGAACCGAATACGTTACCCATGAAGGCCGTGCCTATCGTGCTTGTTGCTAGAGAACCAGCGCTATTTACTCGGCGCTCGAACACCTTAGCAATCGTCTCTAATACGCCCACTTTATCCAGTAAGCCACCAAAACCTAAACCAAACACAATCACCGCTACCGAACCTAGCATTGAAGACATGCCGCCACGGTTAAGAATCGAGTCAATAAACTCTACGCCAGAGGAGATAGAGAACGGTGCCCAAGCAGTATTGAATGCCGTTAGGAAATCGATATCTTGGATCATGACTGCCCAGATAATACCTAGCAGAGAACCGAAGCTGATTACCGGGAATGAAGGCATGCGGAAAGCCAACAGACCAAGCACGATCAGTACTGGGACAAATGAGTAAGGTGTGATGTAGAACTGAACTTCCATTGCTTTGATGACAGAATCTACTTGGCTCATGTCAACGTTGCCCGCGTAGTGGAAACCAAACGCAGTAAACATGATGCCAGTAATCACGTAGCTGATTAACGCAACTGGCAGCATGCCCTTGATGTGCTCAACCACTTCAACACCAGACATTGAAGAAGCCAGAATCACTGAATCCGAAAGTGGAGACATCTTGTCACCGAAGTAACAGCCTGACAGTACTGCACCTGCAGTAATCGGTGCTGGAACTCCTAGACCTTGGCCTATGCCCATCATCGCGATACCTGCTGTACCCGCGGCGCCCCAAGAAGTACCAGTTGCCAATGCGGTTAGAGAACAGATAATCATGGTCGCTAAAAGGAAGATAGAAGGGTGGATTGCTTTCAGACCATAGTAAATGATAGTAGGTACGATCCCGCCTGAGATCCAAGTACCAACAAGAGCGCCAACGGCTAAAAGTATTAAAACTGCGCCTAAGCCATTGGATATTCCTTTGAGTGCCGCTTTTTCTAAGTCTTTGTATTCGTGGCCAAGGCGAATACCGAGAACCATGATAATGAACCAGCCAATATACAAGGCAAGTTGAATTGGAAGGTCAAGTTTTGCAGTAAAGGAAAAAGCAAGGGATAGAAATAGTCCTAACGCGATGAATACCTGCAATAGGTTCGGTAGGCGAGTTTTACTCTGCTTCATAAAAGCCTCTTGTGATTTCGAGCATTTATAGTGCTTCGTTTTGGTGTGTGGTGCAAAACGGACACTACAGTAATTAGTTTATTATATCGAAAAAATACGTCCAAGTTGTGATATTTGACTGTTAACGCAGTCAATTATGGTTTCATTATCTGAAATATTGTTAAGTTCATGGTTGTTACATGTTGAAACTTGTCGCACGTTGTTTTCGTTTTGTGAAGTATTATTCTAGATAGTATTGATTAAAAAGAGGGATTTACTGTTTGTGACGCGAGTAGGATTAAGCTGCTTTGGCGATGCAAATGTTTGAATTTGAGGATAATGGGCGTTTTATCAATGAGGTGGATATTAAATGTCGATACAGGGATAACTGCACGATTCATTGCGTTCACTTAAAAGAAACGAAAAAGTTACACTTTTTGACAAAAAGCACTTGAGTTCTGTTTCTGAAAAACTTATAGATGGGGGAGAGCAATTTTTAATTTATACATGGAGAGTGAGCGATGAGAGTAGGTCTAGTTGGTTGGCGCGGTATGGTTGGTTCTGTATTGATGCAACGTATGGTTGAAGAGAAAGATTTCGACTTGATTGAACCTGTTTATTACAGTACGTCTCAGATTGGTATTCCTGCCCCTGTTTTGGGTGGTAAAGATGCGGGTCTACTTCAAGACGCTTTTGATATTGATAGCCTAAAACAGCTTGATGCGGTGATTACCTGTCAAGGCGGAGACTACACCTCAAAAGTATACCCAGCACTGCGTCAAGCAGGTTGGAAAGGCTACTGGATTGATGCGGCTTCTACCTTACGTATGGACGCGGATTCAATCATCACTCTTGATCCTGTTAACTTGGCTCAAATCCAACAAGGCATCCACGGCGGGACTAACACTTTCGTAGGCGGTAACTGTACTGTGAGCTTAATGCTTATGGCTTTGGGTGGTCTATACGAGAAAGGCATGGTTGAGTGGATGAGTGCCATGACTTACCAAGCCGCTTCAGGTGCGGGCGCTAAGAACATGCGTGAACTGATCTCACAAATGGGTGTGATCAACGACAGCGTAAGTTCTGAGTTAGCGAACCCTTCAAGTTCAATTCTAGATATCGATAAGAAAGTCGCTGATACCATTCGTTCATCTTCATTTCCAACCGATCAGTTCGGTGCTCCGCTTGCGGGCTCACTGATTCCTTGGATCGATGTGAAGCGTGAAAACGGTCAAAGCAAAGAAGAGTGGAAAGCCGGCGTTGAAGCGAACAAGATTCTTGGCCTAGATGGACAGCCAATCCCAATTGATGGTACTTGTGTACGAATCGGTGCAATGCGTTGTCACGCTCAAGCACTAACGATTAAGCTTAAGCAAGACGTGCCTATGGACGAGATCGAAGAGATCATCGCGACGCACAATGATTGGGTTAAAGTGATTCCTAATGACCGAGACATCACTGCGCAGGAGCTAACACCAGCGAAAGTAACAGGCACAATGTCTGTACCAGTCGGTCGTCTGCGTAAGATGTCGATGGGTAACGATTTCCTGAATGCGTTCACGGTAGGTGACCAATTACTTTGGGGTGCTGCAGAACCACTACGCCGTACTTTACGCATTATCCTTGCGGAGAAAGCGTAATCGGCAAGATTGCTTAAATTCTATTAGCTGATAAACCGAAAGGGTTGACGATAAACGTCAACCCTTTTTAGTTTATTGATATCTCGTTATTCGGCCCTCGAAACTGCCCTTAAATCTCTTCGCATCTCGTGTCTGCTTTTATTTCTCTTCAGTAACGACACGCTTGTCGGGGTCTGCCAATTCACTCGCACAGTGTTTGCAATACATAGCATCCGAATCATGGCCGGCGCGGTTACAGTTCGGACACTTTACCAACTCTTTGTGCGAGTTCATCTCATTGCTGAGCTCTGCGGTAATAATCCCTGTCGGCACCGCTAAAATAGAGTAACCCAATAGCATGGTCAGAGAAGCGATCGCTTTACCTAACGCGGTTTGAGGGATCATGTCACCGTAGCCAACCGTAGTAATGGTTACGATTGCCCAATAAATACTGTGGGGAATACTTGTAAAGCCATTTTCTGGCCCTTCAATAACAAAGATAAGCGCGCCGAAGATAACAACTAAGATGCCCACTGTGCTGAAAAAGATCAGTATCTTTCGTCTTGCCATTAACAGTGAACGTAACAGAATGTTTGAATCTTGTAGGTAGCGAACCAGTTTTAGGATTCGGAAGATACGCATCACACGCAGCAGTCTCACCACACCCATAAATGAAGCGCCTGGGAAGATGATCGCTAGGTAGGTCGGAAGAATCGCCAATAGGTCCACGACACCATAAAAGCTGGTGGCATAAGATTTTGGTTTCGGAGAACAATAGAGCCTCAACAAATACTCAAGAGTGAAGAGAGCAGTAAAAGTGTATTCAATATAACGCAGCTGCTGTGACCATTCGCTCATCACATTAGGGATGGACTCTAAGATCAGAACCAATAGCGAAGCCAAGATTGCAACGATCAGAGAAATATCAAATGCACGTCCGGCTGGTGTGTGAGTACCAAAGATAATGACGTACAAATGATGCTTGAGTGGCTTGCGTGACATAGGGAGAGATTCATCTTTTGTTAAATGCATTAACAGTCATTATACAAGCTTCATAATAACGAGGCGAGTGAAAGCCCAATTGCTTTACTCGCCTCATCTATATTGCAATATTGTTGCCTTTTATAGAGCAACCGGATTACCGTTAAACGTTATGCCAAACCTGGGAACAAATTACGTAGGCCATTGGCGATGAACTCGATGCCCAATGCGCCAAGAATCAAGCCCATGATACGCGTGATCACATTGATACCCGTTTGACCTAAAAAGCGAACGATAACCGGCGCTGAACGGAACAGAAGCCAAGAGCAGGTTGCAAACGCGATGATGCTAATGCCAATTCCCACAGTATCAATGGCTGCAGGGTAACGAGATCCGTAAACAATGGTCGAGCTGATTGCCCCGGGGCCCGCCATTAATGGCATCGCAAGAGGAACAACACCGATTTGCTCTTTGCTGATGTATTCAGATTTCTCTTGTTTATTCTGCTTATCTTCACCGAGCTTACCGCTCATCATCGAAAATGCGATGCTCAATAATAGCAAACCACCTGCAACACGAAATGAATCCAGGGAGATGCTAAACATATCAAGCAGCATTTGCCCCGCGACAAGCGACACAATCAGGATAACGGCAACAGCAATGTTGGCTTGTAAGGCTGTCCTGTTCCTCTCTTCTGGCGGCATATGTGCAGTAAGGGAAACAAAAACAGGCATGATGCCGATTGGGTTTACGGCAGCAACAAGCCCAAGGAAGAATTGCATAAAAATTGCGAGTTCTAAGCCTTGCATGAGAGCGATCTCCAGTTAGCGAATTTTAAGGTTGAAGGTTTGATTCGGTGAATAGTCTGAGCGCGTAATGTAAGGGACAAATCGGATTTGCACGAATGAAAAAAACTAACCTGAAATAGGGGATTATTTTTAGAAAAACTAATTGAATATCACTTTTGTATTGGCGGTGTTGCGAGTTGGTTGTTAGTGTTTCATTTTGTAATTTATTATCGAGTAACTGTTAACTGCCGCACGAATTTAATAAAAATTATGTCAAAATCTAGCCCGTGCAACGGTATGGATATACTCTCAGTAGCACGAATATGGCTGTATACATGTAATTTAACTGACTAAAAATGAAACTTTTTTACAGTTTATGACTCTATGTAGAAAAAGTTTGTCTGTTTGCTTGTTTTTTGAACTAACGAAAAGTGTGATTTTAATCTATATAAATCATCATCTTAAGCATGTTTTTGCGATTGCCTTACTACTTTTTGGTTAATTCTTTTTGGGTAACTGATCTGGGTCAATTTTTTTCACACTGTGAAATAATATACTCAGTCCTGAAAGCAATTTACTAAGAACGTTGTTGTTTGAGGTTAAAAGCAAGCAGCGAAATTAATAAAAAGTTTTTAATATTTATTATTTTAGGAGATCCACCATGCCTGTAACTAACTTAGCGGAACTTGATGCTCTAGTAGCACGCGTTAAAGCAGCACAAGAAGAGTTTGCAACATTCTCTCAAGAGAAAGTAGACGCAATCTTCCGCGCAGCTTCTCTTGCTGCTAACCACGCTCGTATCCCACTTGCACAACAAGCAGTTGCTGAATCTGGAATGGGTATTGTTGAAGATAAGGTTATCAAAAACCACTTTGCATCTGAATTTATCTACAACAAATACAAAGACGAAAAAACATGTGGCATTCTTGATGAAGATGAAAGCCTAGGCACGATGACTATCGCTGAGCCTGTAGGTATCATCTGTGGTATCGTTCCAACAACGAACCCAACTTCTACAGCGATCTTCAAATCTCTAATCTCTCTTAAAACACGTAACGGCATCATCTTCTCGCCACACCCACGTGCAAAGAACTCAACTAACGACGCAGCGAAGCTTGTTCTAGACGCAGCTGTAGCAGCGGGTGCACCAAAAGACATCATCGGTTGGATCGACCAACCATCTGTAGAGCTTTCTAACGCGCTGATGAAGCACGACGGTATCGCACTTATCCTTGCTACTGGTGGTCCAGGCATGGTTAAAGCAGCATATTCTTCTGGTAAGCCTGCTATCGGTGTTGGTGCTGGTAACGTTCCTGTAGTTATCGATGAAACAGCTGACATCAAACGTGCAGTAGCATCTATCCTTATGTCTAAAACATTCGATAATGGTGTTGTATGTGCTTCTGAGCAAGCTGCAATCGTAGTTAGCGAAGTATATGACGAAGTTAAAGAGCGTTTTGCTTCTCACAAAGCTCACGTTTTATCTAAAGCTGACGCAGATAAAGTACGTAAAGTTCTTCTTATCGACGGCAACCTAAACGCTAAAATCGTAGGTCAACCTGCTCCAGCAATCGCTGAAATGGCGGGTGTTAAAGTTCCTGCTGATACAAAAGTACTTGTAGGTGAAGGCCTTGGTAAAGTTTCTTACGATGACGAATTTGCTCACGAGAAACTGTCTCCAACTCTAGGTCTATTCCGCGCAGACGATTTCGAAGACGCTGTTGCTCAAGCAGTAACTATGGTTGAAATCGGTGGTATCGGTCACACATCTGGTCTTTACACTAACCAAGACGTAAACGCAGATCGCATCCGTTACTTCGGTGACAAGATGAAGACGGCTCGTATCCTAATCAACATCCCGACTACTCACGGTGGTATCGGTGACCTGTACAACTTTAACGTTGCACCTTCTCTAACTCTTGGTTGTGGTTCATGGGGTGGTAACTCTATCTCTGAGAACGTAGGTCCTAAGCACCTTATCAACAAGAAAACTGTAGCGAAGCGAGCTGAAAATATGTTGTGGCACAAACTACCTAAGTCTATCTACTTCCGTCGTGGCAGCCTTCCAATCGCTATGAGCGACCTAGAAGGTAAGAAACGCGCATTCCTAGTAACGGACCGTTTCCTATTCAACAACGGTTACGCAGACGATGTAGTACAAATTCTGAAAGCGCAAGGTATTGAAGTTCAAGTATTCTTCGATGTAGAAGCGGATCCAACACTGTCTGTTGTTGAGAAAGGCGCTGAAGCAATGAAGAGCTTCCAACCTGACGTAATCCTTGCTCTAGGTGGCGGTTCTCCAATGGATGCTGCTAAGATCATGTGGGTTATGTACGAGCACCCAGAAACTCACTTCGAAGAACTAGCAATGCGCTTTATGGATATCCGTAAACGTATCTACAAGTTCCCTAAAATGGGTAAAAAAGCTGAGCTAGTATGTATCACTACTACTTCAGGTACGGGTTCAGAAGTTACGCCATTCGCGGTTGTTACTGACGACAAAACAGGTGCTAAGTACCCGCTAGCGGATTACGAAATCACGCCAAACATGGCTGTTGTTGATGCTAACCTAGTAATGAACATGCCTAAGTCTCTAACAGCGTTCGGTGGTTACGATGCAGTAACTCACGCTCTTGAAGCTTACGTATCAGTTCTTGCGAACGAATACTCAGATGGTCAAGCTCTACAAGCTCTTAAGATGCTTAAAGAATACCTACCATCAAGCTACAAAAACGGTTCAGCAGACCCAATCGCTCGTGAGAAAGTACACAACGCTGCAACGATTGCTGGTATTGCCTTTGCGAACGCATTCCTAGGTGTATGTCACTCAATGGCTCACAAAATTGGTGCTGAGTTCCACCTACCACACGGTCTTGCAAACGCACTACTTATCTCAAACGTTGTACGTTACAACGCGAACGATAACCCAACTAAGCAGACTGCATTCTCTCAGTACGACCGCCCACAAGCACGTCGTCGTTATGCTGAAGTTGCTGACCACCTAGGCCTAAGCCAAGCTGGTGACCGTACTGCTCAGAAGATTGAACGTCTACTGACTTGGTTAGAAGAGCTTAAAGTTGACCTAGACATCCCACTGTCTATCCAGGCTGCGGGTGTTAACGAGTCTGACTTCATCGCTAAACTAGACGAGCTAGCTGTTGAAGCGTTCGATGACCAGTGTACAGGTGCTAACCCACGTTACCCTCTAATCACTGAGCTTAAAGAAGTTCTAACAACGTCTTACTTCGGTAAAGCATACGTTGAAGGTGAAACTTTTGAAGGTACGACTGTAATTTTGAAGAAAGCTGACCAAAAGCCAGCTGAAGAAAAAGCAGCACCAAAAGCTAAAAAAGAAAAAGCTAACGCATAATAAGTAAGCATTAGTTTGAGATAGGTTTTCGCTAGCACGATACTTATCTATCGGGAAATTCAAAGCCCCAACCGAAAGGTTGGGGCTTTTTTTATGTGAATTGAAATAGGTTTATTTTTTATTATCCATTTACACCT
>NZ_JBGOOO010000004.1:151763-242412 GCF_041439695.1 Vibrio sp. FF266
TCCTCCGCAGACGCTTACACCTCCGCAGACGCTTACACCTCCGCAGACGCTTACACCTCCGCAGACGCTTACACCTCTGCAGCTACAACCCGTCCGCTAAAGTAATCATTAGATACAATGTATTCCATTGTTCTGGTCAGTTCGTCTTGCAGTTGTGCCCAGTGACACCCATTGAGCTTGCCTTCGGAGTTATGAACGGCAGGGACAACACCGCCGACTCGAATACCAAATGGCGTCAGTTCTTTCGCCCAGCTATGGGTAAAGCCGGTAATCATGGAGTTTGCGCTCTCTAAGCCTGACACATCATGAAAGTCATCGTGAGATATCACATTCACAATTACGCCTTCTTTGTCTTGCTCTCGTAACCTCTCTGCACTGATTTGCCCAAATGCGAAAAGGGTCGATGCCATAGCAGACAGATCATTGATAAAGCTACTGACAGGCTGATCGCCAATTAGACTAGGCATTGGGGAACTTATCCAATTGTTGACCAGAACATCGGGTGTAGTGTTAAAGGTGGCTTGAATAAAATCAAATACGCTGAGGATAGCTTGGCTGTCATTCCCTTCGAGCGTGTAATGGTAAACAGAGTCGGAGAAGCGGGCACATTGTAAATAAGTCGCCTGAAGTGCTTTTGCGTCTTTATCACAAAGGATGACAGTGGCTCCAAGGTTAACAAAGTGATTCGCAATCGTTCCTCCCAATCGCGAGCCGGCAGATGTTACCAATATAATTGAGCTTTTTATTTCCATCCCAGTACCTAAGCAAATCGTCCATGTTGGATAAGGATGGGTTAAATTTCATACAGCGGGTGTGAATTGGCTCAAACTAAGGTGTACCCATTGATAACTTTTTATGAACTTTGTGGCAGGTCACATTTTGCAGTAACTTCAAGTGTTAACCGACATCTCCGGTTTTTATGATGACCAAAGGTGATGGTTCATATTGCCTACATCAATCATTCAAAAAGCAAGATCGAACAAAGAATAGTCGTGAATATTGAGTGAGAAAGAGGACGGCTAGGCAGCGGCTATACTTGCGCCTGAATCTGATATTGACGTTGAGCTGTCGACAGCTCGTTGTAGAGCGTCGCATTTGGTAAATCAGGTAACTGTTTACTTGCCAGTTTACGCCTGTCATGACCAGAAAGGTTTTGGTAAACCTCTTCGGGGAAGTCGGCTGTATCTTCTGGCATGAAAGCAAGTGCTTCAGGCTTCAAGTAGTGGCTTAGCTTGGCGCTGGCAAGGCTAGCTTGATGAAAGTGATTCGATTGTTGCGCTGAAATTTCATACGACGATTGGTTTGAACGCAGTTGTTGCGGTTCTGCTACGCCAAATTGCTTACGTAAGCGATCTTCAGTCGTTTCAGTGACGTCAATAGTGTCGATGGGAGTACAGTCGCGAACATCATTAGAAAACATAGATAACAGCAACGCAAAATCTGCACGGCGACCTTGCTCAACCGCTTGGCTGATCCCGATGCCGAACTTCAGTTCGTTGATGATTCCTGCTTTGTCTAAAGTATGTATTTGCATGCTGCCTCTCATTGGATACACCTTTAACGGCATGGAGTTGGCAAACTTTAGAGTTTAATTACAGGCAAATAACGAATTTATGTAGGGCGATTGAGAAAGGTAAGAATAGGTTGAAAAGTAGGCTTGATCTGCTAGTTCGTTTCGCAATGTTCGCATTGATTAGAATACGACAGATACAAAAAAGCTCACGCCGAGGCATGAGCTTTCAATAGATAACTCGCTATAAATAGCGCAGCGTAAGTAATAATTACTTAGCTAGGTTCTCTTCTACGAAAGACCAGTTTACTAGGTTCCAGAATGCAGCCATGTAGTCAGGGCGAACATTGCGGAAATCGATGTAGTAAGCGTGTTCCCATAGGTCAACAGTTAGAAGTGGAGTAACACCTTCTTCTGTTAGAGGAGTCGCAGCGTTAGAAGTGTTAACGATGTCTAGAGAACCGTCAGCTTTCTTAACTAACCAAGTCCAAGAAGAACCGAAGTTGTTGATTGCTGAATCAGTGAATTTCGCTTTGAATTCTTCGAAAGAACCGAATGCAGCGTTGATCGCTTCTGCAACCGCGCCTGTTGGTTCGCCGCCTGCTTTAGGAGCAAGACAGTGCCAGTAGAACGTGTGGTTCCAGATTTGAGCAGCGTTATTGAAAACACCACCAGTAGAAGTCTTAACGATTTCTTCTAGTGTTTTTCCTTCAAACTCAGTACCTGGGATAAGACCGTTTAGCTTAACAACGTAAGTGTTGTGGTGCTTACCGTGGTGGAAATCTAGCGTTTCTGCTGAGATGTGTGGTTCTAGCGCGTCTTTCGCGTAAGGAAGAGCCGGTAGTTCAAATGCCATTGCTCAATTCTCCATTGATATGAAAGAGTTAACTCTTTCGATTGCTTCCAGTGATATTATTATTCATGGCTCGCTATATTGCCAACCACGGTCAATTTGCTGACTTGCGATATAGTTTAGCAAGTTTTTACTTTATTAAAAGCTTAATTCATCACTTTTGTGTGAATTGTTAGCTTAACTGGTTAACCTCTTTTTTTATATGGTTTTTATTCTTTTGGTTTGGGGTAGAATAAAGGCAATGAAAGCCGTAATCCATTAACGAGGAAGCAATGGAAACTATCGATAAAATCAAACAGCAAATTGAAGAAAACACTATTCTACTGTACATGAAAGGTTCTCCTAAGCTACCTAGCTGTGGTTTCTCTTCTCAAGCGTCTCAAGCGCTAATGGCATGTGGTGAAAAATTTGCTTACGTAGATATCCTACAAAACCCTGATATCCGTGCAGAGCTTCCAGCTTACGCACAATGGCCAACGTTCCCACAACTTTGGGTTGAAGGTGAGCTAATCGGTGGTTGTGATATCATTCTTGAGATGTTCCAAAAGGGTGAGCTTCAGCCAATCGTTAAAGAAGCCGCTGCTAAAGTAGCTGGCGACGACGCTGAGTAAGCTTTAGGCCTTGGTGCTTAAATATTGAATGGAAGGGGCCTTAATTAGGCTCCTTTTTTCGTTTGAATGGTTCAACAAAGACTCGATAAGGAATGAACAATGAACGTAAAACTTCATTATGTGCATGATCCAATGTGCAGCTGGTGTTGGGGCTACAAGCCAACGCTTGAGTTATTAAAACAACAATTGCCAGCGAGCATTGAGTTTAGCTATGTAGTCGGTGGTTTGGCTCCGGATTCTGAAGAGCCGATGTCAGAAGAGATGAAAGGCAAGCTTCAAGCGATTTGGAAGCAGATTGGAGCTAAGCTGGGTACGGAATTTAATCATGAGTTTTGGACGGAATGCCAACCAGTTCGCAGCACTTACCCAGCGTGTCGTGCAGTGATCGCTGCTGGTTTTCAAGATCACTACGAAGCAATGCTTGAAGCGATCCAACACGCTTACTACCTTCGTGCGATGCTGCCTCATAGCCAAGAAACGCATTTGCAGTTAGCTCAAGAGCTAGGGATGAATGTACAACAGTTTGAAAATGACCTTTCTAGTAAGCTATTGGAAAGCGAGTTAGATGACCAGTTAGGTTTTAAAGAAGCGATGGGTGTGCATTCTTACCCAACCTTAATGCTTGAGGTAAACGGTATCTTTAGTGAAGTTGAATTGGATTACCATTCAACTGAAGCGACACTCAAGTCTATTCGCGAAATTCTAGTGAATAACGCTCCCGCTGCATAATCCAGCGAGAGCTGTCTGTATTGACGCAATAACCTCTAAGGCTTACTCATAAGAGTAAGCCTTTTCTTTTGTCTGACGTAGTTGGTTTATCTCCTCTGTAAACCGTTCGAATGTGTTAGTTGCTTCCGAGATTGATGCTTCAATTTCTGATTCGACTTGATCTAAGTCTGTGGCTTCGGTTACTAGGCCGTTTGCTTGTGCTTCAATGATTGCGAGCGGAGAAGCAATCGCGTCACATGCCACCATTTTAGCGGCACCTTTGAGTCGGTGTGATGTGGTTTTTAGTCCCTTATATTCCTTATTAGCCCACTGCGCTTTTATCTGTTCATTATCTGCAATAAAACTTGCGGCAAACTCGTCGAGTAAGGTCATCACCACATCGTGATCTTCAAATAGATCGTAGAGTGCGGTGTAGTCGATGATGGGGCTATTGGTCTCGTTGGGTGAATCTTGAGGGACAGTGGGGTCAACATCTTCGATTGTCTCTGAGTTGTTATTTTCTGCCGATTCCGCAAAGCTCTGTTCAATACCTTGGAACAGCATCGAAAACTCATTGGTTTCTTGAGCTGCCGGTAAAGTGTTTGACGAAGAGCTTGTGTCCTGATTTTGCGAGTCTGGCTTTTCTGCATCAGAAATATCGGTTTCAAGCGTCGGATCTAAATCGTGGATTGCGGGTAGCCATTTTTCAATGGTCAGCTTCATTTGCTTAATGGAAACAGGTTTAACTAGGAAATCATCCATGCCGTGTGCATAACAGTTGGCATCTTCACCCTGAACCGCATTCGCCGTCAACGCGACGATAGGCAACTTTTGAGTTTCTTGATTTAGTTCTTCATTGCGTTGTTCTATCTGACGAATGCTTGAGGCAAGCGTGTAACCGTCCATCTCCGGCATATGGCAATCGGTGAGAAGCAAACCATAACGTTTATTTTTTAAAGCATTCAGCGCTAGCACTCCGTTATCGAAAATATCAGCGTGGACACCAATACTCTCAAGCTGCTTGGCGATGACTTGCTGATTGATCGGGTGGTCTTCCGCAACAAGAATCAGTCGGCCATTACTCTCGGCTTGTTCGCGAGTCTCGATGGCGATAGGCGCTTTGGTTTCGTTGTCTAATGATGAGAGTAGATTGTTGTGACTGACGGGTTTCGTTAAAACATGAACAAGGTTATCGGGCAGCAGCGGATTTACCGACAAGCACCAAGAGTTACCTAAAGGCTCTGGTGAGAGCATTGGGTTTTGGTTGATTACGGTGAAGCGTGTTGAACCCGTATGCTGCTGAATCCAAGCATCGCTAATCGCCAGTTGTTGCCAAACCGACATCGCGACAAAGATGTGTTTGGGCTGATGTTTGACGACCATCTCTTTGAGTAAGTGCTTTTGATTAATGTGCAGAACTTTTGGTTCAAGATCGAAGTGTTTCAGATATCGACACAGCTCTTCTTGTTGCAGAACGTAGCCGACGACGTATACCTCGCTTGAGTGATTACCGACGTCTAGCTCAATAGAATTCTCACCCTCTGAAGGGAAAATCAGCGTTTGTCGTAGAGCCAAAGCGTTGCTTACTGCATGTTCAGGGGTACAAGTTGGGAGGGTGACGGTAACCGTAAAGTGGCTGCCTTTTCCTTCTTCACTCGACAGTTCTATGTTGCCATCCATCTGTTCTATCAATTTCAAAGCGATAGATAGTCCAAGCCCTGTGCCACCAAAACGGCGGCTAGTGGTTTTGTCGACTTGTTCAAAAGGTTGGAATAAGCTTTGTTGTCTGTCTTTCGGGATGCCGATGCCCGTGTCGGAAACCGTTAGGCTAATTTTCTGCTGATGTTCGTTCTGCTCAATCACATCAATATGCAATGAAATAGTGCCATGTTCGGTGAACTTAATCGCATTGTTAAGGAAATTGTTTAGAATCTGATGGAGTCGTATATCGTCTGCAAACAACCACTGAGCGAGGTTTGGGTCTTGCCAATAGTGGAAGGCTAAGCCTTTTTGCTGTGCATGAATGGATTGCGGTTGCACGATACGGGCAAGTACTTTGCCGAGCTCAATTTCGGTCGGGTTAAGATCCAGTTTTCCTGCTTCAATCTTGGAGTAATCGAGTACGTCATTAACGATGTGCAGTAAGTTCCGAGCCGACTGATTCAATCCACCGTGTAAGTTCAGTAACTCTTCACTCAGCTGATGTTCCTGCATTAATTCCAACAGCCCTAAGATCCCACTAATCGGGGTGCGAACCTCGTGGCTAATGGTCGCTAAGAATTGCGACTTTGCAGCCGTTGCACTTTCTGCTTTTTGGCGTGCGTTGTCTAAAGCTTGCTGTTGTTTTTTTAGTAGGGTGATGTCTGTTATCACCGTATTCCACTCAATGGTTTTGCTGTTCGATACTTGGCTATTAAATTTCACCCATTTAGTTTGACCTGATTCTAACTGCATTCGCTGTTCATTTTCCCAATGCCCGGTTTCAATAGCTTCGAGCATACTGGTTTCAAACAGGGGCAAGTCATCCTCTGCGATCAGATCAAACAGACGTTGAGGGTGCTCTTTTACGTTATCCACGGATAAGCCGAACATATCGCTTACACCTGCACTGACAAAGCTAAACCGGATATCTAAAGGCTGTCGAGGGTGCGTTTGAATATGTTTAAGCACGACCCCATCAATGTTGTCGGCCAGCGTTTGCAAGTGGGCTTCTGCTGCTTTTGCTCTCTGCTCGGCGATCTTTCGCTGCTCGATTTCAGCCGCCATTTTTCGGTTCCAAAATACGATCACGAAAATGACCACAAAGATCCCAAGCCCGATGATCACCGACCATTTAGCGACTTCGCGTGGTGATAAGCCTTCTTGGTATTCATAGGTTAACCATTTGTTTTCCAAGCGCGCTAATTCATTGGCAGGCAGTGCTCCAATGGTTTTGTTGAGAATACTCAACAGCATGGGGTGGCGGAAGTTCACTGCGAGAGCTAGTGGTGCGCTGTTTTGCTCATTAATGGTGCCAGTGATTTTGAATTGTCCTACATAGTCTTGATGCAATAAAGGTGCAGCATGATGAAGTGAAGCAAGCGCGAAACTGATGTCGTCTTTCTGTAATGCTTGGAAAGCGCTGACGTGATTGATGTAAGGGACGGCTAGGCAAGTAAGGCAGAGAGAAGGTAGAACCGTTGAACCTCCAGAATTTTCAATCACACCAACAGCTGCGGTGCCACTTGGCGCAAAGTTGCCGAAGCGATCAGAGCGACTCAATAACACCCAAGGTTCAAAACTGTAAGCTTGAGTGAAGTCCATGTATCGGGCTTTATCTGTGCTTGGTGTGATGTTGGTTAGCACCATTGTCTCACCATTATTGAACGCGACCTCGGCCGCTTCTGGTGTTAGGTAAGTGGTACTTTCGAATGATACGCCAAGCACATTACTTATTAGGTTTAAGATGTCAGCAGATAAGCCTGAGTGTTGCTGTTGCTCATTGGTAAAGTCGTAAGGGTACCAATTGGAGTGTGTGCCTACGGGGATGGAAGGGTTGCTGTCGAGCCAGTTCTTTTCATCTTGGGTTAAATTCAATGTTCCATAGTTCAGCAGCATCGAATGTTGCGATGGAGCAAGCCATTGATTATAAAAAGATTGTAGTGAGTCTTCCTTAATGTCCTGTAAAGCGAAATTGATTCGGCTAAGCAATCTGTGCTTTCCTTTTTTGACGGCGAAATGCAAGTGATCTGCGGGAAGGTCAGGAAGAACTGATAGTGTGAGTGAGTCTCGAGGCTGTTCTCGTAATAACGCAGAAAGTGCAAGCGCATCGCCAATGTACGCATCCACGCTATCCTCCTGAATTGCCGTGAATGCCGCTTGCGTACTGTCTAATGTTGTAATTTGACTATCAGGAAGCAGGCTAGGAAGAAGATCATTGAGCGCAAACCCTTTCTCCAATGCTAGGTTGGCGGTTGCCAACGCACCTAAATCGTTTATTTTTCTATTTCGGGTAATCACCGCTCGTCTTATGGAAAATATCGGCTCACTAAAAGTCATGTAATTATGGCGGTCCTTGGTCGAAGAGACACCGACTAACAGATCTAATTCACCTCTTTCGAATGCACTCAGTACATCACTAAATGTTGAATACAACTTAATCTGATATTGGAAACCTGCATTTACCGCTACCTGATCCAACATACTGATGAGTAGCCCTTCAGAAACAGTGTTGCCTGAGGGAGTCTTATGTTGATAGCTGTAGGGGACCATGTCGTAAGAAGGGAGACCAACCCGCAATATGACTTGGTCTTTCGATGAGTTCTCTGTTTTGCTTGCTAAGGAGCTAGCGGGTGATGTGTTCCCTGGTGGGGTGTTTTCGGCAAAGGTGAGCAGTGGCCACATCAACAGTGAAAGACAACTCAATAAAAAGGCGACACACCACGTTTTCATTTTTGAAGCGCTGTTTTGCATAAAGACATCCTGTCGTTTGCTTGCTGATTTTAGAGTATCGCCATGCTTAACTAACGGCAGCCAAAGGGGCTTTAGTTAGTGTGGGGAGTGAAAAATTATCAGCTTGCTGCAATGCCATACGTTGAAGTAGAGCAAGGTTCGTGTGATCCGCTTTTAAATGAACGTCAATTTGGCGCTTTATTTGAACGACTTTGTCTTGTAATCCTAAGGCTTGATAACACAGCGCCAACAAGAAGAACGCGTCGACATCATTGCCTGAAAACTCGTTTATCGAAATACTCTCAATACACTCTGTCGCAACCTCATGTTGATCGAGTTGAATCAGCTGTAAGGTACGACAAAGCTTTAGAAGCGGCTTGCTCAATGCGTAAGACTTTTCAGAGTGAGAAAGCCTCTGCCAAGTCGCTTCAGGTTTCCAAAGTGTTAGTTCTTCGTGGGTGAGCGCCAAACTATCCGCCCATAAGATGAGTGCTCGCTTACCTGTAGAATCCCAAATTGAGTGAGGAATGAGTTGTGCGAGAGATTTGAGATGTTGGGTCGCTTGTGTGACATTTTTATCTAGCAACTGCAGCCAGACCATGGTGTTGGTTAACTCAATATTACTGCTGTTCACGGTGAGTACTTGGTCAATCAGTTCGCTCGCGGATTCGAAATCACTTGTATTGAGACAGATCTTGACCTTAAGTTGCTGAAGCTTGATATTGCGAGGGTTGCTTTCTATTAGGCCATCGATTTGACGGAGTGCGTCGTGATAGTGCTGCTTGAGGATATGTATTTCAATGAGCTTAACTTTAGCGGGCAGGTAATCATGGAGCTGCAAAAGCCCATTCAACATGGCTTGTGCGTCATCGAGTTGTTGGTTTTTTATCAGAATATTCGCCATATAAATAATGGCATCTTTCAGTGTCGACGGGTCAGGGGCTTTGCCAAAGAGTGGCTTTACCGCATTGAGGCCATTCTTTAAAAAGGCCTGCTCTAATGTCGAAAAGTATTGCTGCCGAGAGAGTGCGGATGTGACTCTTTTTATGATGTCATCTGCACGTATTGGCTTAATCAAGTAACCATCGGGTTCTAAGTTAGCATAGCCAAAGAAGGTATCTTGGCTGTCATTGCCAGTGACGATAAAGACGATCGTTTGTGGCCGGATTAATTCTTTTTGCTGCAAGAACTCAAGCAACTGCAAGCCATTGCTTCCTGAGCCTAAATCGTGGTCAATTAATAAGATGTCGAATCGATGTGCGCGACAAGCCTCAATCGCGTTTTGTGCATTGGATGCGCTGATCACATTGTTGTTAGGCACGCCTAACTTGATAAGTAGTGCGCGGGTAGCACTTTGAATGACGCTGCTGTCATCAACGATGAGGTAGCGCGATCGGGCGAGTATATCCATATAGTAGCCTTCTGACGTATTGAGCCTTGCCACTTTGTCGTCTATGAATTAGCGGCTTATTTATTAAACACTTAAGTGTAGGAGTGAATTCAATGAATAGCCATAAGTTGCACATCAATACGTACGGAATAATGTATAGGGAGTAATGTTGGTTCAGAAGGTTAGCGTGTTTCTAAAGTTAGAAATAAAAGGGGAAAGAGGTTAGGATCTGTTGACCTTTCGCGGTTAAATTTTGTTCGGCTAGAATCGTTTTAGGCGCGGCAAGGAGTATGTAGCCTAGTCACTCTAAGTAAATACTTCTTAACAAAGCATAAAAGCATAAAACGATTCTAGCCGAACCCTTCGGGCAGCCTTTGTGGTTCATTTCTACTGCGTTATCGGCTTCTCATGTAGGCTAACTACACTTCAAAGCCTCTGCCTTGTAGCCATTTCCCACAAAGCGCTGCAAAAATCAGCTCGAAAGGTCAACAGACCCTATATACAAAAAAGACCGCACGAGGCGGTCTTTATAAAAGTTAGCGTAGGACTCTTTAACTACAGAACCATGGCTGCAATCCAACCGAATACGATCAGTGGGATGTTGTAGTGTAGGAACGTCGGTACTACGGTTTCCCATACGTGCTCGTGTTGACCATCAGCATTAAGACCCGATGTTGGACCTAAGGTTGAGTCAGAAGCTGGAGAGCCAGCATCACCAAGCGCTGCCGCTGTACCTACTAGAGCGATCGTTGCCATAGGTGAGAAACCAAATGCTGCTGCTAGTGGAACGTAGATAGTTGCAAGAATTGGAATCGTAGAGAACGAAGAACCAATACCCATAGTTACCAATAGACCAACAATTAGCATAAGCAGTGCCGCTAGAGGCTTGTTGTCACCGATGCTGGTTGAAAGCGCTTCAACCAAAGATTCAACGCCACCAGTTTGCTTCATTACCGCTGCAAAACCTGCCGCTGCAATCATGATGAAACCGATCATTGCCATCATGTGAACGCCCTTAGTGAAGACATCGTGTGTCTCTTTCCAAGCGATTACACCACCGAAGGTGAATACCATGAAACCAGCCAAAGCACCGATGATCATAGAACCTGTCGATAGTTGAACCGTTAGTGCAGCAACAATACCCGCAGCAGCCACTAGGATGTGCTTCTTGTTGATCTCTTTCACTTCGGTTGAAACAACAGTATGAGACGTTTCTTTGTATTGGCGAGGCTTACGGTAAGTAAAGAATACTGCCGTAAGAAGACCAAAGATCATGCCTGCAGCCGGTAACAACATCGCCATTGGTACTTGGCTTGCTACTACGTTTTCAAGACCGTTGTCGTGAAGGTTTTTAAGCAGGATGTTGTTTAGGAAGATGCCACCAAAACCGATAGGTAGAACCATATACGGAGTAATCAGGCCAAAAGTAAGTACACACGCAACCAGACGACGGTCTAGGTTCATTTTTGCGAATACGCCTAATAGAGGTGGGATTAAAATTGGGATGAAGGCGATATGCACAGGAATCACGTTTTGCGAAGACATGGTCACTAAGATCAAAGACGCAAGGATGCCATATTTTAGACCATTAGATGCCGCACTGTTCTCTTTGCCGTGAATGCGCTTAATGACGCTTTGAGCAAGTAGATCTGTGATACCAGAACGAGAGATAGCAACAGCAAAGGTACCAAGCATTGCGTAGCTAAGTGCGATAGTTGCACCGCCACCTAATCCACTTTCGAACGCTGCTACAGCATCGTTCACACTCATACCAGAGGCTACGCCACCGATAATTGCGCTGAACGTGAGAGCCACGACAACGTTTACGCGCATCAAAGCTAAAACAAGCATGATGCAAACTGAAATTACAACAGGATTCATATTATTCTCGGGATGTTGTGTTTTTTATGAAGGCAATACGAGTGAACGTTTACCGACTCTATTTGTTATTCTTCGTCAACAAGAGGCCAACCACCAAGGGCTTTCCATTTGTTTACTATGCCGCAAAATAACTCTGTGGTTTTTTGCGTATCATACAAAGCAGAGTGTGCTTCTTTGTTGTCAAATTCCATCCCCGCAGTGCGGCAAGCTTTAGCCAAAACGGTTTGACCGTAGGCAAGACCACTAAGGGCTGCGGTGTCAAAAGTTGCAAATGGATGGAAAGGGACGCGTTTAAGCTTACAACGCTCACTTGCTGCATTAACGAAGTTTAAATCGAACGTAGCATTGTGAGCGACCATGATTGCGCGATTGCAATCTGAAGCTTTTTGTTCTTTTCTCACAAGCTTGTAGATTTCTTTAAGGGCTTCTTGTTCCGACACAGCACCACGTAATGGGCTAAATGGGTCTTTAATTCCGTTAAAGTCTAATGCTGCCTGCTCTATATTTGCGCCTTCAAAAGGCTCAATGTGAAAATGAAGCGTTGATGCAGGGTGCAGATCTCCGTTCTCATCCATTCTTAGTGTAATGGCACAGATTTCTAATAATGCATCGGTTTCAGCGTTAAACCCTGCGGTTTCCACGTCGATGACCACTGGGAAATAGCCACGAAAGCGTTTTTTAAGGGTCAGAGCTTCGTTTTCTACAGTCATGTTAGCCCAAATATGTGTGATTAAGGCAGCATTATTGCAGATAATAGCAGTGATAAAAACTAGGGAAGGGCAATAAATCATAAATTAGCCGACCTATTTCGGCTTGATAATTGCATATTCAAACGTGATGGAAAAATGCGGCAATTGGCTGCATTGTTAAACGAATTGCTTAAGAGATACTCCACTTTATGAAGAAACAACTCATAACAGGTTCAATGCTATTTTCGCTACTTATGTCGTCATCGGTATTGGCACAAGAAAAGCGTTACGGAGCATCTCCTCTACAGTCGACGTGGGAGATGGTGGCTAACACGCCACTAGAATGTCGCTTGGTTCACCCTATCCCCAACTTCGGTGATGCTGAGTTTTCATCTCGCGCGAGTAAAAAAATCATTTTGGATTTTGAGCTTAAAATGCGTCGCCCAATGGGTGCGACACGCAATGTAAGCTTGATCTCTATGCCGCCAGCTTGGCGTCCGGGCGAAAGTGCTGACCGCATGACGACCATTAAGTTCTTCCAACAATTTGATGGCTATGTTGGTGGTCAAACCGCTTGGGGTATTTTGAGTGAGTTGGAGAAAGGGCGTTACCCGACATTCAGCTATCAAGAGTGGCAGAGCCGAGATCAGCGAATCGAAGTTGCACTATCATCGGTATTATTCCAAGAGAAGTACAATGTGTTCAGTGACTGTATCGCCAACTTATTGCCTTACAGCTTCGAAGATATCTCTTTTACTATCTTGCACTACGATCGTAACAGCGATCAGTTGAATAAGTCTTCACGTAAGAGACTCAGCCAGATTGCCGACTATGTTCGCTATAACCAAGACATCGACCTTGTGCTGGTGGCTACATACACCGATTCCGTCGATAGCAAAGGTATTAGCCAGAATCTTTCAGAGCGCAGAGCGGAATCATTAAGAGAGTACTTTAAATCTCTAGGCTTGCCAGAAGACCGTATTCAAGTACAAGGTTATGGTAAGCGTCGTCCAATTGCTGACAACAACTCGCCAATTGGTAAAGACAAAAACCGACGTGTTGTTATCTCTTTAGGTCGCACACAGGTGTAATCTGAACAATAGCTCGTTTTGAAATGACAAAGCCCGCCTTCACTGATGACGGGCTTTTTTATATTTTAAATTTGAGTCGTTGTTTAAACGTAATTTGTTTAGTTCAAGCGGAAGCGGGCGATCATTTCACAGTTGGTCGCGGTATCGATCTTTTCCACCATAGAAGCAATTTTAGGGTTGGGATGGCGTTTCATGAAATCGATAAGGGCTTTCTTACAGCAACCAATTGAGTCAATGAAGCTTGAACATTGCGTATTGGGACATTGCGGGATCAGTGTCAGTACTTTTTCTGAAGCCAATTGGAGATACTTGAGTTCATATTCAGTATCGCCGGCCCATCGCCAAAACTGAGCGAGGTTGTGACAAGAAATCACAGAGATAAGTAAGCGCTCGTCCGCTTGGATATCGGTACGTTCAGTAATTTTTTCGCTTAAACTCAATGCTTGCTGATAGTGAAGAATACTTTGTACAGGATCGTCGAGCTGCAATGCCGTATCGGCAAGTAACGTGTGTTTTTCCCATTCGCTAATCATTGTGTTACCTCACTAATCAATAGGGGACTTAATTTAAATGATAATTATTATCATGTAAAGTTTCATCAGTGAGAATGTTGTAATAATTAGTAAAGAATATCGATTATTAATAGAGCTACAAAAAAAGCGAGCTTTATGCTCGCTTATAGTGTTTATTCCATAGCCAAATATTGCAGAGGCTACGAAGGGTTAACCTTCTAGACCAGCACTTGCTTGTTTGTTCTGAATAAGCTCAATCATGTAGCCGTCAGGATCTTTAACGAATGCGATGTGTGTAGAGCCGCCTTTTACTGGGCCAGCTTCACGTGTCACATTACCGCCTGCCGCTTTAATCGCATCACACGTTGTGTAGATGTCATCAACACCGATAGCAACGTGACCAAACGCAGAACCAAGGTCATATTCAGTCGTACCCCAGTTGTAAGTCAGCTCAATTACAGCACCTTGAGATTCGTCACCAAAGCCAACGAAAGCCAGCGTGTATTCGTACTCTTTGTTTTCGTTCTTACGTAATAGCTGCATGCCCATTACATTGGTGTAGAACTCGATAGACTTGTCTAGATCACCAACGCGTAGCATGGTGTGTAAAATACGACCGTTTGACATGATTTGCTCCTAGCTTTAACTATGTATACGTTTTTGTAATTCTGTTTTATGCCGCTAGAAAAACGCGGCGCTGTTTAGCCAATAGGCAAGTTAGCTTCTTTCGCTTAGGGCTAACAGCTTATGATCCTAAACGTCCGTTTTCTCTTTGAACTCACACAAGTCTTCAATGATACAGCTGCCACAGCGTGGTTTACGCGCGACACAGGTGTAACGTCCATGAAGAATGAGCCAATGGTGGACATCCAGTTTGAATTCTTTGGGAATGACTTTGAGCAGCTTTGCTTCAACATCGTCGACCGTTTTACCCATCGCTAACTTGGTGCGGTTTGATACACGGTAGATGTGAGTATCAACGGCAATGGTTGGCCAACCGAATGCAGTATTTAACACTACGTTTGCTGTTTTGCGGCCTACACCTGGAAGGGCTTCTAACGCAGCGCGATCTTCTGGTACTTCACCATTATGTAGGTCAAGCAGCATACGACACGTTTTGATGGTGTTTTCTGCTTTCGAATTAAATAGGCCGATGGTCTTGATGTACTCTTTTAGGCCGTCGACACCTAGGTCAAAAATAGCCTGTGGAGTATTAGCCACAGGGTACAGCTTATCAGTGGCTTTGTTGACACTGACATCGGTTGCCTGCGCAGATAAGAGCACTGCGATCAGCAACTCGAAAGGGCTGTTCCAGTTAAGCTCGGTTTCTGGCTTTGGATTGTTTTCTCTTAAACGCTCAAGTATTTCTACTCGTTTTACATTGTTCATAGCGACATTACTTTCAAATAGTTAGGGCTTGAGTTCCGGCGAAGTTCTTTCAAACTTACTCGTTTTAAAATAACAAGTTCCGCAATGGTTCAGGCTTTATCATCGGTTACGCGCTCTTATGAGCGTCATTATTATGTGTGCTTGGTCAATCTATTTACCTGCTGAGCGGTTGAGCTACTCAGCAGGATTTAAGCTACTGTAACTTATCAGGCATTGGTAACGCGAGCGCGTTCAATAGCTGGTTTTTCTTGTTTTGGCTGTCTAGATTTAGCTTGGTTGTCGATGATGTTTTTCAAAGCAATCAAGAAACCAACACCAATAAAGGCACCGGGTGGTAGCAAGGCTAACAAGAAGCTGTTATCAAATTGGAATATTTGGATTCGTAATACCGAAGCCCAATCACCAAGGAGCAGGTCTGCGCCATCAAATAGGGTGCCGTTACCAATAACCTCGCGCATCGCACCCAATACAACCAGTACCGATGTCATGCCAAGGCCCATCCAGAAACCATCTTGTGCTGCAGGAAGCACTTCATTTTTAGACGCGAAGGCTTCAGCTCGGCCAATGATGATACAGTTGGTTACGATCAGTGGGATAAAGATACCCAAAGAGAGGTAAAGGCCATATGCGTAAGCGTTCATCAGAAGTTGAACACAGGTTACTAGTGAAGCAATGATCATCACGAATACTGGAATACGCACTTCTTTTGGCACATGGTTTCGAACTAGAGAAACAGACACGTTCGACCCGACTAATACAAGCAAGGTAGCGATACCTAATCCAAGAGCGTTAGTCACAGTCGAAGAGACAGCCAACAGCGGACATAAGCCAAGGAGTTGCACTAGGGCAGGGTTATTGGCCCACATGCCATTTTTAATTAGTGTTTTATGGTCACTCATTATTCACCACCACAATTTAGAGGTTGAGCAAGCAATGCTTGGTTGTTTTGGTTAACGTACTGCACCGCTTGCTTCACTGACTTCACGACAGCTCTTGGCGTAATGGTTGCGCCAGTGAACTGGTCAAAGTCACCACCATCTTTACGAACCTTCCAACGGTCAAGATTAGAATCCGTCACTTGCTTACCGGCAAATGAGAGAATCCAATCACTCACACGAAGATCAATTTTATCACCCAATCCCGGTGTTTCTTGGTGGGAAAGAACGCGAGTACCTAAAATGGTACCGTCGATTTTCATCCCAACAATGACCTTAATCGCGCCGTTGTAGCCATCGGGTGCAATCGCTTCGATCGCAATCGCACTTGGCTCACCATTGAGTTTAGCAATGTAAGCTGGCATCGCTTGTTCAGTGCCTAGCTCTTCGGCTTGAACCAGAGTACAGGCTGAAAACAGTTCATTATCGTGCAGATCGTGCGGGATCACTTGGTTAAGCACGGACAGTAACTGAGCCTGTTCTTGCTGTTTAATCTGATCTTTGGTCAGGTAGTGAGTTACCGCGACCAAACCTGTCGAAGCACACGCAAAAATCGCGAGTACAAGGCCGTTTTTCTTAATTGCATTTAGCATGGTATCCGCTCCTTAATAGCCGTATGTACGAGGTTTGGTATAGTAGTCAATAAGTGGAACACACATGTTGGCTAACAATACAGCAAACGCTACGCCATCAGGGAAGCCACCCCAACTGCGGATAATAAAGACTAACCCGCCAATCATGGCACCAAATACCAAGCGACCTTTTACTGTCGTCGAGGCTGAAACCGGATCGGTTGCAATGAAGAATGCACCAAGCATGGTTGCGCCAGACAATAGATGAATGGTTGGAGAAGCGGTTTCACCTGGCGTCAGCACTAAGAACACTAGGCTAAACAGCGTAAGGCTAGCAATAAAAGCGACCGGAATATGCCACTGAATCACGCGTTGCTTGATGAGCACCAAGCCGCCGACTAGGTAGGCAAGGTTAACCCATTCCCAACCTACACCAGCTAACCAGCTAAATTGAGGTTGAGACAGAGCTTCAGAAGCCGTGTTGCCTGCCGTTAGTGCGGTTTTGAAGGCATCGAGTGGCGTCGCCATAGTGGTGCCATCAATACCAAGACGCGCTTGTTGTAAAGACAAGCCTTCATTATTGAAACCAGTAAAGATCATCAAGAAGGAGTCAACAAAGCTCGTTGCTTCAGCCGTTAAGCTAGTAGGAGCATTCCAGCTAGTCATCTGAACTGGGAATGAGATCAGTAAAACAACGTAAGCGACCATCGCAGGGTTAAATGGGTTTTGCCCAAGACCGCCATATAGGTGCTTCGCGATGACAATCGCGAAGAACATACCTATGACGAGAATCCACCATGGAGAGTGTGGGGGAATCGCGACACTGAGTAGCCAAGCGGTCACAACCGCACTGTAATCACGCAATGCCATCACTGGCGGACGTTTTCTTAGCAGCATTACAGCGGCTTCAAAGGTAACAGCAAGTGCAATAGCAAATACTAACTGGATGAGCGTACCCCATCCAAAGAAGTAGGTTTGAGCTAGTAGACCTGGCAATGCACAAATAGCCACCCATTTCATCAGATCTGGGGTGCTTCTACGATTGTGCGCGTGCGGTGAGCTGGCGATAAAGAAGGCCACTACTCTTTCTCCTCATTATTCTTTTTGTCTTGCTCTTGCTGCGCCTTTCTTGCTTTAGCACGAGCAATCGCTGCAGCAACCGCTGCTTTTTTAGGGTCGACTGGTTCTTGTTGAGTTTCAGTCTTAACTTCGGTCACAGGCTCAAGTATTTCTTCTGTCTCGGCCTGTTTTACTTGCTGTGCTTTCTTCGCTTTAGCGCGAGCTATTGCTGCGGCAACGGCCGCTTTTTTAGGGTCGACTGATTCTTGTTGAGTCTCTGCCTCAAGTTCAACTACAGGTTCAGGCGTTTCTTCTGACTCGTCTTGTTTCGCTTGCTGCGCTTTTTTCGCTTTAGCGCGAGCTATTGCTGCAGCAACCGCGTCTTTCTTAGCATCGCCAGTACTTTCAACCGGAGCTTGAGAAGCTGACTCTGTTTGTTGAGCTTTCTTCGCTTTAGCACGAGCGATAGCGGCAGCGACTGCATCTTTCTTAGCATCGCCTGAGCTTTCAACCGGAGCTTCACTTTCGGTTTGAGTAACGGCTTCAGCTTGTTGAGCTTTCTTTGCTTTAGCGCGAGCGATGGCTGCAGCGACGGCATCTTTCTTAGCGTCACCAGAGCTTTTAGCTGGAGCTTCACTTTCGGTTTGAGCAGCTGATTCTGCTTGTTGTGCTTTCTTGGCTTTAGCGCGAGCGATAGCTGCAGCAACAGCATCTTTCTTAGCGTCGCCAGTACTTTCAGCCGGAGCTTCACTTGCGGTTTGAGTAGCTGATTCTGCTTGTTGAGCTTTCTTCGCTTTAGCACGAGCAATAGCAGCAGCAACGGCGTCTTTCTTCGCGTCGCCAGAGCTTTCAGCTGGAGCTTCACTTTCGGGTTGAGTAGCTGACTCCGCTTGTTGTGCTTTCTTGGCTTTAGCGCGAGCAATAGCGGCAGCGACTGCATCTTTCTTAGCGTCACCTGATTTTTCAACCGGAGCTTCAGAAGCAGATTCTGCCTGCTGAGCCTTCTTGGCTTTAGCACGAGCAATAGCGGCAGCGACAGCATCTTTCTTAGCATCGCCAGTACTTTCAGCCGGAGCGTCAGAAGCAGATTCTGCTTGTTGAGCTTTCTTCGCTTTAGCACGAGCGATAGCTGCAGCAACAGCGTCTTTTTTGCCATCACCAGAGCTTTCTGCAGGAGCATCAGTTGCTGCTTGTTGTGCCTTGCGCTCTCGAGCTTGTCGTTTACGTTCTTCACGCAGTTTCGACATTTCAGAATTGTCTGGTTCAGCGCTGTCCGCTTTCTGAGCCGCAGCTTGTTTTGCTTTTGCCTTGGCAATCGCAGCCGCAACCGCAGGTTTCACCGCTGGTTCCGCATTAGGAGCTTGGTCTGCCGCGGCTTTTTGCGCTTTAACGCGAGCAATCGCAGCTGCAATCGCATCATCACCGTCGGCTGATTTCATGTCTTTACGACGGTTATCAGCGGCTTTTTTGAAGCGGTTTTCACGTTCTGCTTTGTCACGCTCCATACGAGCGTTTTTCTCTTCGAAACGAATCTTGGCGCGCTCTGCTGCAGCGGCTTCATCTTTTCGAGTTTTGATCTCAGCTTTTGCTTGGCGGTAGTACTGAACAAGAGGAATTTCACTTGGGCAGACAAATGCACAAGCACCGCATTCAATACAGTCTTTAATATTCAGTTCTTCACACTTATCCAACTCGTTGGCTTTCGCATGCCATTGCAGTTGTTGAGGAAGAAGTGATGCGGGGCAAGCCTCGGCACACGCGCTACAACGAATACATTCCATCTCGTAAGTGCTTGGAGAGATCTCACGACGCGTTGGCGCTAAAATACAGTTCGACGTTTTAGTGATTGGCACATTGGCATGTGGCAAGGTGAAGCCCATCATAGGGCCACCCAAAATCAAACGCGGCAGTTTTTTATCGGCTTTGTAGCCAAACTCTTCAAGTAACTCGTGTACTGGTGTACCTAATAGCGCCCAAACATTACGAGGTTGCTTAAAGGTTTTACCGGTTAATGTCACAACGCGGTTAACCACAGGTTCGCCGTCAATTACCGCTCGCTTAATCGAGTAAAGAGAGCCGACGTTCTGAACCAAAACACCAATGTCTGCAGGGATGCCGCCAGCCGGAACCTCTTTATTAGTAAGGATCTTTATCAGCTGTTTCTCACCACCTGAAGGGTATTTAGTTGGGATAACACGAATGACGATATCTTTGTCTTTCGCTGCAATCTCAAGTGCTTTTATCGCGTCTGGTTTGTTGTCTTCAATGCCGATAACCGTCAGCTTTGGTTGAAGAATGTGTTCAACCACTTCGATGCCTTTTAATACTTCGTCGGCATGCTCTTGCAGCAACTTGTCATCAGAGGTGATGTAAGGTTCACATTCCGCAGCATTGACGATCAAAATGTCGGTACGACCTAAGCCTGATTGAAGTTTCTTAGCCGTAGGGAAGCCTGCGCCGCCCATGCCTGAAATACCAGCTTGGCGAATCACATCAAGCAGTTCGTCAGAAGTCTTTGTCGAGAAATCTTCAACTGGATTTTTTTCAATCCAAGCGTCTAAGCCATCAGGTTTAATAACCACGCACACGTCGCTCAAGCCAGAAGGGTGAGCGGTGGTTCGTGGTTCGATAGCGGTAATCACACCCGATGTTGGTGCATGTACTGGCAAAGTAAAACCAGTCTCTAAGGCCGTCAGTTGTTGACCTTTGAGTACGGCATCACCGACAGCAACCAATAAGTTACCAGGCTTACCGATGTGCTGTTTCACTGGAAGAACGATTTCTTCTGGGAGCCTTGCATGCACGATATCAGTAGTATTCGACTGTTTCTTGTTTTCAGCAGGGTGCACACCGCCCGGGAAGTTCCAAATAGAGCCCGTGCGAATTTGTTCAATTAAAGAGATCATACTAACCCTATGCCTTAGGCTCTGACGCGGTCGCATCAGTTGCTTGGTTAGTGATATCAGTAACAGGAATGATGTTCATCTGCCATTTCCAATTTTCAGTCGTTGTTGCCACTGGAATCATTTCGATACAGTCAGTAGGGCACGGTGCGACACATAGATCACAACCTGTACATTCATCTTTGATTACTGTGTGAAGTGCCTTGGTGCCACCAACAATGGCATCAACAGGGCAGGCTTGAATACATTTAGTACAGCCGATACACATATCTTCGTGAATGAAGGCAACGGTTTTTACTTTGTTATCTAAGTCATGAGCGGAGTCTTCAACTTCTACGCCCATTAAATCTGCAAGCTTCTCAATGGTTGCTTGGCCGCCGGGAGGACATTTGTTGATCTTATCTCCGTTAGCGATCGCCTCTGCGTATGGGCGACAACCTGGGTAGCCACACTGGCCACACTGAGTTTGCGGCAATATAGTGTCGATTTGATCAACGATCGGATCGGCTTCTACTTTAAAGCGGATAGAAGCAAAGCCTAAGATAGCGCCAAAAACGGCGGCTAAAACGGCGAGTGCAATGATTGCAATTAAGATGGTGCTCATGCTTATTTCACCAACCCAGTAAAGCCCATAAATGCCAGAGACATTAGGCCTGCTGTGATCATCGCAATCGATGCACCTTTGAATGGCATAGGAACATCAGCAACCGCAATACGCTCACGCATCGCAGCAAATAGGATCAGAACAAGAGAGAAACCAACAGCCGCGCCGAAACCATAGATGATCGACTGAATGAAGTTGTGGTTTTCATTGATGTTCAAAAGTGCCACACCTAACACCGCGCAGTTGGTGGTGATAAGAGGCAGGAAGATACCCAACAGGCGATATAGAGTCGGGCTGGTTTTGTGAACGACCATTTCCGTAAATTGAACAACCACCGCGATAACCAAGATGAAACTCATGGTACGCAGGTATTCAATACCCAGAGGGGTAAGGATGTAGGTTTCTACTAGGTATGCAGATACCGACGCTAACGTTAGAACGAAAGTCGTCGCGAGGCCCATGCCAATAGCAGTCTCCAACTTCTTGGAGACGCCCATAAATGGACATAGCCCTAAAAACTTCACTAGCACAAAGTTATTGACTAGCACTGTGCCAACCAACAACAAAAGGTATTCGGTCATAATGGATTAATTCTTGAGATTCCGATCCCGATATTATCCTGTTTTGCTCACCTAATAACAACCAAGGATCACTAGGGATTTAGACACTTGGTGAAAAAAACATCAGGTAATCGATTGATTACCAAAGCTGCAGTAAGTATAGACATAGATTTTGATGGTGTGAGCGTGCAGCGGTATATCACAATGATCTTTGTCTGATCATTTGAGTACTCAGTGATTTCACTTTTGTTTTCGGCCAAAAGGTCGAAATTGGTTGAAGTAAATAGCGAACTTTTGAGTCAATTGATTGTTGCTAACTCAGGGCTGTTGCTCGGAGGGCTTTTAGGAAAGTGAGTACGTTAAAACGCAAAAAGCCGCATCGAGTGATGCGGCTTCTTTAAATTTGGCCCCCTTGTCGAGACTTAAACGCGGGCGGGTAGCACGGTCCGACGATTCGGGTGTGATATTAACTTGGAACAAGTTAGTCGCAGTTATATACGAAAAAAGCCCAATCTTTCGATTGAGCTTTTTTCTGAATTTGGCTCCCCTTGCAAGACTTGAACTTGCGACATACGGATTAACAGTCCGCCGTTCTACCAACTGAACTAAAGGGGAATTGCTTGTTAGCGACGCGAATTCTAATAATAGTCCGAATTTCTGTCAATAAAAAATAGCAGAAAAAAATAATATAAAAAACTTTACTTTCTTGGACGCCTTACCGGATTTAGCCTTTCTTTAGTTATCCACCAAAATTGTGGATAAGTGTGTGTGTGAAACTTTAACAACAATAATTGGGATAAATCTGGGAATATAAAAATTTGAGGTAAGGTAATGTATTTAAAAGATTTGTATCAAAATATCACTATTGTATAACTTTTGACGATTATAAAATATACAGTAAAACAAGTGCTATTTTTAGATTTTTTGGGGAAAAGTAGTGGATTAAAAATTGAGTGATTTAGCTGAAGAGATCTTGCAAGGGCACGGATAATACCAAGTTCTAAAAGTAAAAGCTATCACTGATATCTAATCTTAAGAAGCATTTCTCTAGATAATAGTTGCAACTACACTCCTCCTAGAGTGACAATGACCTGATTATAAAAACAGTATGGAAATGGCGACCTATGAGTAAACTCTTTGACTTGGTATCGGACTATAGCCCGTCCGGTGACCAGCCGACAGCGATAACCAGATTACTAGATGGATTAGATTCTGGTTTGGCACATCAAACTCTATTAGGGGTAACGGGCTCTGGTAAAACCTTTACTCTTGCCAACGTCATTTCTCAATCTCAAAGACCAGCAATCTTGTTAGCGCCTAACAAAACGTTGGCAGCTCAACTTTATGGCGAGATGAAATCTTTCTTTCCGAATAACTCCGTTGAGTACTTTGTTTCTTACTACGATTATTACCAACCGGAAGCCTACGTTCCAACCACGGATACCTTTATCGAGAAAGATGCGTCGATAAATGCTCATATTGAGCAAATGAGACTTTCAGCTACCAAAGCTTTGTTAGAAAGAAAAGATGCCATTATTGTTGCGTCTGTATCGGCTATCTACGGTCTTGGTGATCCTAAGTCTTATTTGAAGATGATGCTTCATTTGAGTCGTGGTGAGGTGATGGATCAGCGAGACATCCTACGCCGCTTGGCTGAGCTGCAATATTCGAGAAACGATGTCGCATTTGAACGTGGTCAGTTCCGTGTTCGTGGTGAGGTGATTGATATCTTCCCAGCAGAATCTGACCAAGATGCGGTTCGAATTGAAATGTTCGATGACGAAGTGGACTGTATTAGTATTTTTGATCCTCTGACTGGTGCGGTGAAACAAAGAGACTTACCGCGTTTTACCGTTTATCCAAAAACTCACTATGTCACCCCAAGAGAGAAGATCCTTGAGGCGATTGAGAAGATTAAGGATGAGTTGCGCGATAGGGCTCAATATTTAAAAGACAACAACAAGCTTCTCGAAGAACAGCGTATTTCTCAAAGAACTCAGTTTGATATCGAGATGATGACGGAGTTGGGTTTCTGTTCCGGTATCGAAAACTATTCACGATACTTGAGCGGCCGTGCGGAAGGGGAAGCGCCTCCAACGTTATTTGATTACCTGCCTGATGATGGTTTGCTGATCATCGATGAGTCACATGTAACTGTGCCGCAAATTGGCGCCATGTATAAAGGTGACCGCTCTCGTAAAGAAACTTTGGTTGAGTTTGGCTTTAGGTTGCCTTCTGCGTTGGATAACCGTCCGATGAAATTTGAAGAGTTCGAATCGATCGCGCCACAAACCATTTTTGTGTCGGCCACGCCGGGTAATTATGAGATTGAGAAATCAGATGGTGAGATTGCTGATCAAGTGGTGCGTCCTACTGGTCTGTTAGACCCAATCATCGAAGTAAGACCTGTCGCGACTCAGGTGGATGACTTGCTGTCTGAAATCAGAATCCGTTCAGTGAAAGAAGAGCGCGTATTGGTCACTACGTTGACTAAACGAATGGCAGAAGACTTAACCGAATACCTTAGTGAGCATGGTGTTAAGGTTCGTTACTTGCACTCAGATATCGATACCGTGGAGCGTGTAGAGATCATTCGAGACCTACGTTTGGGCGAGTTCGACGTGTTAGTGGGCATTAACTTACTTCGAGAAGGTCTGGATATGCCGGAAGTATCGCTGGTGGCGATTCTTGATGCTGATAAAGAGGGTTTCTTACGTTCTGAGCGTTCTCTGATTCAAACCATTGGTCGTGCTGCGCGTAACTTGGAAGGTCGAGCGATCCTTTATGGTGATTCGATTACTAAGTCGATGAGAAAAGCGATTGATGAAACCGATCGTCGTCGCGAGAAGCAGCAAGCCTACAATGAAGAGCAAGGCATCACGCCGCAAGCGTTGAAACGTAATATCAAAGACATTATGGAGCTAGGTGATCTAACCAAGTCGAAGCAGCAGCGCCAATCGAAGCAAGTTCCTCTATCTAAGGTTGCAGAGCCTTCTGAAAGTTATGCAGTACTTACACCGCAACAGCTTGATAAAGAGATCAGCAAGCTAGAAACTGCGATGTATCAGCATGCTCAGAACCTAGAATTTGAATTGGCCGCACAGAAGCGTGATGAAATTGAGCAGCTAAGAAAGCAGTTTATTACCAACAGCTAATCTCACTTTTCATTCGAAGAATTGTTCCCCTCAATACAAGAATTGAGAGTGTTTCAGGCAAAAAAACAGCCAGTAGTAAATGTTCTACTGGCTTACGTTTGTGAACACTCGGTCCACTAACAACGTCAGTTGGCTAGGTGACCCGAAGGTCATTTATACAGTTGCATCGTTCGTGCCAGATAGATAAAACATTGATTATTTGAAGTAAGTAAAAAAACACACTACAAATATTGTGGCTAATTTGCATAATGCAAAGCGGAATGCGACTATAATAAGAAATGCAAATTATAAATGGCTAGGATATGCAATCAAAAACGCTAGATAACAAATCGAAGTATTTGTTGATGGTCGAGGATACCGCTTCGGTAGCAGCTTTATATCGCTCGTATCTTACACCGCTCGAAATTGATATCAACATTGTCGGCACTGGCCGCGATGCAATCGAGAGTTTGAATCATCGAATCCCAGACCTTATTTTATTAGATCTACGTCTGCCTGACATGACGGGTATGGACGTGCTATTTGCTGTAAAACAAAAATACCCTGAAGTTCCGGTTATCTTCATGACGGCTCACGGTTCTATCGATACCGCCGTAGAAGCCATGCGTCATGGTTCTCAAGATTTCCTTATCAAGCCGTGTGAAGCCGACCGACTCCGTATTACGGTGAACAACGCGATCCGTAAAGCCACCAAACTTAAAAATAGCTCGGAACATCCGGGAAACCAAAATTACCAAGGCTTCATTGGTAGTAGCCAAACCATGCAGCAGGTTTACCGAACTATCGACTCTGCAGCATCGAGTAAAGCCAGTATTTTCATCACGGGTGAAAGTGGTACGGGTAAAGAGGTATGTGCAGAAGCTATTCATGCGGCGAGCAAGCGTGGTGACAAGCCTTTCATCGCGATTAACTGTGCGGCTATCCCTAAAGATCTAATTGAAAGTGAGCTATTTGGCCACGTTAAAGGCGCCTTTACCGGTGCTGCAACTGATCGTCAAGGTGCCGCTGAACTTGCTGATGGCGGAACACTATTCCTTGATGAGTTGTGCGAAATGGACTTAGAGCTGCAAACCAAGCTGCTGCGCTTTATCCAAACCGGTACTTTTCAAAAAGTGGGCTCTTCGAAGATGAAGAGTGTCGATGTTCGTTTCGTATGTGCAACCAACCGTGACCCTTGGAAAGAAGTACAAGAAGGTCGCTTTAGAGAAGATTTATACTATCGTTTATACGTGATTCCATTGCACCTGCCGCCATTGCGCGAGCGCGGTGAAGATGTCATCGAGATTGCGTACTCGTTACTAGGTTACATGTCGGTTGAGGAAGGTAAGGCGTTTGTGCGTTTTGCTCAGGAAGTGCTTGATCGCTTTAATCAATATGAGTGGCCGGGTAACGTTCGTCAGCTACAAAACGTATTACGGAACGTGGTGGTATTGAATAACGGCAAAGAGATTACTCTCAACATGCTTCCACCACCATTGAACCAACCGATTGAAAACAGCTTGCGCTTGAAAGAGAAGCAGAACGAAGACATCACGGTAAAAGATATTTTCCCATTGTGGATCACTGAGAAGACGGCTATCGAACAGGCCATAAAAGCGTGTGACGGCAACATTCCCCGCGCGGCCGGTTTCTTAGATGTCAGTCCATCGACGATATACCGTAAGTTGCAAACGTGGAATGCGAAGCAGTAATCACCAAACAATAAGAAAATCATAATGACGAAAGTATTAAATCAGCAAAAAGTTGATGAGCTTGCCGGTGAAATAGGGCAAGAGAATGTACCAGTTTTGCTGGAAATCTTCTTAGGTGAGTTGAAAGGCTACTACGAACATCTAGAGATAAATAAAGCGTCGGATACATCTAAGTACTTGGCTGATATAAGCCATGCACTTAAGAGTAGCGCTGCGAGTTTTGGCGCAGACTCTTTGTGTAGTTTTGCGATTAGCTTAGACGCAAAAGTGAAGCAAGCATTGCCTGTAACCGATATTGATTTCCAAGATATGCAAGAGCTCCTGTTATCAACGTACACTGAATATCAGCAGTTGATGACGGATCTCTAAAGCGGCTAGTTATTAAAGAGACTAAAAAAGGAGCATGATGCTCCTTTTTTGTTTTTACTGGTCTCTGTCGTCTAGCCTAAGCGACAAGCATTAAGCCAGTTGATCCCTAATCGCTTGTTGGAGTTTTAAACGGTCGTGTCGCCAATCTCGGTTAGGAGAGGCAAGATCAGTGGTCACACAATTCCATTGCCCTTCTAATTCAGGGTGTGGTTCATTGCCCAGTACAATGTCTATTTTTCTTGCCTTACAGGTACGTTCACACCACTCCAATTGTTCTTGAAGCGTCATTTTTCCTGCAGGGCCGTGCTCTGGCGAAAGGTTTTCAACGAAGATAACTTTTGCCTTGGTATTTTCCGCGATTGCTTTGCCAATTTCTGGCAGTAGCAGCGGGGGCATCACACTGGTTAAAAAGCTTCCTGGTCCAAGGACAATGCAGTCTGCTTGCTCAACTGCTGCAACAGCTTCTTTGGTTGCCGGTACTTCTGGAGATAAGTCCATCATGCGCAGCTTTTCTGTCATGTCATCAACGTTGGTTTCGCCAGTTACCCAACGACCGTCCATTGATAAAGCCGTGAGATCAGAAGGGTGCTCGGTCATTGGGACGATATTGACATCGACCTTGAGCATATTTCGAATTAGGTTAATTGCTTCCAATGGGCGAACGGAAAGGTTGTCTAGTGCCGTTAGCATTAGGTTACCTAAGTTGTGACCATCGAGTTCACCTTGACCGCGAAAGCGATATTCAAACATCATCGAACTGATCGAAGGTTCTGTGATTAATTGGTTGATACAGTTACGAGTATCTCCCCAAGCAATACCACCTTGGCAGTCTCGAATTCTCCCGGTTGAACCACCATTATCTGTTGTTGCAACAATGCCAGTCGCATTGCTACCAAAGTCTTTTAATGCAGCTAGCATACGACCTAAGCCATGGCCCCCACCGATTGCTACGACTTTCTTTGAAGAGTAAATATTCATTTTTTGTTCTTGTTAGATTATTACCAACTATAATTTAGGTTAAATGCTTCTCGTCAGATACTCAACAAGAGTTATTTTGAGGGTTTGATACGTTTTTTTTGCCGATGTGACCCGTTTTTTGTCATCAGAGCTAGATTCACGTACAAATATTAAGTATTTTATTACTCAGCTACTGCGCGTGTGAATATAACGTGCAGTTGCCATAACTCCGAGCTCTCGCATGCTAAGTCGCACAGTGGTATTTGCTGTACCGATACGCATCAAGAGCCAGTGACATGTTGTCACAAGGGCTTAATTGGAAATGATTATGCCTCCCGTGTTTGGAAAGGTGTTCCGTGGCGCAACAATTCGAAGATAGATTCCATCGCAAGTTTTATTACTTGCGCTTGTCGGTTACAGACGTCTGTAACTTTAAATGTACTTACTGCTTGCCGGATGGTTACAAACCGTCAGGGCAAAAAAACTCGTCTTTTTTAAGTGTTCCCGAGATCAAACGCGTTGTAAAAGCGTTTGCAGATTGTGGTACCTCAAAGATCCGCATTACAGGCGGAGAGCCGAGTCTGCGTAAAGACTTTCCTGAAATCATACATACTGTTGCTTCTACTCCAGGCATCGAAAAAGTAGCCACCACAACGAATGGCTACCGCATGGAGAAACAAGTAGGGCAATGGCGTGATGCTGGTTTAACCCATATAAACGTGAGCGTGGATAGCTTAGATTCGCGCATGTTCCATCAGATCACTGGTGAGAATAAGTTTACAGAGGTTATGCGAGGCATTGATAAAGCGTTTGAGGTTGGCTTTGAACAAGTCAAAGTCAACGTCGTATTGATGAAAGACCTCAATAGTCAGGAATTACCAGCCTTCCTTAATTGGATCAAAGACAAACCTATTCAATTACGTTTTATCGAGCTGATGAAAACCGGCGAGATGGACGAGTTGTTCGATAAACACCATGTGTCTGGCGTTGCGATCCGCAACCAGCTTATTGCTAATGGTTGGCTGTTAAAAGTCAAAGCCGTTAATGATGGCCCCGCGCAAGTGTTTGTCCACCCAGACTACAAGGGTGAAATCGGTTTGATCATGCCTTACGAGAAAGACTTTTGTGAGAGTTGTAACCGACTGCGTGTTTCTGCGACCGGTAAACTTCACTTATGTCTGTTTGGCGACCATGGTGTTGAACTGAGAGATCTGATTCAAGAGGATCAACAAGAGCAAGAGCTCATTGATCGAATTCAGGCTCAGCTTCAAACCAAGTCCGTTAGCCACTTCTTACACGATGGCAACAGTGGCATGACTCCAAACTTGGCGTCAATCGGCGGTTAACCCGCTATATACTCTAAAGCATTTTATCGCTCAGCTTCTTTAGGCTGGGCGAATAAGTCTAGGGCGTGTTGCCCTTTCGAGTTGATTTTTGCAGCGAGTTGCTGGGTATTTATACAAGGCAGAGGCTTTGATGTGTAGCTAGCCTACATGAGAAGCCGATAACGCAGTAGAAATGACCAGCAAATGCTGCCCGAAGGGTTCGGCTAAAAGCGTTTTACTCTTTGTTGAGGGAGATTTGCTTAGAATGACTAGGCGACTTCCCCCTCGCCGCGATTAAAACGCTTTTATCTCGAACAAAATTTAATCACGAAAGGTCAACACGCCCTAATCATCGAAAAATTTATATAGGTGAACAAATGGGTCACGCAGAAAGCAAATTTCAAGCAGCAAACATCGCAGTACTAACCGTTTCAGATACTCGTACAGAAGAAAATGACACGTCAGGTGGTTACCTAGCTGAGCATGCTAAAGAAGCAGGCCACAACGTGGTTGATAAGCAAATCGTTATCGATGACATGTACAAGATCCGTGCGATCGTATCTCAGTGGATTGCTGACGAAAGCGTTCAAGCGATTATAATCACTGGTGGTACGGGCTTCACTTCTCGTGACAGCACGCCTGAAGCACTTAAACCACTATTCGACAAAGAAGTAGAAGGCTTTGGTGAGCTTTTCCGCCAAGTGTCTTACGAAGAGATTGGTACATCAACGATTCAATCTCGTGCGATTGCGGGTTTTGCTAACCACACGGTTATCTTTGCGATGCCAGGTTCTACAGGTGCGTGCCGTACAGGTTGGACTAAGATCATCAAGCAACAGATGGATGCGAGTCACCGTCCTTGCAATTTCATGCCACATCTTTCTGTATAAGGTGGATTGAGCATGAGCCAATTTACACACATTAACGCGTCTGGCGAAGCGAACATGGTCGATGTATCGGCTAAAGCAGAGACAGTACGTGAGGCGAGAGCAGAGGCTTTCGTTCAAATGTCAGCAGAAACGCTAGAGCTGATTGTTTCTGGCAGCCACCATAAAGGTGATGTTTTCGCAACGGCACGTATTGCTGGTATCCAAGCAGCGAAGAAGACGTGGGACTTGATTCCACTGTGTCACCCTTTGCTACTGACTAAAGTAGAAGTACAACTTGAAGCCATTGAGTCTGAAAACAAGGTTCGTATCGAATCGGTATGTAAGCTTGCTGGTAAGACAGGCGTAGAAATGGAAGCGCTAACGGCTGCTTCTGTTGCTGCACTGACGATTTACGATATGTGTAAAGCTGTTCAGAAAGACATTGTTATCGAGAACGTACGTCTGCTAGAGAAGACAGGTGGTAAATCAGGTCACTTCAAGGTGGAATCATGATTACGGTACTTTTCTTTGCACAAACTCGTGAACTTGTCGGTGTTGATAGCCTAGAGGTCGATGCGCAATACAATACTATTGAAGCGATTCGTAGCCACCTTGTAACACAAGAAGGCAAATGGGATATCGCATTGGAAGAGGGCAAGCTGCTGGCAGCACTCAACCAATCAATTGTACCTTTGACGACTGAAGTGAAAGACGGCGACGAAGTGGCTTTCTTCCCACCAGTTACTGGAGGTTAACCATGAATGACTCTCGAGTTATTGATCCAAGAGTATTAGTGACTGCTGAAGACTTTTCTGTGGGTGACGAATACGATTATCTAGCTCAAGGTACGGCTGCGGGAGCGGTTGTGACGTTTGTAGGTAAAGTTCGCGACATGAACCTTGGCGACAACGTGATTGGTTTGTCTCTAGAACATTATCCGGGTATGACAGAGAAGTCTCTGAGTGAGATCTGTGACCAAGCTGAAGCGCGCTGGCCTATCCAGAAGATGCGAGTGATTCACCGCGTTGGTGACCTAGATATCGGTGACCAGATTGTTTACGTTGGTGTATCCAGTGCACATCGTGGCGCTGCCTTCGAAGCGTGTGAGTTTGTTATGGACTTTCTGAAAACCAAAGCGCCGTTTTGGAAAAAAGAACGTACCACTGAAACAACTCGCTGGGTTGATTCTCGCGATTCTGATACCAAAGCTGCAGAGCGCTGGAAAAAGTAAATTATCCCACATAATGTTTCGTCCTTAACGTGATAACGCATTTCAGGTTAGGACTTAGGTAATAAAGCCGACGTTGAACGTCGGTTTTTTTGTGCGTGCAACAAAGTCATTTATAAAAAATAGGGTGCTTATTAAATGATTAATCATTCGAGTTGCATATAAATTCTTTGGCTTATTTTTTCTGTACTGGTGCAGCTCTGCATCTGTTTTGGTGCAGTGCTTTATGCTGTTTTGTATAAAGTGATAATCCTCACAAATAGTGCAGTCTATTTAGGGGATATGTGATGTGCAATTAGATTTCATGTGGCATTAATGTTAATTTGCCGACAGTGTTCTAGCATAAGATGCTAAATAAAAGTATCAATTCAGATACATCAACACTAAAGGCTGTTTTTTAATTAATTCCTATGTGTAATTAACTATTCATTAGGTTTTTATTAGAGATTTACACTGTGACCTTGAGTAATTCGGAGAATTATCCGATTTTTTGCGACTTGTTTATGGCAAATTACTTCAATGGTTGATAGTGTGTGCCTCAATCTTTGTAAGGTTTTAGATTTTTATGCTTAAATTTTGAGCTAAATAAATCTAAATCACTGCCGTTCAGTGAACTTAGCAAAGAAGTCATGGATGCAATACGTAAAACTTGGAGTTTATTAAATGTACAAGAATAAAATCACTCAGGCCCTTCTTCTAGGTGCTGGTTTGGCAGTGGCTGCCACTTCTACTCTTTCTATCGCTGCTGAAGTTCCAGCAGGCACAGAACTAGCAAAAGTTCAGGAACTTGTTCGCGGTAACGGTACTGAAGTTGCGACTATCGACCCACACAAATCTCAAGGTGTACCAGAATCTCACGTAATTCGTGATCTTCTAGAAGGTCTAGTGAACCAAGATGGCGAAGGTAATACAATCCCAGGTGTAGCCGAAAGCTGGGAAACGACGGACAACAAAACATTCACTTTCCACCTACGTAAAGATGCAAAATGGTCTAACGGCGATCCTGTAACAGCTGAAGATTTCGTTTACAGCTGGCAACGTGCAGTCGATCCTGCCACTGCTTCTCCATATGCTTGGTACATGGAATATACCAAGATGGTGAACGCGAAAGACATCGTAGCGGGTAAGAAAGACAAGAGTGAGCTAGGTGTTAAAGCTGTAGATGCAAACACGCTTGTTGTTGAACTAGATACAGCGGTACCATATTTCGTAATGATGATGGGCCACACAACAGTTAAGCCAGTACATAAAGCAACTGTTGAAAAGTACGGTGACCAATGGACTAAGCCAGATCACTTTGTTGGTAATGGTGCATTTGCTGTTGATAAATGGGTTGTTAACGAACGCCTAGTACTTAAGCGTAACGACCAATACTGGAACAATGATAAGACTGTTCTAAACAAAGTCACGTTCCTGCCAATCGAAAACCAAGTAGCGGAAATGAACCGTTTCCTATCTGGTGAAATCGATTTTACAGATGATCTGCCAATTGAGCATTTCAAGCGTATGAAAAAAGAACATCCAGAAGATCTATCCGTTGTGGGTAACCTTTGTAGCTACTACTACTCATTTAACACTAAGAAAAAGCCTTTCGATGATGTTCGTGTACGTAAGGCTATTTCTTATGCGATTGATCGTGACATAGTCGCTGGTGCAATCATGGGGCAAGGACAGAAACCTGCGTATTTCCTCACGCCGGAAATTACTGCTGGGTTCGAACCTGAGCTTCCTCAATACGGTAAAATGTCTCAAAAAGAACGTAATGCTGAAGCGGCGCGCCTTCTTGAAGAAGCGGGTTTCGGAAAAGACAATCCTCTTGAGTTCTCCCTCTTATATAACACTGATGAGAATCACAAGAAAGTTGCTGTAGCACTAGGTTCTATGTGGAAGAAGACACTGGGTCTTAAGGTTACACTTGAAAATCAAGAATGGAAAACTTACCTATCTTCTAAAGATACTGGCAACTTTGAAGTAGCTCGTGCAGGTTGGTGTGGTGACTACAATGAAGCGTCTACATTTTTGACCTTGATGGTAAGTGCTAATACGACAGGCGGCCAACATTGGGGAAATCGTGATTATGACACTTTGATAGACAAGGCTATTAACTCCACTTCAGAACAAGAACGTAACGAACTGTATTTAGAAGCAGAGAAGCTAATGGCGAACGATATGCCTATTGCTCCTATCTATCAGTACGTTAAAACGCGTTTACTTAACCCACATGTAGGTGGCTTCCCTACTAATAACGCGGAAGATAAAATCTACTCAAAAGATCTCTACATCAAAGCTGAATAATAAACGCTTCGATTCTAAAAAGTTAATATAACTATAACGATACAGACACTACATGCGCAGGGCGCGCATGTAGCGTCTTTCTAATTTTAATTGTCACAGACTGAAAGAGTGAGTTTATGCTTAAATTCATTATGAAAAGGATATTTGAAGCGATTCCAACCATGTTGGTGTTGATCACTATATCTTTCTTTCTTATGCGTTTCGCACCGGGTAACCCGTTTTCAAGCGAGCGTCCATTACCGCCAGAAGTTATGGCTAACATCGAAGCTAAATATGGCTTAGATAAACCTGTATTTGAACAGTACACCACGTACTTGACCAACATCCTTCAGGGTGATTTTGGTCCATCTTTTAAATACCAAGATTACACAGTAAATGAGCTGATTGCGGTTGCACTTCCAGTATCTGCGAAGGTAGGCTTTGTTGCCTTTATCTTCACATTATTGATGGGGGTAACGGTCGGAACCATTGCCGCCTTGAAGCACAACACCTGGATCGACTACACCATAATGTCGACCGCCATGCTTGGGGTGGTGATGCCATCCTTCGTGTTGGCACCAGCGCTTATCTACCTATTCTCGCTACACTGGCATATATTTCCAGCAGGTGGTTGGCACGGTGGTACGTACATGTACATCGTCCTACCCGTTATCGCGATGTCTCTTCTATACGTAGCAACCTTTGCTCGTATCACTCGCGGTAGCATGATTGAAACCCTAAACAGTAACTTTATCCGTACCGCTCGCGCTAAAGGTCTAAGTTACCGTTATATCGTTCTTAAACATGCGCTTAAGCCAGCAATGCTACCTGTTGTTTCATACATGGGGCCTGCGTTCGTAGGTATCATCACAGGTTCAGTTGTTGTTGAAACCATCTTCGGCCTACCAGGTATCGGTAAGCTGTTTGTTAACGCCGCGTTTAACCGTGATTATTCGTTAGTAATGGGTGTAACCATTTTGATTGGTTTCCTATTCATCTTGTTCAACGCAATCGTTGATATTTTACTAGCGCTTATTGACCCGAAAATTCGCTACTAGCAGGGACGCATGGTTATGTTGAAGAAAAAAGAAAACTTAGAAGCGATCGAAAAATTCTCTGAGAGTTTGGAAATTGAAGGTCGTAGCTTGTGGCAGGATGCGCGTATTCGTTTTATGCGCAACAAAGCCGCAATGATCAGTCTGTTCATTCTAATTGTTATGGTGCTATCGGTAATCTTCTTACCTATGTTGGCACAGCATGCTTACGATGATACTGACTGGTACGCAATGCACGTAGGCCCAAATGCTGATCACTGGTTTGGTACCGACAGTTTAGGCCGTGACCTATACGTTCGTACGATGATTGGTGGCCGTATTTCTCTTATGGTTGGTGTGATGGGTGCATTCGTAGCGGTACTGATAGGTACGCTTTACGGTGCGGCTTCAGGCTTCATTGGCGGTCGCACTGACCGAGTGATGATGCGTATCCTAGAGATCCTATACGCAGTGCCATTCATGTTCCTAGTTATCGTACTGGTGACATTCTTTGGTCGTAATATCGTACTTATCTTCGTTGCTATCGGTGCGATTGCTTGGCTCGATATGGCGCGTATTGTACGTGGCCAAACGTTGAGTTTACGTAGTAAAGAGTTCATTGAGGCTGCGCACGTATGTGGTGTCAGTAAATGGAAAATCATTACACGTCATATCGTACCGAACGTATTGGGTATTGTTGCGGTTTACTCAACGCTCCTTATTCCAAGCATGATCCTTACTGAATCATTCTTATCTTTCCTTGGTCTTGGTGTTCAAGAGCCTATGACAAGTTGGGGCGCGCTGTTACAAGAAGGCTCGCAAACAATGGAAGTTGCTATTTGGCAACTGGCATTCCCAGCGGCATTCATGGTAGTTACGCTGTTCTGCTTTAACTACGTAGGTGATGGTCTGCGCGACGCGCTTGATCCAAAAGACAGATAAAGAAATAGCAATTAAAAGCTATAAAAGATTAAGGAAGCAATAATGAGCTTATTAGATGTCAAAGATCTGCGCGTCGAATTTACCACGCAAGATGGTATCGTAACCGCAGTAAACGACCTGAACTTCTCACTCAATCAAGGCGAAACGCTGGGTATTGTTGGTGAGTCGGGTTCGGGTAAATCTCAAACGGTATTTGCACTGATGGGACTGCTGGCTAAGAACGGCATCATCTCAGGCAGTGCAAAGTTTGAAGGTAATGAGATTCTCAATCTACCAGAGAAAGCACTGAACAAAGTCCGTGCTGAACAGATCGCGATGATCTTCCAAGATCCAATGACGTCACTGAATCCTTACATGAAAGTATGTGATCAGTTGATGGAAGTGCTTATGCTGCATAAAGGCATGGGCAAAGCGGAAGCGTTCGAAGAATCAGTACGTATGCTGGAAGCGGTTAAAATCCCTGAGGCACGTAAACGTATTACCATGTATCCACACGAATTTTCTGGCGGTATGCGTCAACGTGTGATGATTGCAATGGCTTTGCTATGTCGTCCAAAACTACTGATTGCTGATGAACCAACAACGGCGTTGGATGTAACCATTCAAGCGCAAATCATGGAATTGCTGAACGAGCTTAAAGATGAGTTCAATACAGCAATCATCATGATCACCCATGATTTGGGTGTCGTTGCCGGTTCTTGTGACAAAGTTCTAGTGATGTACGCTGGCCGTACCATGGAATACGGCACAGTAGATGAAATCTTCTACGAGCCTAGCCACCCTTATGCGGAAGGCCTGCTTAAAGCAATTCCTCGTTTGGATACCGAAGGTGAAATTCTGCCGACGATTCCAGGTAACCCACCTAACTTACTTCGCCTGCCAACAGGTTGTCCTTACCAAGATCGTTGTCATCGAGTAATGGACCGTTGTAAGCAAGAAGCACCGATTTTGCAGCCATTTGCAAAAGATCGTCAGCGTGCTTGTTTTTCTGATTGGGAGACTTGGACAAAATGAGTAAAGAATTACTATTAGATATTAAAAACCTTAAGGTTCACTTTAGCATTGCGGCTAAGTCTGCTTGGCCTTGGGCGAAACCATCAAACCTTAAAGCCGTTGATGGTGTGGATGTTCATCTTTACGAAGGCGAAACGCTAGGTGTGGTAGGTGAGTCTGGTTGTGGTAAGTCGACATTTGCGCGCGCAATTATTGGTTTAGTGGAGGCAACTGAAGGCGAAGTTATGTGGTTAGGTCAAGACCTGACTAAGATGCAGGAAGTGAAGCGTCGTGAGACTCGTAAAGAGATTCAGATGATCTTCCAAGACCCACTAGCATCGCTTAACCCACGTATGTCAGTTGGAGACATCATTGCTGAACCTCTACAAACTTTCTATCCAGAGCTTTCTAAACAGGACGTGAAAGATCGAGTTAAAGAGATGATGGCAAAGGTTGGTTTACTACCAAACGTAATCAACCGTTACCCACATGAATTCTCTGGTGGCCAGTGTCAACGTATCGGTATCGCACGTGCACTTATCTTGAAGCCTAAGATGATCATCTGTGATGAGCCGGTTTCTGCTCTGGATGTCTCTATCCAAGCTCAAGTAGTAAACCTTCTTATGGAACTACAGAAAGAGTTAGGTTTGTCTTTGGTATTCATCGCGCACGATTTGTCGGTTGTGAAACACATCTCTGACCGTGTATTGGTGATGTACTTAGGTAATGCTGTTGAACTAGGTGAATCAGATGCCTTGTTCTCAGATCCTAAGCACCCATATACCAAAGCATTGATGTCTGCAGTTCCGATCCCAGACCCTCGCTTAGAGCGCAGCAAAACGATTCAGATGTTGGAAGGTGATTTACCATCGCCAATCAACCCACCATCGGGTTGTGTGTTCCGTACTCGTTGCCCTGAAGCAACCGAGGCCTGCGCGCAAACCAAGCCAACCATTCAAGGCGATGACGTACACGCAGTATCTTGCTTGCACGTACAAGTCTAGAACCCGTTTGATACGGTTCAGCCTGTGACAGGCTTAAGCGCAACTTTTTATAGGTTGCGCTTTTTTTATGCTTACGTATTCGAGGATCTTCACCTTCATCAAATTATTTGAACAACTAAGCCAACTTCTTCTAGTTTTGAAAAAGTTGGCTTTTTTTATACTAGAGAAAAGTTTGGATGACAGAGGTTTGGATATGGGTAAGTTAGTTGAAGGTGTTTGGCATGACGTTTGGTATGACACCAAAGAAAGCGGTGGCAAGTTTGTTCGCGAAGATGCAGGCTTTCGTCACTGGGTAGAGAATAAAGCGTCCGCGCAGTTTCAGCCTGAAAGCGGCCGTTATCACTTGTACGTATCATTGGCTTGCCCTTGGGCGCACCGCACCCTTATCTTCCGAGAGCTTAAAGACCTAACCGATCACATTGACGTGACGGTTGTTTGCCCAGACATGATGAGTGATGGTTGGCAAATGGGGTTACCTGAACCTCTGTTCGGCCATACGCGCATGCATCAAATCTACACTCAAGCCAAACCTGACTACTCGGGTAGAGTGACGGTGCCTGTGCTATGGGATAAGAAAACCAACACCATCGTGAGCAACGAATCCTCTGAAATTATCCGCATGTTCAACTCAGAATTTAATGAACTGACAGGCAACACCGATGACTACTATCCGTGGGAATTGGCTAAGAAGGTTGATGAGTGGAATGACTACATCTATCCAAGCATCAACAACGGTGTTTATCGTACTGGCTTTGCAACCACACAAGAAGCTTATGAAGAAGCGTATGGTGCGTTATTTGAAGCCTTAGACAAAGTAGACGCTCACCTTAGCGAACATCGCTATTTAGCGGGTAACGAGATTACAGAAGCGGATTGGCGCTTGTTTACCACTCTGGTTCGATTTGATGCCGTTTATGTTGGGCACTTTAAGTGTAATAAGCAGCGAATTTCAGACTACGTCCATATTCAGGGCTACTTAAAAGAGCTCTACCAGGTCGAAGGCATCAAAGAGACGACCGACTTTTATCACATCAAGCGTCACTACTATTACAGTCACACCGGTATCAACCCAACTCAAGTTGTCCCCAAAGGGCCTTTCCTTGATTTAGAGTCACCCCATAAACGCAGCTATTTAATTTAACTTATCGGAACATAGGATTAGGCTGATATCGAATTAAACTTCAAAGGCTTCTCTTTGATTTTGTAGCTCTAGATACTTAACGAGGTCTGTTGCGCTTACCGGACGTGAGTAGTAGTAGCCCTGAACTGCGCTACAGTACAATTGCTTAATAGACTGCAGCTGTGCTTGAGTCTCAATACCTTCCACGACCAAGTCGAAATTGAAAATACTTGCTAGAGAAGTAATCGCTTCAACCAGTGCAAATTGCCTCTCATCGGTATCAATAGTATCTATAAATGATTTATCTATCTTGATCTCATTGATAGGCAGGGAGGCAATATAGCTTAATGACGAATATCCTGTGCCGAAATCGTCGATGGAAACTTGCATTCCTAGTGCTTGGAAGCGGTTCATTACTAGCGTAACGGCTTGCAGATCTTCGACAAGTACGCTTTCTGTAATCTCTATCTTGATTTTTGACGGAGACAAAGCGTACTTGGCTGCGAGTTCAGAGAAACGTTCTACCAAGTGGTTGTGAGTAAAAACAGCCGGTGAGAGATTGATCGATAACGACAGGGATACGCCTAGTTGATTATTGATAGTGCTAATATCACGCATGCTCGTTTCAGCGACAAAGAACGTAATGTCATTAATTAGATTCGTTTTTTCCGCCATGCTGATAAATACGTCAGGTGGAATAAATCCTAACTTTTTGTTTTGCCAACGACAAAGCGCTTCTACTCCTAATACTTCACCTGAATGTATACTTATCTGAGGTTGATAGTGAACGTAAAGCTCCTTGTTATCTAAGGCAGAGTTAAGCGCGTTCTCAATCTCAAGCTTACTGTGAATATCATCGGAAATAGACTCGTTAAATAATTGAATAATGCCTTTGCTTGTACGTTTAGCGAAATAGAGTGCCATATCAGCTTTAGATATTAACATTTCTATATTGTCTGCATGATCGGGGGATAACGATACGCCGATGCTTGTCTTAATCGATAGGCTTTCCCCTTTGATATTGTATGAGCGTTCGATTGCCTGCTTAATCTTGTTAAGAATTGGTGTCAAAGATTCAGCTGTCGGTAGATTGTCTATAATCGCAATAAACTCATCCCCGCCAAAACGGAAATACATTTCATTCGGCTCAGTTAAATGTTGTAGAGTTTGAGCAATGTTTTTGAGCAGTTGATCCCCATAGGCATGACCATGAGCGTCGTTAATATTTTTAAAATCATCTAGGTCGATAAAAAGTACAGCGATTTTAGTCGTATTTTGTATGTTTCTTTCTTGTATGACCGCAAAGCTCTCTTTTAATGCAGTTCGGTTGTAAAGACCGGTGAGTGAGTCGTGGTGAGCCAAGTAAGAGAGTTCTTTACGGTTCTGCTCTAGTTTATGGAAGTCATGTTTAATTCTGTTTTGGAAGGTAGTAAAACGTCGTGCGATGGCATTACCCATATAGAAACTAATGACCAGCAAAGTTAGGAAGCTTGCTGCACTATAAATGATGAGTTCAATCGTATCGTGCTTTAGTGATTCTTCGGTGACCAGTTTGTGTGCGATAGAGTATTGTTCAATGGCTTGGGTATAAGCACTACCAACGATATACCACTCCCAGTCTGGAATTTTTGCTACATAGTTAATGGTGTCTTGCGAACGATTGTTAGCCAACCCGTTATCGAGGCTGATAAATCGTTCTTGGAGTGAATTAGTTGAGTTTTGACTTTGAATAATTAACTGAAATGTAGGATGTTTTGACCCAATGAGTTCTTGCGACTCGTGCGCCAAAAATACGCCTTGCTTGTCGAGTACGAAAAGCTGATCAGAACCAGGAAGCGTTAAGTTTTTCAGCCAATTTAATGATTGTTGTTTTAGGTCACTTTCAACATCAACGACATAATCACCGGAGCTTATAACCCAGTCTAGTGGTTCAAAGTAGACAGAATATCCAATTTTTTCGTACTCTGTCTTGCTGTCACCTGGTTTGTGAAACCACCATCTGTAGAAACTTGTTTTCTTCTCAAGCGACAGTTTGACCATTTCTGTGACGATGGGAGTGCCTCGCGTATCTTTAAGCGTGGAAAGGTCCTGCCCTTCGAGATGGGGCCAGAATGGGTGCATAATACCTTTAGCTTGGCGATCAACAATAAAAAGGTAACCACGATCACTATTGAAGCGAATGTCTTTTAACGCACTTTTAATGATGGATTCGATTATTTCTTTTGGCTGTGATCTGTTGTCTTCGTAGAGACGAGTCGAGATTCGATGTGCTTCTTCTAATCGTTCTTTTACGACTTGTTTTAGTTCTGACTCGGTGGTTGATTTTAAATAGAGAACTTGGCTTTTTGCGACGTCGACTTGGCTTTTAAGCAATTGCTTGTGCTGATCTTTAAATAGTTGTTCAGCTCTCACTAATTGTTTTTGATTAGATAGGTGTGAGTTGTACAGAAATGAAGAAATCAGTACGAGTGAAAAAAGTGCGATAAAGCTAACTGGGAGCCATTTGATCAACGCGATCAGCCGAGTATCTGACGTCATAGTGTTATGAAATACAAAGAAGTTTATTTATTATGTAAAATAATATAACAAAACTAATCATCATTGCGAAGAATAAAACGTCAAAGATCGCATTTTTCCGACAAACGTACGGTAGGTTAATAATAGAAAGGAAAGAAAAAGGCAACTTGATAAATCAGTGATTTAGCTAAAAGTGAAAATGCAGCTCTTGGGTGATTTGATATGAAAGGGTGAGCCGTACCTGCTTACGCTGTTCAATTAACCTCCAGTATGTTTAACGTTTTTGATTGCCACTAATTTGTGATGGAAAAAAGCCCATGCAATTGCACGGGCTTGAATGTTTTTAACGCATTTTAGAGCGAGAGAAAAGTAATTAGTTAATTACTTTTTCTTCAGCTTGAGCTGCTTGGTCTGCTTGGATAGCCGTTAGAGCCACTGTGTAAACGATGTCGTCTACTAGAGCGCCACGAGACAAGTCATTTACTGGCTTGCGCATACCTTGAAGCATTGGACCGATAGACACTAGATCTGCTGAACGCTGTACCGCTTTGTAAGTCGTGTTACCCGTGTTTAGGTCTGGGAATACGAATACTGTCGCTTTACCTGCAACTGGAGAGTTAGGCGCTTTAGAAGCGGCTACGTTTTCCATGATTGCTGCGTCGTACTGAAGAGGACCGTCGATCACTAGATCAGGACGTTTCGCTTGAGCAAGTTTGGTTGCTTCACGCACTTTATCTACGTCTGCACCTTTACCAGATTCACCAGTAGAGTAAGAGATCATAGCAACGCGTGGGTCGATACCGAATGCCGCAGCAGAATCTGCAGATTGGATAGCGATTTCAGCAAGCTGTTCAGCTGTTGGATCTGGGTTGATCGCACAGTCACCGTATACAAGCACTTGATCAGGCAGAAGCATGAAGAAGATTGAAGATACGATAGAAGCATCAGGAGCAGTCTTGATGATCTGGAACGGAGGAACGATAGTGTTCGCCGTTGTGTGAACAGCACCAGAAACTAGGCCGTCAACTTCGCCAGCTTCAAGCATCATAGTACCTAGGAATACTGAGTCTTCTAGCTTCTCACGAGCAACAACTTCAGTCATGCCTTTAGCGCCACGAAGTTCTACTAGACGAGCTACGTAGTTTTCGCGAACTGATGCAGAATCGATGATCTCAACGCCAGCGCCAAGCTCAACACCTTGCTGCGCTGCAACGCGACGGATTTCTTCAGGGTTACCTAGAAGTACACACGTTGCGATACCGCGCTCAGCACAGATAGCCGCAGCTTTAACTGTACGTGGCTCGTCACCTTCAGGAAGAACGATGCGCTTAGCCGCTTTACGAGCAAATTCAGTTAGCTGGTAACGGAATGCTGGTGGGCTTAGACGACGGATGCCTTGAGTACCTTCAGATAGAGAATCAATCCAAGGGCCATCAATGTGGCTTGCAACGTGATCGTTAACGAACTCGATACGCTCTTTATCGTCAGCAGGAACTTCTAGGTTGAAGCTCTGTAGGTTTAGAGACGTCTGCCAAGTGTTACCTTGAGCTTTGAAGATCGGTAGACCTGAAGCGAATGCTGGTGCGCAAAGGTTAGCAATGCTTTCTGGAATGTCGTAACCGCCAGTCAGTAGGATTGCGCCAATCTCAACACCGTTTTTCGCAGCAAGAGCCGCAGCAACGATAACGTCAGGACGGTCTGCAGAAGTTACTAGCAGTGAACCTGGCTTGAAGTGCTCAATCATGTGCGGTAGAGAACGTGCACAGAAAGTGATGCTCTTAATACGACGAGTTGAGATTTCACCTTCGTTAACGATTTCAGCGTTAAGGTGCTTAGCCATATCAACCGCACGAGTTGCGATTAGGTCGATGCTCCATGGCACACAGCCAAGAACACGGATAGGGCTAGAATTGAAGATTTGCATTACTTCAAGGTTCGCTTGCTGAGCGCTGTCTGCATCATCAAAGATTTCAGATAGGTCAGGGCGAGTACGACCAGCTTCATCAACAGGAGCATTAAGCTTGTTGATGATTACGCCTTTGATATTCTTGTTTTTTGTACCGCCGAAGTTAGAACATGCTACTTCGATACGCTCTTTAAGTTGCGTAGGGTTGTCAGTACCAGGAGTCGCAACGAATACGATCTCTGCGCCAAGCGTTTTTGCGATTTCTGCGTTCACTTGGTTTGCAAACGGGTGCTTACGAGTAGGGACTAGGCCTTCGATTAGCGTTACTTCAGCGTCTTTGTTGATTTTGTTGTATTGCTCAACAACAGATTCAAGAAGTACATCCATTTTTTCACTACCGATCAACGCTTCAGCTTTAGTCATCGCAATTGGTTCACCAATCTTGATGTCGCTGTTTGTGCTAATGATAGTTGATGTTAGATCTGGTTGATCGCCACCGCTACGAGGTTGAGCGATTGGTTTGTAGAACGAAACACTTACGCCTTTGCGCTCCATCGCGCGAAGAACACCCATGCTTACACTAGTAAGACCAACACCAGCGCTTGTAGGGATAAGCATAATAGTACGGGACATTGAGGAGTACCTTTAACTATTGGAATGAAAAAAGCTCAACTCCTGTTCCTACCAACATTTATATAGGGGTAGGAATAAAAGTTGAGCCCCATTTTTCTTAGATAAAAATCTGACTAGCGTCGAGTGAAGCTAGTCAGAAAATTCGATTAAAGACCTGCTAGTTCAGCTGTATCTTCTGCAATCACTAGCTCTTCATTAGTAGAGATAACCATTGCTGGTACACGGCTGTTTTCAGTCGTGATAGTACCTTCGCCGCCGAAACGAGCTTTAAGGTTAGCTGCGCTATCTACTTCGATACCGAAGAATGCAAGACGGTTAAGAACCATTTCACGGATTGGCGCTGAGTTTTCACCGATGCCACCAGTGAATACGATAGCGTCAAGGCGACCTTCTAGGGTTGCAGTGTAGCTTGCAACGTATTTAGCTAGACGGTGACAGAATACGTCCATTGCACGAGTAGCTTCTTCTTTCTCGCCGTAGTTGTCTTCAACGAAACGACAGTCAGAAGTTACTTGAGTTAGACCTTGTAGGCCAGACTCTTTAGTGAACATTGTGTTGATTTCATCAACGCTCATGCCAAGTTTGTCATGTAGGTGGAACATAACAGCAGGGTCAAGGTCGCCACAGCGAGTACCCATTACAAGACCTTCAAGAGGAGTAAGGCCCATAGAAGTATCTACAGATTGGCCATTCTTGACTGCACAAACAGATGCGCCGTTACCTAGGTGACAGTTAATGATGTTAACTTCTTCAATAGGTTTGTCTAGAAGCGTGGCACACTCACGAGTAATAAATAGGTGAGATGTACCATGTGCACCGTAACGACGAATACCGTGATCTGTGTATAGGTTGTATGGAAGCGCGTATAGGTAAGCTTCTTCTGGCATTGTCGTGTGGAAAGCAGTATCAAATACAGCAACGTTTTTTAGTGCTGGGAATGATTTTTGAGCTGCTTTAATACCGATAAGGTGCGCAGGGTTGTGAAGAGGAGCGAAAGTCGCTGCATCTTCGATACCTTTAATTACTTCATCAGTGATTAGTGCTGATGAAGTAAAGTTTTCACCACCATGCACAACACGGTGACCGATTGCTGCAAGGTTTTCAGAAAGTTCTGGCTTAGAAGCAAGAATAGTTTCTACCATGAAGGCTAGTGCTTCTTCGTGTGCTGCGCCATTACCTAGTTGAGCTTCGTGTTTACCATCAAGTTTCCACTTGATACGAGCTTCAGGAAGATGCAGACATTCTGCAAGACCTGTTAGATGCTCGTCACCAGATACTGCGTCAACTACAGCAAATTTAAGAGAAGAACTACCACAGTTTAAAACTAAAACTAGCTTAGACATTAATGACTACCTGTTTATTTTTCTGATCGAAATCAGTTAAGGATGAAAATTAATCTCAAGAATAGTCGAAGCACATAGGCTTGCGTACTAACCTTGGTCAAAAAAACGTTAATTTCCGTATAAAGTGAAAGCGCTCTTTATCAAAAAGAGGCTTGTGCATTCCTTGCAGAAGTCTTCTCAAAGTTGCTTAAATTGTAAATAAGGGCAACAATGAGATTGAGGCCTGCAAATAATAGCGATATTGTGCAAATATAACAAAAAAATTTGAAAGAATATTATTTTTCGTCAAATTTTTGTGTTTTTAGTTGATGATTTCAACTTTTTTTTAATGGGAGACTCATATGAGCAATAGAGTTGGTTTAGCGAGTAGTTTAAAAGATGGCCAAAAGTACATGGATCTCTGGCCCGTCCGAAAAGAGTTAAACGCGATCTTCCCAGAACAGCGCATTATTAAAGCGACCCGTTTTGGCGTGAAAGTGATGCCTGCGATTGCTGCTATTAGTGTTCTTACACAAATGGTCTTTAATAATTACCAAGCGATGCCACAAGCTGTGGTCATGGCTTTGTTTGCAATCAGCTTACCGCTTCAAGGCATGTGGTGGTTAGGTAATCGCTCAAACACACAACTTCCACCTGCGCTAGTCTCGTGGTATCGCGAACTTCATGAGAAGATCACTGAAACGGGTTTTGCGTTAGAGCCAATGAAGTCGCGCCCTCGTTATAAAGAATTGGCGATCATTTTAAATCGCGCATTTCGTCAGCTAGATAAATCCTCAATGGAACGTTGGTTCTAATGAGTTTCAACTCTCCTCTTGTCTGAGAGCAACTATTCTTCATTGATGGTTTGTTCTCAGGTTTGACTTTAATATTTTCACTTCGTTTTTATTCATCTCGCTCCCCCTCATTCCTTTTTTCTCTTACTACTCATGTAGTTTCTTACTTTTCAAATTCTGCCTTTCACTATTTCACGCATTTTTCGAGCCTTGTTGTGTTTTTGTTAAATATAACTTCAAGTCATCAATGGTTACAGGTAATAATATCAATAGTGATGTTGTTCTCTTTGAGCGAGCAATAATGAGCAGAGCTTGATTCAGGGAGCGATAATGAGTTCTGTAAAAAAGGTATTGGCAGCGGTCGTAAGTTGTCTGTTGTTGCTATGGACAAGCAATGTCATGGCGAACGTTGCCAAAGTTTCGGTTTCACAAGTTGTTGACCATCCAGATCTGAATGCAACACGTCTAGGACTTCTTGAAGGATTGAGAGCAAAAGGTTACGAACCGGGTAAAAATTTAGAGTTTTCTTATGAAATGGCTGGTGGCAATCCCGTTCAGGCAGCAAAAATAGCCAGAGAGTTAGTTAGTGAGAACCCTCATGTATTAGTTGGCATCGCGACACCGACCTCTCAAGCGTTGGTTTCAGCGACTCGAACGATCCCGATTGTGTTCACCGCGGTGACAGACCCTATCGGAGCAAGACTTGTTAAACAATTGGAGCAGCCGGGACGAAATGTCACGGGCCTTTCTGACTTATCACCTATTTCCCAACATGTATCTCTTATTAAAGAGCTACTCCCCAATGCAGTTTCAGTCGGTGTGGTTTATAACCCAGCAGAGGCAAATGCTGTTGCTTTAGTAGGGCTGTTAAAGCAGTCTACACGAGACTTTGGCTTTACTTTGCATACTGCTAAAGCGTTGACTATCGATGATGTAGAAGAAAAAACAGCATCCGTGGCTAAAAAATCTGATGTTATCTACGCGCTAACCGATAACACGGTGGCAAGCGGTATTGAAGGACTTATAAATGCAGCAAACCAAGCTGGCACACCCGTGGTTGCAGGAGCAACGTCTTATGTTGGCAAGGGAGCAATAGCTGGGTTAGGTCTAGATTACTATGACGTTGGGGTGCAGACCGCTGATTATGTGGCCGCTATTTTGGACGGACAAAAACCAGGGAAGTTGAGTGTTAAAACGGCTCAAAGCTCTCAGTTGGTAGTTAACCTAGATGCCGCTCGTATGCTTGGTTTGACGCTACCTAAGTCTGTGGTTGATCGTGCGATAGTCAGTCGTTAATAGGTATTTACATCAAAAAAATCATGTTTGATAAGTCACTTTGTTAACAGGGACTTAAACCATCATAATGAACAACATTAGTCGACTCTCACCATTAGCTGCGATCTATTTTATTCATTTTTAAGTAGTTATTTACCCGATAGGTGCATCGTTAATACCAACTTACATTATTTTACATCGAGAGGGCTGTCGATTAATGTCATAATATTAATGGAACTAATGAAAATAACTGAGCGCTAAGAGCACATTCTATGAAAGTAAATAGGCACTTTAGCCTTACCTTTGTCTTCGGCTTTCCCGCTGTGATCGCGACCATGTTACTTGGGCTGATAGGAAAAAATTATTTTGATGCGGTTGAAAAAGACATCAGCAGTGAGTTTCAGCGTATTGAAGAAGTGTTTAAACGAACGACCAAAATTGTTACCGCTCTAGATTACAGCTTCTCTAATTACTACAAATCAGGAAACCCTCTTTTCCTTGATCACAATAAGCAAGTGGTTGACGGTATTTGCCGAATTTGGCCCATTGACGTATTACTTCTTGCTGACGGAAAAACCGCAGATATCCCCTCTGTCGATATCGACTATATGTTGGTTGGTCAAGAACCCCTTTGTAATGAAACCAGTGATAGCTATAAAAGTGCGTCAGAAAAAATTGCTCTCGCGCCAATTCTTTCATTTTTGTCCCAGCTTGATGAATATCACAACGGCGTACACTTTATTGATACTCGTGGGTATGTGATCTCTTCGCCAGAAGACTTTGCTAAAGAGCTAGGGAAAGAACTACTTTCGACCATAAAAAGCCGCCCGTATTGGCAAAGAACCGCCAACAATCCAGAACAATTGACTTTAACGGGTCCTGCGTATCGATTTGACTCTCTTGACCGTATGATAAGCATGACGATTCCGGTGTTTCATAAGGGGATACATCAAGGAATGCTTTCTGTTGAGATTGACGCCAGTAAATTGCTTGCGAGTTCGAATGAGCACTTAGCCGGTAGAATCGATATTATTGATACCACCTTGGTTAATCCGGTTGATAGCGCTACTTTCTATCGCGCGATACAACTGGAAGGAGTCACCTCTCATCACGCGATGTACTACGAATTAGATTTTGCCAAAGAGGTAGAGCACTTTTTTGTCTACGAGAAAGACAGTCTGATTGTCGCTATCATCGTATATCTATTCTCTGTAACGCTCTTTTTCTTCGTTAACTCCAATATTGAACGTGGTTACTTCAAAGAGCTAGCAGCTAAAGATCCGATGACCGGGCTGCTAAATCGCAGAGGATTGGAAGCTTTTTGGCGCAGTGTGGAGCATGACCAGTTATTCGCCTTGACTGTATTTGACATTGATAATTTCAAGTTGATTAATGATACCTTTGGGCATGACAAAGGGGATGATGTTATTCGCTACATGTCCCGCCAGATAAGTAATAGCATTCGAAGTAGTGATGTAGCAGCAAGGTTTGGTGGTGAAGAGTTTGTCGTTTATCTTAAAGGTGATGATCGTGAAACGTTAATGAGGACATTAGAGCGTGTTAAAAATGCTGTCTGTGCAAACTCAGCTAACATTGTACCTAATGGTTTTACTGTCTCTGGTGGTGTTTGTATTACTGAAGCTGAGCATAATAACCTAAGCTTTGAAGAGATATTCAAACACGCGGATGAAAAGTTGTACGTGGCTAAGACGACAGGTAAAGACCGCATCGTATTTTAACCACGCTATTGAACTTCTATGTTAGAGAAGAAGGGGAACTAACTCACACAGTTTGGCGATGTTCCTCTTGATAACGCTGAAGGCGCTCCACAATAGGTGGCGCTTTCTTGAAAGTGCGAATTTCTTTAAATAGTTCGTTCGCTTCAGGGTAGCCTTTACTTAGATAAACAAACCACTGCTTCACTCTATTGGGGTAGTACATGCCTTTGTCCCCTTTTATTTGAAACTCTGAATAGCGTAGCAAAAGTTCGATGACTTTATTCCACGGCATTTTTGGGTGGTTGTGCTTAACGACGTTGCCAAGATTTGGAATGTTGAAAGCGCCACGACAGACCATCAATGAATCGACGCCAGTGGCTTCTATGCAATCTTGACCATCTTGATAGTTCCAGATTTCCCCATTAGCAATCAAAGGTAGAGACGTTTTTTCTCTTATTTGATTGATGTAATCCCATTTAATTTCGCTGGCTTTATAGCCGCCAACTTTGGTTCTTGCATGCACAGTGAGTTCGTCTGCCTTTGCTTGTTCGATAGCGTCGACAATTTCAAAGCACTCTTCCGGGTGCTCCCAACCCAATCGAATTTTTGCAGATACGGGAATGTGTGCTGGCACCGCATCTCGACAAGACTTCACCACTTGATAGATGAGTTCTGGTTCTTTTAGCAGTGACGCACCGCCATTACTTTTGTTTACCGCTTTTGCAGGGCAACCAAAATTAAGATCAATGCCTTTAGCGCCTAAACTAGCAGCTTGAAAAGCATTCTCGGCCATCCAATTTGGGTGTTGTCCTAGAAGCTGGAGATGGATTGGAACACCAGCCATGGTTTGAGAGCCTTGATGCAATTCAGGGCAAATACGGTGAAAAACATGCGGAGGAAGAAGTTGATCAACTACGCGCACAAATTCCGTCACACAGAGATCGTAATCATTGATCTCTGTGAGAATTTCACGCATTAGATGGTCTAAAACGCCCTCCATAGGGCCAAGTATTACTCGCATTTGCTTTACCGAAACTGAATGGATCGAAAATTAAGACGCGTGATTGTACGGGCAAGTTAAAAGCTTGTCACTATGAGCTAGGTGAATCTGACGTAACAGTTATTTCACCGGTTAGAGGGAAGTAGTTGAGCCTTGGTAAATCTTCGCCTAGCGAGTAACCATCAGTGTAGTAGTAATAGCAGCTTGGATCTGATGTATACCAAGCAACGATCGGTTCTTCTGAAGGGAATACTGAGCTACCGTGATCTCTAACGGTGAGGTCAGTATTCATGAGCGCCCGCCAAAGCCTTGCGCAGTCACTCCCTCTAATTGCAGTCCCCGAATTAATCGGTAGTTGATCAACAGCGATTGGAAAACCAGTCGATGAAGGATAAACGCTGCCTTCACCATAATCGACATCTTGATTAAAATCAGGCTCTCCATCAACAAGCCACTGTGAGTGGTAAAGGTTAACCGCAGTTCGAAAAGAAGAAAAAGCACCTTGAGCTATAGCTTCATGGCTATCGCGTTGGTAATTTAGAAAGCGAGGAGCTGCGGTAACGGCAAGTATGCCTAAAATAACGACGACAGAGACTAGCTCTATCAAAGTAAAACCATTTTGGTGTTGTTTCATAATGTATTCTATATATAACTAAATATTTCAATGACTCTTTTACACTTCAAACTTAAATTTTCAAAATGAAATAAGTTTAGTTTGCTGAATTGAACTAAAGATAATGTTTGCGTGGCTACTGGTAGGTGTAATTAATCATAGAGCTATACGAATAATTACTAATTGTTAGCCTTGTGGGTATAATGGAGACAACAGAATTGACCGACTAGTGAAGTAATATGAAGTATCAATTATTGAGTCTTCCTGACTCAATTAACGACGTAACAGCCCAGTTTGTAGAAGGTGCTATATTTGCATCTAACCTTGCAACTAAACCTCTTGATCCAGAGGCTTGGTTACCTATAGCTATTCCTGAAACTGGTCAGGACTTCGTTCCTCAAGTCACCGAGCAAATTAATCGCCAACATAACCTCATTCAGCGAAGTGAATATTTGCTTACAGAAGTGCTTGATGCAGATAATTTTGCTGAACAGCTAGCCGATTTTTCTGAAGGTTTTATGATGGTCTGGCCGACGATTGAAGAACAGTGGCAGGAAACGTCAATCGCAGATGGCACATTACGCATGCTACAAGCAATGTTAACAACATTCATGCTGGCGATTGATGAAGAACAGACAATCGAGCAAATGAAAGCAGCTGGATTAGAAACCCCGCCAACTTTGAATGATCTCGTCGGGCAAGTCGATTTGATGGTGACAGAAGTTGCGCTAGCAGCGGATGAAGCGATGCTCGGAAATAAATCTCAAAGTGTGAATCCGTTTAAGGGCATCGGCCGAAATGATGTTTGCCCGTGTGAAAGTGGTAAAAAGTTTAAACAGTGCTGTGGTAAAAAATCTTAATTGCATTGTTAATAGATAATAAAAAGTCGACGTAATGTCGACTTTTTCGTTTCTTAACATGATGTGCTAATTGTTAGTCATTCTTCGATTTAACGAATTGAGAAATCACTACAAAACCGAAAGCAACCAAGTTACCCGCGAAGATAATCACTAGCCATTGAGGCATTGAAAGTTCTAAGAACTGCCATACAACCTTGCTGCAGTCGCCGTAGGCCTCAAACATCCACGGAGCCCATTGGTTTAGAGGTGCCCAGCTAGGGAAGGTCACGAACAGGTCACAGGTAGCGAAAGGAGACGGGTTAAACTGGTAGTCAACGTGCTCTAAAGCAAGCATCAACCCTTTATACGCACCTAACCCCCAACCAAGTAGACCTAGCCAACGTGAAATCGGATTATGCGGGGCAATAGCACCAATCATTGCTGCGATGCCGATAGCGAGCATAGCAACGCGCTCGTAGATACACATTACGCAAGGGCCAAGCATCATCACGTGCTGAAAGAAAAGAGCACATGCTTCAAAAAAGACAATAAAAGCCAGCAGTAAAAGCCAAGATAAACGTCCCTTAGAGAAGTCTTTGAGCATTGCAAAAAAGTTCACGAATTTAATCCTGTCAATAAAATAAAAAAGCCCTGATTACTCAGAGCTTTTTATCTTGGATAAGTTTCCTAATCAACTAATATTTTTGATTAGTTAGATGCACCTATTGTGTTTAGCGATAGAAATCCGGGTTAGTGGCCACCGGAGATAACTGGAGCTACCACTTCACCCGTACGGTGAATGATCCAACCTGCATCATAGAACCATGCTGTCATCGGTTCTACGAAGAACACAATACCGGCAAGGCCAACAAGTGCTAATACGAGAGTATATGGCAAAGCCATGATGACCATGCGGCCGTAAGACAGTCGAATTAACGGAGCAAGTGCTGACGTTAATAGGAATAGGAATGCAGCTTGGCCGTTTGGCGTAGCAACAGAAGGTAGGTTGGTACCTGTGTTGATAGCAACAGCAAGCAGATCAAATTGGTCACGAGTGATGACGCCTTCAACCAGAGCTGTTTTAACTTCGTTGATGTAAACCGTACCGACGAATACGTTGTCTGAAACCATCGACAAAATACCGTTGGCTACGTAGAAGAGTGCGAGCTGTGCGCCTTTATCTTCAACGTGAAGTACGGCATCGATTACTGGCTTAAATAGAGCCTGGTCGATGATTACAGCAACAACCGCGAAAAAGACGGCAAGAAGTGCAGTAAATGGCAGTGCTTCTTCAAAGGCTTTACCCATCGAGTGTTCTTCAATTACACCTGTAAACGCTGTAGCTAAGATGATCACTGAAAGGCCAATCAAACCGACTTCAGCGACGTGAAGCGCAAGGCCAACAATAAGCCAAACTGCGATTGCACTCTGAACCCATAGTTTAGCTACATCTTGTTTTGTACGATTTGCGCGTTCTTTGTTGTCAAATTCAACTAAGATTTGGCGAACGTTATTTGGCAGCTCTGCACCGTAGCCAAACACTTTGAATTTCTCGACAAGTGCACAAGTTAAAATACCACAGAAGAAAACAGGCAGTGTTACTGGCAGCATGCGGATGATAAATTCACCGAACTCCCAACCCGCTTGCTTAGCAATTACTAAGTTTTGTGGTTCACCTACCATGGTCATTACACCACCCAGAGCAGTACCAACACCGGCGTGCATAAGTAGTGAACGTAAGAATGCGCGGTAGTTTTCAAGGTCATCACGTGTTAGCTCAGAGATCTCTTCATCATGAGTATGATCGTGCGCAGACGTTGTGCCCTTACCTGATGCAACCTTGTGGTAGATAGAGTAGAAGCCCACTGCAACGCTAATGACTACGGCGATTACTGTCAGCGCATCTAGGAAGGCAGACAAGAATGCTGCGGCGACACAGAAAGCGACAGAGAGTAGAATTTTGGATTGGATACCGAGCAGGATCTTCGTAAAAATGAACAGAAGTAGTTCTTTCATGAAGTAGATGCCAGCAACCATGAATACTAGTAAGAGTAATACTGGTAGGTTTGCTTGTAGCTCATGATAAACCATTTCTGGTTTAGTCATGCCAATGGCGACGGCTTGAATTGCCAATAAGCCACCGGGTTGGAGAGGGTAGCACTTTAGAGCCATAGCTAGAGTGAAAATAAACTCAACCACTAATAGCCAGCCCGCAACAAATGGGTCAACTAGGAAAAAAACAAACGGGTTGATGATTAAAAAGGAAATGATGGCAAGTTTATACCAATCAGGAGCTTTACCAAGGAAGTTTTTGATAAAAGCGTTTCCGAGAGACATCGGCATGTTAATACTCTTTTATGTTGATTATGAATAGACAAGCAATACAACATTTTGAGAATCGAGCTGTAGGTTTAGTTAAAACCTATAACTAACAGTGACTTAGAAAAACTACATTCCATGTAATGTTCTGTGGTCTTGCCAAGTCACTCCCTTAGAAACTCAAGCACTGCTTATTTTTGAGCGCAACTCTACTCTTAGATAACATTTAGTCAACAGGAAAACCCCTGTAGCACTAAAAATACCTCTTTTTTGTTGAGAAACGCGATCAAAGTAGCGCAAGCATACCACTTAAAATGTGATAAAAACCGACTAGAATCAATATTTCAGCGAAATGATTAAAATTTACAGAATAACGACGGCTTATATATGATTATTACAACTTAATATTGCAAATTAATAGATTTAAAAATATGACCAATCTCATTGATTTTAAAAAGAATTTGTTGTGTTAATGGTTTGTTTAAATGATGATTTGTAGTCGCTTGCTATCCAAACCTTGAGTGCAAACGTGTGCTGAACTTTAGAGTTTTAACTCTACTTGGGTTTTGAGTGCGTAAAATTTTTTGGGGGTATTTCCGCAGGGTGTTAACTAGTGGTATGATGAGTAAATTAGAACAAAATAATTAAATTGGATTGAAGTGTAGATGGTCATTAAGGCAAAGAGCCCGGCAGGATTTGCAGAAAAGTATATCATTGAAAGTATTTGGAATGGCCGTTTCGCTCCAGGTTCTATCTTGCCCGCAGAGCGTGAGCTTTCTGAGCTGATTGGTGTTACACGTACTACGCTTCGTGAAGTACTTCAGCGTCTTGCTCGTGATGGTTGGTTGACAATCCAACACGGTAAGCCAACTAAAGTTAATCAGTTTATGGAAACGTCAGGTCTTCATATCCTTGATACATTAATGACGTTGGACGTTGATAACGCAAGTAAAATGGTAGAAGACCTGCTTGCTGCTCGTACTAATATCAGCCCTATCTTTATGCGTTATGCATTCAAAGCAAATAAAGAGGCTTCAGAGCGTACGATTACTAACGTAATTGAATCTTGTGAATCTTTACTTGCGGCACCTACTTGGGATGAATTCTTAGAATCGTCGCCATATGCTGACAAGATCAAACAATCGGTGAAAGAAGACGTAGAAAAAGATGAAGCGAAGCGTCAAACGATCTTAATTGCTAAAACTTTTAACTTCTACGATTACATGCTTTTCCAACGTTTAGCATTCCATTCAGGTAACCAAATTTATGGCCTGATCTTCAATGGTGTTCGTAAGTTGTACGACCGTGTTGGCAGCTACTACTTCTCTAACCCAGAAGCTCGTCGTTTAGCCATGGAGTTCTACAAAAACTTGTTTGTTATTTGTGAAAGCGGTGAGCGTGAGAATTTACCACTTGTGATTCGTAACTACGGTATCGCAAGCGCACAGATTTGGAACGAGATGAAGACAACGTTACCGACAAACTTTACTGAAGACGACAGCTAAGTCTTTTCATAAAAGTATTGTTCGGTTGTTTTACTTATTGAGTAAACGACGTAAAGAAACGAAAAAGCGGCGAGATAATCAAATTATCTCGCCGCTTTTTATTTATTGATAGTTGGTGAAAACGTATCAATAGGCAGTAACTTACCCTGCAAACTCTTCTGAGTCTGGACGGTTAGTAAATTGCACGCCATTTAGAAAATCGCAAAGTAGTTGGTCTTCACATACTTTGTAGTTCTTGTTCTCTGGCTTACGGAAGTAGGCACCAATCTCGTACTTACTTAGGCTGATGCCTACCACTTCTAATATATCTAATACATCTTCTGCTTTCATGTTCAACGCAATACGCAGCTTCATGAAAATCATGTTGTTAGTCAGAGCAACTTCAGGTTTAGGTTGAACACCTTCTTTTTTGCCACGCTTAATATTGATAAAACCATTTAGGAATACCGCTAACTCTTTATCTTTCATCTTAGAGCATGACTTGTCGTTGTCGTCTTTTAGCCAATTAATCACTTGGTCATGAGCAACGGTCACATCAGCTTGCTCGATAGCTTTAATGATCTGTGCATTTTTAAGGTTTAGCGCGTGTTGAATACGACGCAAGATTTCGTTGTTAGTCACTGGGGATTCCTAAAAAGGGTTTGAAGAGTAAAAGGTGTTGGTTAGCCCGTTATTGTCGGCAAACAAATTTCTACTCTACATAGCATAGTTGACGGCGACTCTAACAGAGAACGCTTATTTTCGGTAGATATAAAAAATCCCCAATGCTTATCAACTCATTCAAGTTAAAAGTGCATTAGGGATTTCGCTATGAGTGCTTGTTATCTGACTGAAGCCAGAGCTACATTACACGCATGCCAGGTTGAGCACCTTCGTGTGGTTCAAGGATCCACAAGTCACTGCCACCAGGACCAGCAGCTAGGATCATGCCTTCAGACATACCAAACTTCATCTTACGAGGTTTAAGGTTTGCTACCATGACAGTTAGTTTGCCTTCTAACTCTTCAGGTTTGTACGCTGACTTGATACCAGAGAATACTTGGCGAGTTTCACCACCGATGTCCAGTTGGAACTTCAGTAGCTTGTTCGCTTTTGGTACTTCTTCACATGAGATAATACGAGCAATACGCATATCGACTGCTGCAAAGGCATCGAATTCAATCTCGTCTGCGATTGGCTCTTTGTCTAGCTCAGTTTGGCTTGCTTGCTCTTTTTCAGCTTCTGCTTTTTCTTTCGCAGCGGCTTCTGCGGCTGCATCTTCTTTAGAAGACTCGATCATTGCTTCTACTTTCTTCGGTTCAATACGGCTAAACAACGCCTTGAACTTAGTGATTTCGTGATCAGTTAGCGGAGTAGCAATCGCTTCCCACGTAAGCTCTTCGTTTAGGAAAGCCTCAGTGCGAGCCGCAAGCTCTGGCATAACGGGTTTCAGGTAAGCCATTAGCACGCGGAATAGGTTAATACCGACAGAAGAAACTTCTTGAAGCTCTTTCTCTTTACCTTCTTCTTTTGCAAGAACCCAAGGTGCTTTTTCGTCGATGTACTGGTTAGCTTTATCAGCTAGTGCAGTAATTTCACGGATAGCGCGGCTGAACTCACGAGTTTCGTATAGCTGACCGATACGCTCTGCAGCAGCAACGAATTCGTTGTATAGCTCAGGTTCTGCAAATTCAGCAGAAAGCTTGCCTTCGAAATGCTTAGTGATGAAGCCAGCGTTACGAGAAGCTAGGTTAACAATCTTGTTTACTACATCCGCGTTTACACGTTGAGTGAAGTCTTCAAGGTTAAGGTCAAGGTCATCGATACGGCTGTTTAGCTTAGCAGCGTAGTAGTAGCGTAGACACTCAGGGTCTAGGTGATTTAAGTACGTACTTGCTTTGATGAATGTGCCTTTCGACTTAGACATTTTCGCACCGTTCACCGTTACGTAGCCGTGTACGAATACGTTGTTTGGCTTACGGAAACCAGCGCCTTCTAGCATTGCAGGCCAGAATAGGCTGTGGAAGTAAACGATGTCTTTACCGATGAAGTGGTAAAGCTCAGTTGTGCTGTCTTTCTTCCAGTATTCGTCAAAGTTTAGATCGTCACGCTTGTCACATAGGTTCTTGAAAGAAGCCATGTAACCAACAGGAGCGTCTAGCCATACGTAGAAGAATTTGTTTTTCTCGCCTGGGATTTCGAAGCCGAAGTAAGGTGCATCACGTGAGATATCCCACTGTTGCAGACCAGACTCGAACCATTCCTGCATTTTGTTTGCAGTTTCATTCTGTAGAGAACCAGAACGAGTCCACTCTTTAAGCATGCTTTCGAACTGAGGTAGGTCGAAGAAGAAGTGCTCAGAATCTTTCATTACTGGAGTTGCGCCAGAAACCGCTGATTTAGGGTTAATTAGCTCAGTTGGGCTGTATGTCTCACCACAGTTATCACAGTTATCACCATACTGGTCTTCTGACTTACACTTAGGGCAAGTACCTTTTACGAAGCGGTCTGGTAGGAACATCTCTTTCTCAGGATCGAAAAGCTGAGAAATAGTACGGCTAGAAATGAAGCCGTTCTTTTTAAGTTCTAGATAGATGTGAGAAGCCAGTTCACGGTTCTCTTCGCTATGTGTGCTGTGGTAGTTATCAAAGCTGATATCAAAGCCAGCGAAGTCTTTTTGGTGCTCTTCACTAACAGCAGCGATCATCTCTTCTGGCGTGATACCCATCTGTTGAGCTTTAAGCATAATTGGCGTGCCGTGAGCATCGTCAGCACAGATGAAGTTTACAGTGTTGCCACGTAGACGCTGGTATCGAACCCAGATATCAGCTTGGATATGCTCAAGCATATGGCCAAGGTGAATAGAGCCGTTAGCGTACGGAAGCGCACAAGTTACCAAAAGTTGTCTTGGATCAGTTGCCATACTTAATAATTCGCTTTTTTGATAGGTATAAATTTTGAGAGGTAATACTACTTTATAACGTGTGATACGCCAAGGTATCAGACAAAGGATTCCCCTAGTTTTTTAGGGGTTCAGTCTTCATCTCGTGGGTGATAGCATAAATAAAAAAAGGAGCCCCAATGCGTAACTTTACTTCTAAGCAAGATTTCTGTTCATGGTTGAATGAGTTCGAGTCACCAATCCTCATCCCAGAGTGGGCGCTACACCAAAATATTGTATCGGTTGATCCGCGTGGGTCATTTGTTATTACCTTGCCTTTTGCTGCCAATCAGCTCGCGGTTGAACTGGAACAGTGGATCCACTCCCAGATTGAACAGCAACTTGTTAGCGCTTTTCAGTTTGAAGTAAAAGTGAAGCCGTCTGCGCTAGAAACAACAGTCGCGACACCTTTGAAGGGCGTTAAGAACATTATCGCCGTGACGTCGGCAAAGGGTGGGGTGGGTAAATCGACAACTTCGGTAAACCTTGCGCTTGCGTTATCTAAGTCAGGTTCAAAAGTGGGCTTGTTGGATGCGGATATCTATGGTCCATCTGTGCCGATGATGCTCGGTCAACTGGATGCAAAGCCAGAAGTGCAGAACAACAAATGGATGATGCCAATCGAGGCGCACGGCATTTTTACGCATTCTATTGGCTATCTTGTGTCGAAAGATGATGCTGCAATCTGGCGTGGCCCAATGGCAGCGAAGGCTTTAGGTCAGCTCGTGAATGAAACCGTATGGCCAGAATTGGATTACCTTGTTATCGACATGCCACCGGGTACGGGTGATATTCAGCTAACGCTTTCGCAGCAGATCCCAGTGACGGGCGCGGTTGTGGTGACCACCCCTCAAGATTTGGCATTAGCCGATGCGCGTAAAGGTGTGGCGATGTTTGATAAAGTGAGCGTGCCAGTGGCAGGCTTAGTGGAAAACATGAGCTACCATATCTGTAGCCACTGTGGCGAGAAAGAGCATATCTTTGGCGCTGGTGGCGCGGAAGCCATGTCAGAAGAGTTTTACCTCGATATCTTAGCGCAAATTCCGCTGCACATTGATGTACGGGAAGATATTGATGCAGGTTGCCCAACCGTTATACGTCGTCCAGACAGTGAACACACGCGTCATTACTTAGAGCTTGCTGAGAACGTGGCTGCGAAGATGTTCTGGACTGGTAAGGCGAGACCAGAGGCGATTAACTTCTCGATGGTTGAATAGCGATGGTTGAATAGCAATGGTTGATCACAAAGGTGTGTAAATCATGTTTGGGTGAGATAAACAACGGTTGATTAGGTGGATAGCCATAGGGCTTGTGCATATAGTTGTATTTAAGTTATTTGAAAGCAAACGATTGTTTTAAGTAAATGTATTGAGATCATCAATTTGACTGCAATTAGCTAACATCGCGACTAGAATCTATATGCTTTAGCCCCTATAATCAGGCGGTTTATCTCTTCCCACCACCAAACCATATCGGGTGCAAATTAATGTCTGATAATAATCAATGTGTCATCGTAGGTATCGCTGGCGCTTCAGCTTCAGGAAAAAGCCTGATCGCGAGTACGATTTATAATGAGCTGCGCGAAAAAGTAGGCGACCATCAAATTGGTGTTATCACGGAAGATTGCTATTACAGCGACCAAAGTCACTTGAGTATGGAAGAGCGAGTTAAAACTAACTACGACCACCCAAATGCACTAGATCATGACCTTTTATGCGAACATCTACAGCAGCTAATGAGTGGCAATGCCGTGGAAGTTCCTGAATACAGCTACACAGAGCACACACGCACTTCTGAAACGACTACACTTACTCCTAAGAAAGTGATCATTTTAGAAGGTATTCTGCTTCTGACAGACCCGCGTCTTCGTAAACTAATGCACGCAAGCGTATTTATGGATACACCGTTGGACATCTGTCTACTACGTCGTGTTAAGCGTGATGTAGAAGAGCGTGGTCGAACAATGGATACGGTACTTAAACAATACCAAGAAACAGTACGCCCAATGTTCATGCAGTTTATCGAGCCTTCAAAACAACATGCAGACATCATCGTTCCTCGTGGTGGTAAAAACCGTATTGCGATTGATGTGCTAAAAGCGCATATTGCGAAGTTGTTGAAGTCTTAATCGAATAAAATTTTGCCTAAGTGACTCACTTAGCTTTATTTTTTACCGAATCAGTGGCACTTTTATAGTGCCACTTTCTTTTGGAATCTAAGCAAGGAATATGCGGATGAAGAAACTACTCATTTTCATAGCTGTACCAGTGTTTGTTGTCGTTGCAGCAATTCTGGCACTAGTGCTGTTAGTGAATCCCAACCAATTTAAGCCATTAATTGTCGAACAAGCCCAAAAACACACAGGCCTAGAGCTCGTGATCGAGGGTGATATCAGTTGGCAATTCTTCCCATCTATTGGCTTCGAACTTGGTCAAACTGAATTACGTAACCCTGAAGGGTTCACTCAACCAAACCTGTTTAAGGTTGATACGGTTGGCGTTGATGTTTCGGTTACTCCGCTATTTAGCAATCAACTAGAGATCGGCAATATCACTCTAGATGGTGCAGAATTTTATTTAGAAACGCTTAAAGATGGTCGCAAGAACATCGATGCGCTCACACAAGCGTCTGCTCCTAAGGAGTCTGAACCTGCAGCGGATACAAGTTCTGAAGCAACACCGGCGCCTCAAGAGCAAACTTCTACAGACACATCTGGCTGGACGATCAATCTTGCAGGTGTAACTGTCTCAAACGCATTGTTTGAGATGGACGACAAGCAAGCAGGTTCATTCACTAAGCTATACGATGTGTCTTTGAGTCTTTCTGAGTTTGCCGTTGATACATGGACGACCGCGACGTTTGCGGCTTCTGGTGAAAACAACCAACAGAAGTTCTCTGCAAATGGCAGTGCTGAATTCAAATTAGCGGAAGGCTTTGCAAGCTACGCATTACGAAATATTGACCTTAATGCGAAGTTCAATGATCCAGCAACATCGATCGAGTCAGCGAAGATTGGCTTAAATACGTTTGAGTTCGATAAGGTTAACCAACTGACTTATGCGGTGATTGGTAATGCTGCTGGTCTTGACCTTGATCTTAAAGGTGGCGGTGACTTAACTGTCGATAGCGCGATCTCAAAAGTTACACTGAACAAGTTAACATTAGACTCAACATTCAAAGGTGAAACGCTTCCTCAATCACCAATGAAAGTGGATATGCTGTCTGACTTAAGCTTTGATCTAACTAAGAGTCACTTGAGCTTTGCGCTAGAGAAGCTGCAAGCTAACGCTATCGCACTAGACGGTAAAGCGGACATCACTTTATCTGAAATACCAAAGGTTCGTTTTTCTCTTCATAGCCCGAACATCGATTTAGATGAGTTCTTAGGCCTAGGTAATACATCAGAAACAGCGAGTGCTGCGCCTTCTGATTCTGCTGGTGGCTCAACTTCAAATACTGCAGCTTCTTCGACGTCAAGTTCAGATAACTCGGCTCCTGCGAAAGAAGTAGAACCTGATCTGTCAGCTCTGAAAACGCTCGATGTGAAAGGTAATATCACAATCGATAAGTTCAAGGCGAACAACGCAAAAATGCAGAACGTGAAAACTGCGTTCTTAGTTAACCGTGGTATCGCAGATCTGACATCGTTTACCTCGAATCTTTACCAAGGCTCTATCTCGGCAACAGCACGATTAGATGCACGCAAGACGCCTGCGACTTACACGGCTAAGAAAAAGATTAAAGGCGTAAAAGTACAACCGTTACTGGTTGACGTAGCGAACAACGATACGCTGGAAGGTACCGGTAATATCGATGTTAACGTTAAAGGTAAGAGCTTGACGCCAACAGGAATCAAGAAGAACTTGGTGGGTACTATTGCGATTAACTTTGAAGATGGTGCGGTTAATGGCATCAACATCGCGCAACTGATTAGAGAAAACTACGCTAAGATCAAAGGCGAAAAAGTCGAAAGCAAAGATGAGTCTCAAAAGACAGATTTTAGTGCAATGAAAGCAACACTCAAGGTTGATAAAGGTTGGGTTTCAACGAATGACTTATCGGCACAATCGCCTCTTTTACGCGTGACAGGTCAAGGTAAAGCAAACTTCATCAATGAAACGGCCGACTTCCTGGTTCGCACGTCAATTGTTGGTTCGCTTGAAGGGCAGGGTGGTAAGAGCATTGATGATCTCAAAGATGTGACGATTCCAATTAAGGTAACCGGCCAGTGGGCTGACCCGAAATTTGGGCTTGTTTTTGATGATGTGTTGAAACAGAAAGCTGAAAAAGAGATTGATCGTGGTATTAAGAAACTTGAAGAAAAATACGGTGACAAGATCAAAGATGAGAAAACTAGAGATGCAGTCAATGGTTTACTCAAAGGCTTGTTTAACTAATCGCTACTTTAAATAAATAGCATATAAAAAGCGCCATTCCTTATTACGAGGAATGGCGCTTTTGTTTGGCATCGATAATACTCAAGAAAGATTCCCTATTGCACTCGTCCCTGGTTTTAGGGAATGACGATCGGTGCTCGTCCTTATTTAGGGGAGTAACACTGAAGAGTCGTCATCCTCGAGAGGGAAGAATGACCGAGTCGGGGATCTCTGGTTGAATGCAATTACCAGTCAACGCCTTGCAGAGCTTTTACACCGGATTCGAAAGCGTGTTTAACGTTACGAACTTCAGACACGGTATCGGCCATGTCCGTTAAAGTGCGATGCGCTCCACGGCCTGTGATGATCACTGATTGCATTTTAGGACGGTTATTCAGAGCTTCTACCACTTCATCCAATTCAATGTAGCCGTAACTCACCATATAAGTCAGCTCATCAAACAGAATCACATCAATCGACTCATCAGCTAGCATGCGTTGGCACTCTTTCCATACGCGCTGTGCGGCTTCAATATCTTTCGCCTTATTTTGAGTTTCCCAAGTAAAGCCTGTACCCATCACTTGGAACTCTACATCGAGTTTTTGAAGAACGTTCTTTTCACCGTTATCCCAGGTTCCCTTTACAAACTGAGCAACGGCACATTTCTTACCGTGACCGACTGCACGTGTAATCGTACCGAAACCTGATGTCGATTTCCCTTTCCCGTTGCCAGTAATAACCAATAACAGTCCTTTCACTTCTTGCGCTGCTGCAACACGTGCATCGACTTGCTCTTTTACTTTCTGTTGTCTTGCTTTGTGGCGTTGTTCTTTGTTGTCTTCGGTCGACATAACAAATCCTTTTAAGTTGTGATTACGCCTATCATAGCCTAACTTAACGATAGCAAAAACCATCGGAAGAACAGGTGATTATGGATGAAAAAGATACTCGTGGTTTGTATGGGGAATATTTGTCGTTCGCCAACAGGTGAAGCGGTGCTGAGAAAGAAAGCTCAGCAGATGGATATTAATGTAACGGTCGACTCCGCTGGGACAATTGGCTTTCATCAAGGCAACGCGCCAGACTCACGTTCAAAATCAGCAGGAGAGAAGCGAGGCTACAGCTTTAAAGGGATTACTTCTCGTAAAGTGGTAGATAATGACTTCGAAGAGTTTGACCTGATACTTGCGGCAGACAAGGCGAATTTAGATGACTTAGTGAGCCAGTGTCCAGTTCACCTTCAATACAAGCTCGCGTTATTTTTGAGTTTTGGAGAGTCACAATATCAAGAAATTCCCGATCCTTATTATGGTGAGGGGAATGGCTTTGAATTAGTGTTGGATTTAATCGAAGAGTCGAGCGAAGCGATACTGCGTTCAATATAGTGTAGAGGCTGTGTTCTTGGTGGGCGATAAAGTATCAAGGTTCATCGATATAAAAAAGGCCGACATTGAATGTCGGCCTTTCTAAATCTAGCTTTAAGCTATGACTAAGCTTACTTAGACATTACTTTGTAGATTGGGTCTTCTGCAACGTTCGCTTCAACTAAGCTACCCGCTTTGTGCAGCATAGCAACACAGTCTTGGCTTAGGTGGCGAAGGTGAAGTGTTTTACCTAGTGCCGCGTAACGGTCAGCAATCGTGTCGATCGCTTCAATAGCAGAGTGGTCAGTAACGCGTGAGTTTGCGAAATCAACGATAACATCTTGTGGATCGTTGTATGAGTCAAACAACTCAAGGAAGTTAGCGGTTGAACCAAAGAAGATTGGACCGTTAACTTTGTACTCTTTAGAGCCTTCAGCGTTAACCGATGTGTCTGCGTAGATGTGCTTAGCATGTTGCCATGCAAACATTAGTGCAGAAGCTACAACACCCACACCAACTGCTACCGCAAGGTCTGTTAGTACTGTAACGACAGTTACAAGAACGATAACGAAGAAGTCTTGCTTAGGAACGCGACGTGCCAACTTGAAGGTTGCCCATTCAAACGTACCGATAACAACCATGAACATAACGCCCACAAGTGCTGCTAGAGGAATCATTTCAATCAGTGCAGAGCCGAACAGGATGAACATCAGTAGTGCAACTGCCGCTACGATACCTGAAAGACGACCACGACCACCTGAGTTTACGTTGATCATCGATTGACCGATCATCGCACAACCACCCATCGCGCCAAATACTGAACACGTCACGTTCGCCATACCTTGACCAACACATTCACGGTTAGATTGTCCACGAGTGTTTGTCATTTCGTCTAGTACGGTTAGCGTTAGTAGTGATTCGATTAGACCAATCGCAGCAAGAATCACTGCGTAAGGCAGGATGATGTATAGCGTTTCTAGGCTAAACGGTACTGCTGGAATAGATAATGTTGGTAGAGAGCCCGCTAGTGTTGCAGCTTCGTCACCAGACATAGTGCGTAGGAAATCAACAACAGTGCGAGTTTCAAGATCAAGGCCTACAACCAAAGCTGTTACTGTAACAATAGCTACCAATGAAGAAGGTACTGCTGTTGTTAGCTTAGGTAGGAAGTGGATGATAGCCATTGTAAGGGCTACTAGACCTAGCATTAGTGTCATTTGACCGCTTGGTAACCAAGTTAAGGCACCTGTTACGTCTGGCGCTTTAAATTGACCAAGCTGAGCAAGGAAGATAACAATAGCCAAACCGTTCACGAAACCAATCATTACTGGGTGTGGAACGATACGGATAAATTTACCTAGCTTGAATACACCCGCTGCAATTTGCAGAAGGCCAGCCAGCATAACTGCCGCAAAGAGGTATTGAACGCCGTGGGTTGCTACTAGGCTCACCATTACTACAGCCATTGCGCCTGTTGCACCAGAAATCATACCTGGACGACCGCCGAAGACAGAAGTAATTAAACCTACGATGAATGCTGCGTAAAGACCAACCATTGGGTCAACGCCTGCAACGAAGGCGAATGCTACGGCTTCAGGTACCAGAGCTAAGGCTACGGTAAGACCTGAAAGCACATCATTTTTTACAGAGTGCTTTGAAAATTGTGGGAATTCGAACATGTTTGCTCAGCTATGCTTAAAATGGGTTTACCGACACGAGTGTATTGCGTAGCCAAACAGTGATGAAAAAGAGCGGCAATAGCTAAGTGTCGAAAATATAAGTGCGCGAATGCTACCCAAAAATGTGATTAAGTTCAAGGTTGAACCCTATTTTGAGTAATATATCTATTATAACTAATCGGAACTGTGGATATAAAAAAAGGGCGACTTATGAATAAGTCGCCCTTAGATAGTTCTCTGCAGATTACTCTGCGAAGCTCATTAGTATTGAGGTTTAGTCATGCCTGCGCCGGCTTTATTTGACGCTGCTTGGCTACCTGCACCTTTCGATACAAAACGCTCAGTACGGAATGGAGCCGCAACAACTTGAATCTCTTTGATCTCTTGAGGACCAGGAGCTTTAGTCATTGGTGAACCTGCTTGTTTTTTAGCAACCGCTGCCTTTGGTGCCGCTTTAGGAGCTTCTACTTTTACAACAGGCGCTTCTTCAACTTTTGCACTTTCAGCTTTAGGTGCTTCAGCTTCAACAACTGGTGTTGTCTTTTCTACTGCAACAGGCGCTTCGACTTTCGTCGCTTCTACAATCACTGGAGCTTCAACTTTTTCAGTTTCAACAACCACTGGTGCTTCTTCAACGACTACAGGAGCTTCAACTACCGCAGGAGCTTCAGTTACCTGAGTTTCAACGACAGTTTCAGCTTCTTCACGGCGGATAATGACTTTACCCATCGCAAGTTCAGGACATGCAAAGCCGCCAGCCATAGCTGTGTTACTTTGTGGTGCCGTCTCTTGAGCTACGTTTTGCTCTTGTACAGCAACTTGAGTTTCAACTGCTACTTGAACTTCAGCCACTTCAGGTTTTGCCTGATTATGGTGAGGTTTTGGAATGAAGCGAGGCATCACTTTACCCATAGCCATCTCTGGAGAAGCTACACCACCTTTACGTAGGCGGAATGGGTTAGGACGACGATCACGACCGCGACGACGACGTTGACCACTTGCACGTAGGTGACGTGGAGAACGACGGTTGCGACGTTGCTTCGGCTCTTCCTGTTCTGTTTGTTCATCAGCGTTTGCTTGAGTTGCTTCTACTTGTTCCGCAACTTTTTGCTCTTGAGCTACTGATTGTTCTTTCGCAATAGACTGTTCTTTAGCAACAGCAGACTCATTTGACGAGTTTTCTGCAGCTTCAGCTTGTTGGTCTTTAATACGAACTTGTTTGTTCAGTTTACGACGCTGACGACGCTCTTTAATCTTAGCTGCTTTAGCTTCTGGCTTAGCCTTAGGCGCTTCTAGTTTATCAGCTTGAGCTTCTGCCGCTAGCTGTAGACCTTCTTCTGCTAATTTAGATGGTGCTAGCTCTTCGCGTTGCTTCTGCTCATCACGTGGCTTATTGCGACGGTCTTGCTTAGGCTTACGAGGCTGGCGATTTTGCTGTGGAGCAGTTTCTTTCTGCTCTTCAGGTTTCTCATCACGAACTGGTTTACGACGGCGTTTGTTGTCACGGTTTTCGTTACGATTGTCACCACGCTCACCACGTTGTTCACCACGGTCACCACGTTGGTTACGACGACGGTTATCGTTACGATCACGGCGTTGACGGTTGCCGTTGTTGCGATTGTTCTTAGGTTTCTCTTCTTGCTTCTCTTCTTCTTTTTTCTCTTCTTGAGTTGAAGAGCCAAATAAGAAGCTACCGATAGCTTTGAAGAAACGACCAACTAAACCTGGTTCTTGAGTCGCTGCTGATTCAGCTTTTTTCTCTTCTACAGCTTTAGGTGCTGGAGCTGGAGTCGGTGCTGATTGAGCAGGAGCTGCGAAGCCTTTAAGAGCTGGCTCTTCGATCTTCTTAGGACGAATAGTCTGTTCTGCAGGCTCTTTGCTTTCTGCTTCTTTTAGAGCTTCTAGCTTGGTAGGCAGCAAGTAAGACAGTAGGTCGAACTCTTCACCTTCACGAACACGGATAACCTCAAAGTGCGGTGTTTCCATGTCAGAGTTAGGAACTACAGTGATCTTAACTTCTTGGTTCTTCTCGATGTGGTTTACTGAGCGACGTTTTTCGTTCAATAGGTAAGAAGCGATAGGAACAGGGACTACAGCAAGAACTTGCGCAGTGTTGTCTTTTAGAGCTTCTTCTTCGATCAGACGTAGAACAGATAGTGCTAGAGATTCGTTATCACGAACAACACCAGTACCTGTACAACGAGGACAAATATGGTGGCTTGCTTCTGCTAGTGATGGACTCAAACGTTGACGAGACATCTCTAGAAGACCAAAGCGAGAAATACGACCAATCTGAACACGTGCGCGATCTAAACGAACGGCATCACGTAGACGGTTTTCTACTTCGCGTTGGTGGCGAACCGGAGTCATATCGATAAAGTCGATAACAACAAGACCACCTAGGTCACGTAGACGTAATTGACGTGCAATTTCATCGGCTGCTTCTAGGTTAGTGTTAAGTGCTGTTTCTTCGATATCGCCGCCCTTTGTTGCACGAGCAGAGTTGATATCGATAGAAGTCAGAGCTTCTGTTGGGTCGATTACGATAGAACCACCAGATGGAAGACGAACTTCACGTTGGAAAGCAGATTCGATCTGGCTTTCAATCTGGTAATGGCTGAATAGTGGTACTTCACCATCGTATTTCTTAACGCGATTCATGAAATCTGGGCGTATTAATTGAATGTGCGCTTGTGCACGTTCAAAAATAGTATTGCTGTCGATTAGAATCTCGCCAATATCACGACGTAGATAGTCACGAATCGCACGAACGATAACGTTACTTTCTTGGTGAATAAGGAAAGGAGCTGCATTTGAATCAGAAGCTTGCTTGATAGCGCCCCAGTGATTCAATAGAACGTTCAAGTCCCACTCTAGCTCTTCTGCACTTTTGCCTACACCCGCTGTACGCACAATTAAGCCCATACCTTGAGGAAGCTCAAGAGTGCTTAATGCTGCTTTCAGTTGAGTGCGTTCATCACCTTCGATACGACGAGAAATACCGCCAGCGCGAGGGTTATTTGGCATAAGAACTAAGTAACTACCCGCCAAAGAGATGAAAGTTGTCAGTGCAGCGCCTTTGCTACCACGTTCTTCTTTCTCAACTTGTACGATTACTTCTTGTCCTTCTCTTAGCACTTCTTTAATGCTAGGACGGCCTTGGTATGTATAACCTTCAGGGAAGTATTCGCGGGCAATTTCTTTAAGAGGGAGGAAACCGTGACGTTCTGCGCCGTAATCAACAAATGCCGCTTCTAGGCTTGGTTCAATACGGGTAATACGTCCTTTGTAGATATTCGCTTTCTTTGATTCGTGACCTGGACTTTCGATATCTAGATCGAACAGTCGCTGGCCATCAACCAAAGCGACACGCAACTCTTCTTTTTGAGTTGCGTTAATTAACATTCTTTTCATTTAGAAATTCTCATTGTCTTTTCTTATTTTCATCATTGGTCTTATCGCTTTAGTTCGTTTCTCATGGTGCCAGATCCCATGGCTTTATCGGTGCAGCCTCCCGGCTGGAGAGGGATGCTCTGGGGCACGTCAGTCATCATAGGGAGTTAGCCTATGATCCGCGATGTGGCGGTGAATACTCAACATGAGTGTACGTGAGTAGAGCGATAAGGAACTCAGTTGACCGTGTCTTACGCCGATTGCAGCACTGTCTAATCTGAGTCATCTACTCATTTACTTGCTTATGAATGGTTAGCTGTTTAAATATTAGTCAATCCATTGATAGCAGCTGTGAACTATAGCAGTGGTCGGTAAACACAGCAATCTGCTTTGTCGTAATGCGGTAAAAAAAACAGTTTTTGTTTGGGTTTTGATAGCTCTAACTCACTGTCTATAAATAATTTATCAATTGATATTTTAATTTGCAGGAAGCTTGGTGCTTTTTTGTTCGGAGAATCAAAGAAATATAGAACTTCAATGACCTTTTAGGGATAGAGTCGCAGGGATTTTAGGTAAATAAGTTCAGAATAGGGTTAAGAAAATCTCAATTATCAAAAGTGACAGTGATACAATAACCCAATGAGCGAAATTAGAACCCAAGTCCAATTTGTCGACATTGACGAAGATATGGCTGGTCAGCGTATTGATAACTTCTTACGCAACCAATTAAAAAACATCCCGAAAAGCATGATTTACCGAATCGTGCGTAAAGGCGAAGTCCGCGTTAACAAGAAACGTATCAAGGCTGAGTACAAACTAAAAGCTGGCGACTTAGTACGTATCCCTCCCGTTACTATTGAAGAGAAAACGGAAGAGAACGTACCGAGTACGAAACTCAATAAGGTTTCGGAATTGGAACAGTGCATCATCTATGAAGATGATCACATGCTGATTCTCAATAAACCATCAGGTACTGCGGTTCATGGTGGCAGCGGCTTGAAGTTTGGCGCGATTGAAGCATTGCGTGCTCTTCGCCCTGATGCTCGTTTTCTTGAGTTAGTGCACCGTATTGATAGAGATACGTCTGGCATTTTGCTTGTTGCTAAGAAGCGCTCGGCGCTAAGACACCTTCAAGCACAGTTCCGTGAAAAAACGGTTCAAAAATACTATTTCGCTCTAGTGATGGGCGAATGGAAGAACAGTTGTAAAGTCGTCAACGCACCTTTGTTAAAAAATGAAGTGAATAGCATTGTTCGAGTGAACCCGAATGGTAAAGCTTCTGAAACCCGCTTTAAGGTTTTAGAGAAATTCCAAGAGGCGACGTTGATTCAAGCTAGCCCAATTACAGGCCGTACACACCAAATCCGTGTGCACGCTCAGTATACTGGTCATCCAATAGCTTGGGATGATCGTTACGGTGATCGCCGTTTCGATGCTTATACGGGTAAAGTAGGACTGAATCGTCTGTTCTTACATGCAGCCAACATCAAGTTTACCCACCCGGGTAGCGAAGAGAAGATGGATATCTCGGCGCCAATGGAAAGAAGGCTAGAGAAAGCCTTAACTGGTTTACGTAAGCTTTAAGAAGATACGAGATATTTCGTGAATTGAGTATCGATGCATCAAATGGAAAAGGTTGACGAATATCGTCAACCTTTTTTTGTTTTCATATGTTGCAGAAGCTCCCCAACTCGCTCGTTCCTCGCTCTTGAGGATGACGACTTTTTAAGGTCACGTTCTATATCATTAGCGGATTAGATAAAATTGCGCGTTCCGTCACTCCCTAGACTGACGAAGGAAGGAGTAGGGAATCTCCAACAGAGTGGTAAGTATCGCTTACAACACGTTCATTCCTTGTGCCTCAAGCATATCGACTAAATCGATCAGAGGTAAGCCGATCAGCGTGTTTGGGTCTTTACCTTCCATCTGTTTAAACAATGCAATACCTAACCCTTCGCACATAAAACTGCCCGCGCAGTAATAAGGCTGCTCTTTCTCAACATAAGAAATGATCTGTTGCTCAGTTAAATCGCGGAAATGCACAACAAAGGTGTCGAGACGCGTGTCAGCTTTATTGGTCTCGCTGTTCCATACCGTTATCCCAGTATAGAAAGTGATGCTCTTACCACTTTGACGAGACAATTGCTCAATCGCTTTCTCACGAGTATGAGGTTTGCCAATGATTTCTTCGTCAATCACACATACTTGATCGGAACCAATCACTAGGCTTGGTTGTTCGACAGCACAAGACTTGGCTTTGGTTTCAGCAAGACGCATTACCAATTGTTGAGGAGTCTCTTCTGGAAGTGGCGTTTCATCGCAGTCAGGTTTCGCTGTGACAAAGTCTAACTGTAGTTTTTTGAGGATCTCTTGCCTAAATGGAGATGTAGAAGCTAAAACTAGTTGGTAATTTCTCATTTTAATTTACAATTCGTGTAAGCATTTAGTTCAGGATAACGTAACTTAGCCTGCTATTCATAATGCTCTGAACAGGAAAGGTAGGAAAGTACATTTTTTTTGCCATTTCCTTTGACTAAACACGATTTGGAAGATAAGATTCGCGCCCTATGCAAAAGGAAAAAATACCGCGTACAGTTGATCCGGCAAGAACGGCTCAAAAACGACTCGATATGGATGGTATCATTCAAGTCAGTCTTTTAAAGCGTTTAACCGAAACAACTGAAGGCGTAAAACGTGACGCGCAAGTCTCAATGTCATTTGGGCTTGATGAACAACGATTAGTCGTTATCTCTGGTAAAGCTAACGTCGAAGTCGATTTAGAGTGTCAACGTTGTAATGAGGTTTTCGCACATGAGTGCGATGTCCAATTTACTTATACTCCTGTTTACAGCGAGAAAAGTGAAGAGGAAGCACCGGAAGAGTACGATTTGGTAGATCTGAACGAGTACGGTGAGTTAGACCTGATTCAATTAGTTGAAGACGAGTTCATCCTTGGATTGCCACAAATAGCAATGCACGACGATGCGAAATGTAGCGTTAACTCAAATAACTTGGTGTTTGGTGAACTTCCTGAAGAAATTGAGGAAGATAAAAAGCCGAATCCATTTGATGTTTTAAAAAACTTAAAGAAGTAACTTATTAGTAAGTATCTTTAAGAATTTACATAGGAGTAGGGTCAATGGCCGTACAAAAGAGCAAGAAATCACGTTCAATGCGTGGCATGCGTCGTTCACACGATGCGCTAACTACAGCTGCACTTTCTGTAGACGCAACTTCAGGTGAAACTCACCTACGTCACAACGTGACTGCCGAAGGTTTCTACCGCGGCAAAAAGGTTATCAACAAGTAAGGTTGACCTTTGCAAAATCTAACCGTTGCGCTTGATGCAATGGGCGGGGACTTCGGTCCTCGTGTTACAGTGCCTGCCGCCGTGCAGGCACTGTCGTATTTCCCAGAGCTAAAAGTCATTCTAATAGGTGATCGAAACGCGATCACATCTCAATTATCTTCATTAGGTCGAATGCCTGATTCTCGTTTGAGTATCCAGCATTGTGATCGAGTTATTTCCAATTCTGAAAAACCTTCACTGGCCCTACGCAACAGTCAGGGTAGCTCTATGCGTGCTGCTATCGATCTGGTTGCCGAGTCACAAGCTGATGCTTGTGTGAGTGGTGGCAACACCGGCGCACTGATGGCGTTATCTCGTTTCCGACTCAAACTCCTTCCTGGTATTGATAGGCCTGCATTGGTTTCAGCTTTGCCTACCGCTTCTGGCAACCGTACATGGATGCTTGATTTAGGAGCGAACGTTTCTAGTGACGCGGATTCACTGTTTCAGTTTGCCGTAATGGGCAGTGCATTAGCAGAACAACATTTAGGTCGCGTGCCTCGTGTCGCTATCTTGAATATCGGCGCTGAAGAAATCAAAGGCAATGACCTTGTAAAACGATGCGCTGAAATGTTGTCGAATACTCAGTCTGTGAACTTCATAGGCTATATTGAAGGTAATCAATTACTTCAAGATGCTGCTGATGTCGTCGTATGTGATGGTTTTGTGGGCAATGTCTGCTTAAAAACGTGTGAAGGTACGGCTCAGCTCTTTATTGATAAGCTAAAAACGCGCATGATGGCTTCAACAATAAAGGGTTGGATCGCCAGAATGTTGTTTTCTGAGCTATTTACTGAATTAAAAACCTTGAACCCCGACCAGTATAACGGCGCAAGTTTGTTAGGATTGCGCGGCATTGTCATTAAAAGCCATGGAAGTGCTGATGTGTCTGCAGTCGTCAACGCGATTGGTGAGGCAGTACACGAGGTCAAACGACAAGTCCCCAGTCGCATTAGCGATCGTTTGGAAGCGGTTTTACTCGAGAGGCATTATTAGTCTTCATGTATAGCAAAATTTTAGGTACTGGCAGCTACTTGCCATCTCAGGTGCGTACTAACGCAGACTTAGAGAAAATGGTAGAGACTAGCGATGAGTGGATCGTTGCTAGAACAGGTATTAAAGAGCGTCGTATTTCAGCGGAAAACGAAACTGTTGCGGATATGGCGTTTTACGCTGCTGAGAATGCCATTGAGATGGCAGGTATCGACAAAGAAGATATTGATTTAATCATTGTTGCGACAACCAGCAGTAGCCACACATTTCCGTCTTCGGCATGTCAGGTACAAGGCAAGCTTGGTATCAAAGGCTGCCCTGCGTTTGATTTGGCTGCGGCGTGTTCTGGTTTTGTCTACGCACTGTCTGTTGCTGATCAACACATCAAGACTGGCATGTGTAAGAACGTTTTGGTAATCGGTGCGGATGCACTGTCAAAAACCTGTGATCCGACTGACCGCTCTACTATCATCTTATTTGGTGATGCTGCAGGTGCGGTGGTTGTTGGCGCAAGCGAAGAGCCAGGTATTTTGTCTACTCACATTTACTCTGACGGTAAATATGGTGAGCTTCTAAGCCTAGAAGTTCCAGAGCGTGGCGGTGATGCGGACAAATGGTTGCACATGGCGGGCAACGAAGTATTTAAAGTGGCGGTAACTCAGCTTTCTAAGCTAGTGAAAGACACATTAGCTGCGAACAATATGGATAAGTCAGAGCTTGATTGGTTAGTTCCACATCAAGCGAACTACCGTATTATTTCGGCAACCGCTAAAAAGCTGACGATGTCGCTTGATCAAGTTGTGATTACTCTTGATAAGCACGGCAATACGTCGGCAGCTACCGTACCAACGGCCCTTGATGAGGCTGTTCGCGACGGGCGAATTAAACGTGGCCAAACGCTTCTACTTGAAGCATTTGGCGGCGGCTTCACTTGGGGTTCTGCGTTAGTTAAATTCTAACCCCAAGCGATAATCAACAAACAAGGCACATAACTTATGTGCCTTATTCAATTTTTTGCTTTGCTTAAAGGAAAATTACTATGAGCAAATTTGCTATCGTATTCCCAGGCCAAGGCTCTCAAGCTATCGGTATGCTTGCTGACCTAGGCGAACAGTATGATGTTGTTAAAAAGACATTTGCTGAAGCTTCAGAAGCACTTGGTTACGATCTATGGGCATTGGTTCAAGATGGTCCAGTAGAAAATCTAAATGAAACTTTCCGTACTCAACCGGCTCTACTTACAGCGTCTGTTGCAATCTGGCGTGTATGGCAAGAGCTTGGTCTAGAGCAACCTGCAAACCTAGCAGGCCACAGCCTAGGCGAATACTCTGCACTAGTGTGTGCGGGTGTTATCGACTTTAAAGAAGCGATCAAGCTAGTTGAGCTACGTGGTCAACTGATGCAAGAAGCGGTTCCTGCGGGTGTTGGTGCAATGTACGCAATCATCGGTCTAGATGATGAAGCGATTGCTAAAGCGTGTGAAGAAGCGGCACAAGACGAAGTTGTGTCTCCAGTTAACTTCAATTCACCTGGCCAAGTTGTTATCGCGGGTAACAAAGCAGCAGTAGAGCGCGCTGGTGCACTATGTAAAGAAGCGGGCGCTAAACGTGCACTTCCTTTACCAGTATCTGTGCCGTCTCACTGTGCCCTTATGAAGCCTGCAGCAGACAAGCTAGCGGTTGCTCTTGAAGCTCTAGAGTTCAACACGCCGGCACTGCCTGTTATCAATAACGTTGATGTTATTGCTGAAACAGACCCGGCAAAAATCAAAAGCGCACTTGTTCGCCAGCTGTACAGCCCAGTTCGTTGGACTGAAGGCGTACAAGCTATGAATGAGCAAGGCGTAGAGAAGCTACTAGAATTAGGCCCAGGTAAAGTTCTTACCGGTCTAACAAAACGAATCGTAAAAACTATGACAGCTGCTGCAGTTAATGACACTGCATCACTAGAAGCTGCTAAGTAAATAAACACTTAATAGAGAAGTTATGATGAATTTAGAAGGCAAAGTTGCACTAGTTACAGGCGCAAGCCGTGGTATCGGTCGTGCAATCGCTGAACTTTTAGTTGAGCGTGGTGCTAAAGTTATCGGTACTGCTACGTCTGAAGGCGGCGCTGCTGCAATCAGTGAGTACCTAGGTGAGAACGGTAAAGGTCTTGCTCTTAATGTAACGGATGTTGACTCAATTGCAGCTACACTGAAAACCATCAACGATGAATTCGGTGCGATTGACATTCTGGTTAACAACGCAGGTATCACTCGTGATAACCTACTTATGCGTATGAAAGACGATGAATGGAATGACATCATCGATACTAACCTAACGCCTATCTTCCGCATGTCTAAAGCTGTATTGCGTGGCATGATGAAGAAGCGTCAAGGACGTATCGTAAACGTTGGTTCTGTAGTCGGTACTATGGGTAATGCTGGTCAAGCTAACTACGCAGCTGCAAAAGCAGGCGTAATTGGTTTTACTAAATCAATGGCTCGTGAAGTTGCGTCTCGTGGTATTACAGTGAACACTGTAGCACCTGGTTTCATCGAAACTGACATGACTAAAGCGCTAAATGATGACCAACGTGCAGTAACTTTGGCGAATGTACCAGCAGGTCGACTAGGTGACCCTCGCGAAATCGCTGAAGCTGTGGTATTTTTGGCGTCACCTGCGGCAGCTTATATCACAGGTGAAACACTTCACGTCAATGGCGGTATGTACATGGTGTAAATTATGTGCAACATTTGTGCATGATTTAAGTCAAGATCATACGTAATTTCGGTTAAAATCGTGAAAATTGTGGTTTGACCAGAAAAGTTGACCTTGCAACTTTCAATAGATTGAATAAACTACGGAAAACATCGCATAAAGCGAACTCTGTAAAGGAAAAGAAAAAATGAGCAACCTCGAAGAACGCGTAAAGAAAATCATTGTTGAACAGCTAGGTGTAGACGAAGCTGAAGTTAAAAACGAAGCTTCTTTCGTTGATGACCTAGGTGCAGATTCTCTAGACACAGTTGAGCTAGTAATGGCTCTAGAAGAAGAATTCGACACTGAGATTCCAGATGACGAAGCTGAGAAAATTACTACTGTTCAAGCTGCTATCGATTACGTAACTAGCGCTCAGTAATAATCTCTCCCAGGCGGTCACCTCGACCGCCTGTGTTTTATCTAACTCATCTATCCTCATCTTAAATCACCTCAATCCCCGGAGTGTAATATCGTGTCCAAGCGTCGTGTAGTTGTCACTGGCATGGGTATGTTGTCGCCGGTAGGCAACACTGTAGAATCTTCTTGGAAAGCCCTGCTAGCTGGTCAAAGTGGTATCGTTAATATCGATCATTTTGACGCAACCAATTTCTCAACTCGTTTTGCAGGTCTAGTTAAAGACTTTAACTGCGAAGAGTATATGACTAAAAAAGATGCTCGTAAGATGGACTTGTTCATCCAGTACGGCGTCGCAGCAGGTATTCAAGCTTTAGATGATTCAGCCCTAACTATTACTGAAGAAAACGCTCCTCGTGTAGGCGTTGCTATCGGTTCTGGTATTGGTGGTCTTGGTTTGATCGAAGCCGGTCACAAGGCTCTAACTGAAAAAGGCCCTCGTAAAATCAGCCCGTTCTTCGTACCGTCGACGATCGTGAATATGATTGCGGGTCACATGTCTATCATGCGTGGCCTACGCGGTCCAAACATCGCGATCTCTACAGCATGTACGACTGGCCTACATAACATTGGCCACGCGGCTCGTATGATTGCATACGGCGATGCTGACGCAATGCTAGCGGGTGGTGCTGAAAAAGCATCGACACCACTAGGTATGGGCGGTTTTGGTGCGGCTAAAGCACTGTCTACTCGTAACGATGAGCCTCAAAAAGCTTCTCGTCCATGGGACAAAGGCCGTGACGGCTTCGTTCTTGGTGACGGTGCAGGCATGATGGTTCTTGAAGAGTATGAACATGCTAAAGCTCGTGGCGCTAAGATTTACTGTGAGCTAGTTGGCTTCGGTATGTCGGGTGACGCTTACCACATGACATCTCCAAGTGAAGATGGTTCTGGTGGCGCACTAGCAATGGAAGCGGCTATGCGTGATGCTGGCATTACTGGTGAACAAATCGGTTATGTTAACGCACACGGTACTTCGACTCCTGCAGGTGACGTAGCGGAAGTGAAGGGCATCAAGCGTGCTCTTGGCGAAGCAGGCAGCAAGCAAGTCTTGGTTTCTTCTACGAAATCAATGACTGGCCACCTTCTAGGTGCTGCGGGTTCTGCTGAAGCGATCATCACTGCGATGTCTCTAATTGATCAAATTGTTCCACCAACAATCAATTTAGATGATCCTGAAGAAGGCTTAGATATTGACTTAGTACCTCACACTGCGCGTAAAGTTAGCGGTATGGAATATGCTGCATGTAACTCATTCGGTTTCGGTGGTACTAACGGCTGTTTGATCTTCAAAAAGATTTAATCATCTTATATAAGAGTCAAACATCGTAGATAGTCATAATTAGAACTGTTTTTAAACGGCTCGATGCTTTAGCATTGAGCCGTTTCTTTTTATGGGGAAAAACATGTTTTGGGTTGATGGAGAAAGTCAGCAAACTGTCGATATCTTAGATCGCTCGTTTCAGTATGGAGACGGCTGTTTTACTACCATGCTTGTTCAAGATGGCCAGATTCAATATTTTCACGATCATCAGCGTCGTGTTGATGATTGTCTTAAAGCGTTACGCATTTCCGAACTTGATTGGAATACGGTTAACCTTTGGCTCGATAATGCACTTGAACATATCCAACACAATGCGCTTCCTGGTACAAAGAGCCTTAATGGTTCAACGAATCTTCAAGATAAAAACAAGCCTCATAATCAAAAAGCTGGGATAAAGCTACACGTTAGCCGTGGGGCCGGCGGTCGTGGCTACAGTACCAAGAATATCGCCAAGCCAACGATAACCATCAGTACATTTGATTTCCCTAGTCATTATTCAGCGTGGCAAGATTCTGGTGTAGAACTCGGTATCTGCCAACAAGCACTAGGTTTGAGCCCATTGCTCGCAGGTCATAAGCACAATAATCGTCTTGAGCAGATCTTGATGAAAGATGAAATGGATCAGGCCGATGAAGCTGATGGCGTGGTTCTGGATATATCAGGTAATGTGATTGAAACCACCATGGCTAATCTGTTTTGGCGCAAAGGTCAGATGATATATACACCTCAACTGACGCAAAGTGGTGTGGCGGGGGTTATGCGTAAGCAAGTGTTAACCGCGCTGAATCAAGCTGAACTTTCCGTTACAATTAGTGACTACTGCTTATCTCAACTCATGCAAGCTGATGAGATTTTCATGACCAACTCCATCTTAGGGGTTGCCCCAGTTACCCGTATTAGTGATACCCAATTCAACATTGGAACCGTTACTCGTAGCCTTCAAGGACAACTAAACTCGTGATCAAAAAGTTATTTATTTTTATTACCTTGTGCTTAATTGCAGCCGCTGCTGCTGGTTTTTATGTTTACAACCAAGCGCAAGATAACCTGAAACAAGTTATTCAATTAGAAAAACCGCAGGTGGTTACCGTTGCTTCAGGTAGCAGCTTTAACCGTGTTCTAGCACAGTTGATTAACGAGGGGCTTTTTGAGGCTTCTCCTTACGAGAAATTAATCCGTAAGTTACATCCTGAGCTTGTAGACGTAAAAGCGGGTACATTCCTGCTTGAACCCGGTTTAACCCTAGAGCAGACGCTACAAGTGCTTGTCGAAGGGAAAGAGCACCAATTTACCATTACCTTCGTAGAAGGCAGTCGTTTTGACGAGTGGCTTGTTCAGTTAAAAGACAACGAATTCATACAGCAGACGTTGAATGATGTCTCTGAAAAAGAAATCGCACAAAAGCTTGGTATCGAAAATGAAAAGCTAGAAGGCCTTTTCTTAGCGGAAACATACCACTACACCTATGGCACAACGGATTTAGATTTGTTGAAACGTGCCCACCGAGATCTGATGAACGTGGTCAATGATGAGTGGGAAAATAGAGCCGATAAACTGCCTCTTAAATCGCCTTATGAAGCGCTAATTCTTGCGTCTATCATCGAGAAAGAGACTGCTGTCGCTTCTGAGCGTGAGCGTGTGTCTTCTGTATTCGTTAACCGCTTGAACAAGCGTATGCGTCTGCAAACTGACCCAACGGTTATCTACGGCATGGGCGATAGCTACAAAGGCAATATTCGTAAGAAAGATCTACGCACACCAACGCCGTACAACACCTATACAATGAGCGGTTTACCGCCAACACCGATCGCGATGGCGGGTAAAGCGTCTATCAACGCGGCTCTGAATCCAGAGAAGAGCAACTACCTGTATTTTGTTGCGAGTGGAACGGGCGGTCACGTATTTTCAAAGAGTTTGACTGAGCATAACCGTGCAGTACGAGCTTACTTAAAGCAATTAAGAAAAAACAAATAAAGAAAGAATTATGAATCAGTCGAAATTTATCGTGGTTGAAGGCCTTGAAGGTGCTGGCAAAAGTACAGCAATCAATGCCATCGTTGAGACATTGAAAACAGCTGGTGTCGCTGACATCGTTAATACTCGTGAACCCGGTGGTACCGTGCTTGCCGAGAAGATGCGCTCGTTGGTCAAAGAAGAACACGAGGGCGAGAAGCTTCAAGACATGACTGAGTTGCTGCTGATGTACGCAGCGCGTGTTCAATTAGTAGAAAACGTCATCAAGCCTGCACTAGACAGTGGTAAATGGGTGTTGGGTGATCGCCATGATATGTCTTCTCAAGCATACCAAGGTGGTGGTCGTCAGATCGCTCGTAGCACTATGGAATCACTGAAAGCAACCACGCTAGGCGGCTTTAAGCCAGATTTAACACTATATTTGGACCTAGACCCTAGAGTTGGGCTTGAACGCGCTAGAGGTCGTGGTGAGCTTGATAGAATTGAAAAGATGGACATCTCATTTTTCGATCGCACGCGTGAGCGTTACTTAGAAATTGCAGGGCAAGACGATTCTGTACTCGTGATTAATGCGCAGCAAGAAATTGAGCAAGTAGCCGCTGATATTAAAGTCGCGCTCAGTGCTTGGCTCAATAAACAGTAGGTAGTCATGGCTGAAGTTTATTCTTGGCTCACACCGGTATGGAGTGAGTGGAAAAAAAGTCTCGATGCAGAACGTTTTCCTAACTCTGTGATCGTTAATGCGCCGGAAGGGCTTGGTGTGGAAGCGCTGGTTAGCCAACTTACCGATGCATTGATGTGTGTTAATTACGAAAGTGAAGCGTGCGGATTTTGCCACAGTTGTGAACTGATGAAGTCGGGGAGTCACCCAGATTTCCATGTGATTGAACCTGAGAAAGAAGGTAAATCGATTACGGTTGACCAAGTGCGTGCGAGTAACCGCTGGGCTCAACAATCGTCCCAGTTAGGTGCCCTGCGTGTCATCTTGCTGAATCCGGCTGAAGCGATGAATGAATCGGCATCTAATGCGCTGTTGAAAACGCTGGAAGAACCTGCGAGTAACTGTATTTTCATTCTTTCGACGCGCAACAGTAATCGCTTAATGCCAACTATTCTTAGCCGTTGCCAGCAATTTAATGTGGTGTGCCCACAATTGGATGCAGGATCGGCATGGTTAAATGGAGAAGTTGGTAAAACGGTTCCTCAGTACATACTGACATTGAACGACAACGCACCTCTGAAAGCGAAAGCAATGTTTGATCAAGGTGGCGTCGAAGCTTCTACCAAAGCACTAGATGGCTTTGTGGATGTGATAAAAGGCACTCAACCCGACATGCTGAAGTTCTCTACAGAGCTTAGCAAAGACCCTTTGATTCAACTTAGCTGGCTTTGGCATTTATTGTCAGATGTACAAAAGCTGCATTTTGGTTTAGCTAATCACGCTATCATTCCGAGTGCGAAAGCACTGTGTGAGGTGATGTCTTATCAAAGTGCTTATGCAGCGTCGAATAAACTGCTGATATTGATTGAGCAGTTAAAGCAACACCCTGGGCTCAATACGGAGCTACTCATAATGAATTGGCTGATAGCCACTTGCGAGGAAACATGTTCGTAGATTCCCATTGTCATTTAGACAAACTGGATTACCAAAATTTACACACCAGCGTAGAAGACGTGGTTAATAAAGCGAAAGCAGCCAACGTTGACCAACTGCTTTCTGTCGGTGTGACGTTGGATTCGTTTGAAAACATGCTTGAGATGATCTCGCCGTTTGATAACGTTAAGGCTTCGTGTGGCGTTCACCCTCTCGACGTAGAGAGCGACTTCTGTTTAGAAAGAATGCGTGAGTACGCGAGCAACCCGAAAGTGGTGGCTATTGGTGAAACTGGCCTAGATTATCATTACCAACCAGAGACTGCAGAGCTACAACAGCTCAGGTTCAAGCAGCACGTTGAGTTGGCTGTTGAGCTTAATAAACCTTTGATCATCCACACGCGTAACGCGCGTGAAGATACGTTAGCTATTTTACGCGATGGTGGAGCAGAGAAGTGTGGTGGTGTGATTCACTGCTTTACTGAAGATCAAGCGTTCGCTGAAGCGGCAATGGAATTAGGTTTCTATATCTCGATCTCAGGTATTGTGACCTTTAAACAAGCCACAGAACTTAAAGACGTTGTGAAAAAACTACCTCTAGATAGGTTGCTGATCGAAACGGATTCGCCATATTTGGCGCCAATTCCATATCGTGGTAAAGAGAATCAGCCTGCATATGTAGTCGAAGTTGCGGCTTATATCGCCCAGTTAAAAGGGGTATCAATGAAAGAGGTTGCTGAACAAACGACCAAAAATTACCAAAAACTTTTTTTGCGATAGAAATCTAACTAAACAAACAAAAGGGAGCGAAAGCTCCCTTTTTGTGTTTTTGATCACCAAAAATGCGTTTTTTTTTAATGTTTACGGAATATGTTGAACTTGAGAGCGTGAATTACAACATTTGTAATTTTGTTACTAAAAATAACATTGCCCTCTATTTTATTTACTCAGTAAAATAATAGAAGGGTATTATAATTTATTTACTTTTCAGTTGGTTAGCGACTTGTAAAGCATTGCATTTCTATATTTGACATGTGATCCAAGACGTGTTTTGAAACTAAATTTCGTAAGTGACTAGAAAGTTAGTTCCCCATCAATATATATTTAGCGGCAGAAAATATAATGCAATACATGGTTACATTTTCACTGGGTGCTAACATATAGGCTACGGGGGTGTGCCGTTAGGACCCATATAATTATTTTATCTTTATCAGGAGCATAAACATGTTTAAGAACCTTTTTGCTAGCCTGCAGAAAGTTGGTAAGTCTCTGATGCTACCAGTATCAGTTTTACCAGTTGCGGGTATTTTGCTAGGTGTCGGTGCAGCAGACCTTCCTTTCATTCCAGAAATCGTTTCAAACTTAATGGAACAAGCGGGTGGTTCAGTATTCGGTCAAATGGCACTACTGTTCGCAGTAGGCGTAGCACTTGGCTTTACTAATAACGACGGTGTAGCTGGTCTAGCTGCTATCGTTGGTTACGGCATCATGACTGCTACACTAGGCGTAATGGCTGGTGTAATGGGCGTTGATAAAATCGACACTGGTGTACTAGGTGGTATCCTAGTCGGTGGTGTTGCTGCTTGGGCATTCAACCGTTTCTTCCGTATTCAACTACCAGAGTACCTTGGCTTCTTCGCTGGTAAGCGTGCTGTGCCAATCATCACAGGTTTCTCTGCGATTGGTCTAGCAATCCTACTATCTGTAGTATGGCCACCAGTTGGCGGCGCTATCTCTGCGTTCTCTGATTGGGCTGCTCACCAAAACCCACAAGTGGCGTTTGGTATCTACGGTATCGTTGAGCGTTCTCTGATTCCATTTGGTCTTCACCACGTTTGGAACGTACCTTTCTTCTTCGAAGCTGGTACTTGTGTAAACGCTGCTGGCGAAACTCAAAACGGTGTTCTTACTTGTTACCTAGTTGCTGATGACGCATCTCGTGCAGCGGGCAATGGCTTCGGTCAGCTAGCTGGTGGTTACATGTTCAAGATGTTCGGTCTACCTGCTGCTGCAATCGCGATTGCACATTCAGCTAAACCTGAAAACCGCGCTAAAGTAATGGGCATCATGGCTTCTGCTGCGTTGACTTCATTCCTAACGGGTATCACTGAACCAATCGAATTCTCATTCCTATTCGTTGCTCCTGTACTGTACGCAATCCACGCTCTATTAGCTGGTTCTGCATACGTTCTTGCGAACACTCTAGGTTTTGTACACGGTACATCTTTCTCACACGGTCTAATCGACTTCCTAGTTCTATCTGGCAATGCGTCTAAGATGGGTCTAATGGTTGTATGTGGTGTTGCTTACGCTGCAATTTACTACATCGTATTCCGCACTGTGATTAAAGCACTTGACCTTAAAACTCCGGGCCGTGAAGACGAATCTGAAGAAGAAGTAGTTGCTACAGGTTCTGAACTTGCTGGTGAGCTAGTTGCTGCATTCGGTGGTAAAGCGAACATCACTGGTCTTGACGCTTGTATTACTCGTCTACGTGTTGCAGTAGCTGATACCGCTCTTGTTGACCAAGACAAACTGAAGAAACTAGGCGCTGCAGGTGTTGTTGTTGTTGCTGGTGGCGTACAAGCTATCTTCGGTACTAAGTCTGACAACCTTAAGACAGACATGGATGAGTGGATCCGTAACAACGGTTAATTCACTGATTCAATAGATTGAAAGGAGGCCGAAAGGCCTCCTTTTTTGTTTTCTGCAATATGCAAAATACCCTCACGTTTAATACCAATCGTAGTAAATAACTGGTCATCCTAGCTTGTTAAAAACCTCGATAACTTCGTTAGAATTTTTGATTGTAGAATAGCTACTTATCAAAAAATTATGCCTTGTTCTCAAGATTTTTTCCTGCGCTATTCCTGAACACTTACTTACTGTGATTAGTATAAGCTCTTCTTACTCAACTAGTTCTACTCAACTCTATGTGTTGAAGACCGATTCCGAACCCTGAGCGCCAGCTCGCTTTTACCTAGCGATGACACCTTCTCTTTGTGAACCCAGTACACTGCCATTTTTAAAAACAGTCTGAGAATATTATGAAACATCGTTATTTGATCTGCCTTATGTGCTGCAGCGGAGCCGCGTTTGTGCATGCTTCTGAAGCACCAGATTTGGAAGTTGGATTAGCCATTGACCAAGACCTGAGTGTCGTTGTCGAATTTGATCAGAAATACCGTGCCACGATTGGCAACGACGGTGCTGCATTTGACTATATTTTGAAGCGTGGTCAGTTTGAGACTGAAGCTCCGTTGAGTTGGTATGTCGGTGCAGGTGCTTGGGCTGAGTGGAATGATGATTTTGGCTTACGTTTGCCTTTAGGTGTTAAAGTGAACTTCTACGAAGGTTGGAATGCGTACGCGCAAGTTCACCCTGAGCTCGACATGTATAAAGGTGTTGAATTACAAGTGGGTGGTGCACTGGGTATCACCTACAAGTTCTAGGTGATGAGACAAAAAAATGCCAGCTTAGTAGCTGGCATTTTTGAATGGTTTAAATAAGGTTATTTCTGTTTGTCCATTGCACGCTTTATGCAAATTGCAGCACCACCCCAAGTGATACCAAGACCAAGAACCATCATAATAATCGCACTCGTTGTCATGATTATGCTTCCTTCTTACTTGTCATATTTATGATAATGCCAATCGCTAGTAATCCTGCGATCATTGCCCAACCAAGAGTCAGGTCGTAGCCACCGTAACCGTCTGTAAACAATGCGCTTAGTTTTGTTGCAAGAATGATTGCAAGCATAACTGGAGTGACGAAGCGTAAACATACGTTAAACCATACGCCAATAGAGAAATCTGAAATCTCATTGACGTACGCACGTACATCGCTAACTTTGTTTAGTAACCATGCCATTAGAAGGATTTCAATGAATCCGCCTACCATGATGCCGACGTTGTTAGCGAAGTGATCGACTAGGTCTAGTAGAAGTAGGCCGCCGTTAGTTGCAAATGCCATAGACACCACAACACCAACGCCAATAACAATACTTGCTGCTTTTTTACGGCTCCAGTTCAGCTTGTCCATAATTGCAGATGTTACTGCTTCCATAATTGAGATATGAGAGCTTAAACCAGCCACAACAAGTGCAAAGAAGAATAGTGGACCCAGAATATACGGTGCTGGAAGTAAATTAATCGCAGCAGGTAGCGTAACAAACGCAAGGCCAACGCCTGCTGATACAACTTCAGTTAATGGTTTACCTTGTTCTTGAGCCATGTAGCCAAGAACAGAGAAAATCATAATACCCGCAAGAATTGAGAAACCACAGTTGATAAGAACCGTCATGAACGCGTTGTTCGTAATATCTGATTTTTCAGGCAGGTAGCTTGAGTAAGCCAGCATGATCGCAAAACCGATACTTAGCGTGAAGAAGATTTGTCCATAAGCAGCAGCCCATACTTTTACGTCCCAGATCTTGCTGAAATCAGGTTCGAACATGTAGTTCACACCATCTAGAGCACCAGGAAGGAAAACCATGCGTCCGATAAGCAAAATCACCATTATGAACAACACTGGCATCATTACTTTAGAAGCACGTTCGATACCAGCTTTAACACCACCCACGATAGCTGCATAAGTGATTGCCCAAGCGAGTAACATTGCGCCAGCGATGCCCCATTGGATGCTACCTAGGTTCGTCGGTGAGTTATCACCTAGAGCTAGATATTCACTGAAGAAGAATGCGTTAGTGTCTGTTCCCCAGCTTTGATTGAATGACATACCGAAGTATGAAATTGCCCAACCGATAACGGCAACATAGTAGACCGCGATGACAGCCGCTACACCTACTTGGAACCAGCCAAGCCACTCAAATTTTGAGTTGATGCGCGCTAAGGTTGCAGGTGCAGATCCACGATATTTTTGACCCATACTGAACTCTAGGATCATAAATGGGATACCAGCCGTAAGCATGGCAAATAGATATGGAATGAAAAAAGCACCGCCGCCATTTTCATAAGCCATATATGGAAAACGCCAAATGTTTCCTAAACCAATAGCAGATCCTACTGCGGCAAGGATAAATCCTGCTCGGGATCCCCACTGTTCTCGCTTCATATTTAACTCCTTTACAACTTCCCTGAGGTATGAAGCTTCTCGTCACGCTGTGCTTGGTAAGGAGATGATAGTTAAAACAGGCAAACGGTTTGACTGTTTACTTTATCTTCCGTGATTAAGCAAAAGTTTAGATTATTATGTTGTTAGCGATTGGAGAACTCAGCGGATAATTCTTAATTGTTTGATGTGTGTTTGCATAACCTGAAATATTCAGCTGATGCGTGCTAATGAGCCTACCTAGTTAGAATGGTTAAAGCAATAGATTAGGTATGTTTAATAACTGTGGTCTTATGGTCTTTAAGATGTTAAATGATGGTTATTTTAGAGGTATGAATTGGTTTGGGGTTTTCTGATTGGTTTATGTGTCTAATTTTTTCTGTTTTATTAGGTTATATGACTTTATTTAAAAGTAGAGCGTATGACTGAAATTCATACACTCTATAGTTGAACTGACCAACTATTCGGAGGTTCTATTGGTATGAGATGCTTATGGTCATCGATACTTAGAAAGTAAAACTCAGTCCGACATTGGCTTGGAATTGGTTCATCCAGTCGGTATCAAAGCGGATGATGCACTCTTGGCCGTTACTTGGGATGTTACAAACACCGGAGGTGTCGTTATCGACAACGGTACCTAGCCAACGTAGTTGTGTGTTTAGCGCTAATCGGTCACTAAATTTGTACTCTAAACCACCAAAGATAGAGGTTGAGAACCCATACTTATCTTTTGCCCAGTCTACATCGACGTAAGAAGCACCAAGGCCTAACCCCAAATAACCAGACAACACAGAAGAAGCTGGGTAGTAAATGCTACTTTGAAAGTGCAGGTATTGGATGGAGGAGCTTAGGTTGAGCGTTTCTAATTCAGAGCTTTGATTAGAATAGAAAAAGCCGATGCGTCCTTTTTCAAATGGCGTTTCAATCGCAAAGGTGTAGTTTTCAGACCCTTTCATATCATAGGTTTTACCGTCCTGGTCTTCGACACTGCCACCGCCGGTATAGCCCACCATCGGAGTAATGATGATCTCCGGCGAGGCATGTACGCTCGAAACGGAGATAAGCGTAATCAGTGCCATTATATTTGCTTTGTTATTCATGAGTATATCCTTATCCATACACTTACTAATTGTGATGGTTACATCAATATTGTGCGACTAATTTCGACGATTCTTGAAGATACTTCACACACCTGATAGTACTTAAATAGAGACTCGACAAATTAATAATAAGACAGAGGTGTCTATGGACCATAATCTGAAAAATGCCCTACAAATAACGGTTGTCATCTACGCAATCATTCTCTCATTTGGCTTTATTGCAATTGGTAGTTAATACCATCTATTGCGAGGCTGGGTTTTTATACTCAGGGAATAATGAATAGTGGGATTATAACCAATATTGATACAGCAATAGACTTAGATTATTACGCTAAGTTTATTGCTGGAAAAACAGCACTGGTCGCCCAAGGTGGCGGACAGAGAAGTATTTTTACTTCTGGAGTGCTGGATGCCTTTCTTCTTTCAAATTTTGATCCCTTCGACGAGTTTTTTGGTACCTCTGCAGGTGCTCTTAATTTGTGTGCTTATCTGTGCCGCGATAAAGGCCTTGGCCGTTCTTTCCTTCTCGACCTCACAACATCACCTGAATTCTTCAATCTCTTTTCTTATATACGACACAGAAAGAACCTTGGATTAGAATGGGCCTTAGAACAAATCATGGCTTACCCATATAAGCTTGATTTGGATTTAGGACGACAAACGCTAGGCGATCGCCATTTCTATGCAGCCGTCACGGATTCTAAAGACTTACGAGATCACTACTTTCCAGTATTGGGTGAAGATTGGTACAAAGTGATGATTGCAACCTGTGCGATTCCTCGCTTATACAATGATGAAATCTTTATTGGCGACAATGCTTATGTGGATGGTGGTGTATCAGCTTGCATCCCAGTTCAAGAAGCGTGGCGTAGACAAGCCCGTTCCATTGTTGTGATCCGAACTGAGCCTACGCTAGAGGAAGAGGTCGAGGTCGAGGTTCAAGCTAACAGTACGCGATTAAAAACACCCAAACCGATATCAGCCGAAGAACTGGAATGGTTCCGCGAATCTTTTGACAGTGTTCAAGGTCATTGGCAACAAAAAGTGGAACAGTGGAAAACCGATTGGAGCTCGTTCTTTCAACAACAAATTCTCAGCTCAAAAGAACAGAAGCGCGACAGATCACATTTGGATTTGCTGAATGGTGGTCGATGGTTATTCGGGGCGGATGACATCTATAGATTAAGTCATTTAATTGGTGATAAGTTTGATTCCGGCTTAGCAGATATGCTGATGGTGCATTACCAAACTTACTCATTGACTCAGGATTTTTTGAACTCCCCACCAGACGATGCGTTTGTCGTGCAAATTGCCCCGAGTATGCCGCTGAAATCCAATTCATTAATGAGTAATAAAGAAGATTTACTGCACGATTATGATTTGGGTTTAGAAGCCGGTTACCGATTTGTTGAAACTTATACCTCTACGAAAAATGCCCGCAGTTCACACATGCCACAGTTGGCAACCATTGCTGCTGAGAAGTAATGCTTGAGGTTGATTAATAATATTTGAAGTTGATGAGTTAGCATTCCGTTAGTTAACTATATCTTTAGTAACTATATTTTTAGTAACCATGTCGTTGACTAGTAATGGCGTTAATTGTTGATGTTATTAACGAAGAATATACTGAAATGAAAAAGGGTTATTGAACTTGGTTCGATAACCCTTTTTTGTCTTGAGATTAGGCAAATCGTTTCGCCTTACGGGCAAACATTAGGTGACAGGCAAGATTCTCATACAGTTGGTTGATCCCGCCACATCCATAATGTCGCCTTGAGTGACGATAACGAGATCGCCAAACTTAAGATGCTCTTGCTCTTTTAGGCAGGTGAGCGTAGATAGGGCAATGTCAAAACTGTCTTTGGCTTCTGTCTCGAAGTAGATAGGTGTTACACCTCGGTACAAGGTGCAGCGATTAAGTGTTCCTTCGTTACGAGATAGTGCGTAGATAGGCATGTCAGCACTTAGGCGAGACATCATCAGTGCAGTACGGCCGGATTCTGTGAGAGTGACTACGCCTTTAATGCCTTCCATATGGTTTGCCGAGTAGATAGTCGCCATCGAAACGGTTTCTTCGGCGGTCACAAACGTGCGGTCAATTCGGTAATTGGATTGGTTGTTAATCCCCGCCATTTTCTCAGCACCAATACACACTTCAGCCATCGATTTTACGGTTTCGACCGGGTAATCACCTGCAGCTGTTTCACCTGAAAGCATGACCGCATCTGTTCCATCAAGTACCGCATTGGCAACGTCCATGACTTCGGCACGGGTTGGCATTGGCGCTGAAATCATCGATTCCATCATTTGAGTTGCGGTGATCACCGTTCGGTTAAGCGCTCTAGCACGACGTATAAGCTGTTTTTGTACTCCGACCAATTCAGGGTCGCCAATTTCGACTCCGAGGTCACCACGAGCTACCATGACCACATCTGAGGCCATTATGATGTCATCCATGTTCTCAACAGTGGCGACCGTCTCTGCTCGCTCTACTTTTGCTACAAGGTGAGCTTCTAAACCTGCTTCTCGTGCGAGTTGACGAGCGTAGTGCATGTCTTCGCCGTTGCGTGGGAAAGACACCGCAAGGTAATCCACTTTGATTTGTGCGGCGGTGACGATGTCGCGTTTGTCTTTTTCTGTCAGCGCTTCTGCTGACAAGCCGCCGCCTTTTTTGTTTATGCCTTTATTATTCGAGAGAGGGCCGCCAATGATGACTTCGGTATGAACGCGACAACCTTCCACTTCGGTTACTTTTAGCTGTACACGACCATCGTCTAGCAACAGGATGTCGTTAGCTGAAACGTCGTTAGGTAATTCTTTATAATCAAGACCGACCGCTTGTTGGTTGCCTTCGCCTAAACCAAGGCTACTGTCGAGAGTAAATTGGTCACCAACGGCAAGTTGGATTTTGCCATCTTTGAATGTTGACACTCGAATCTTGGGACCTTGTAAGTCACCGAGAATAGCGATCTGAGTACCAAGTTTTTTGGCTATTGCGCGGACATTTTCTGCACGTTGTATATGGTCGTCGCTAGTGCCGTGAGAGAAGTTCATACGGACGACATTGGCACCGGCTTTGATGATCTCTTCAAGCACGTTACCTTTATCAGTAGAAGGGCCTAGCGTTGTGACGATTTTCGTTTTTCTTAATTCGGCTGTCATGAATACTCCTAGAGTGAGGCCAAGTAATCTATTAAAAGACTAGGGCGTGTTGATCTTTCGAGCTGATTTTTGCAGCGAGTTGCTGGGTATTTAT
>NZ_JBGOOO010000005.1:0-207921 GCF_041439695.1 Vibrio sp. FF266
CTTTGAAAAACAATATGTCGCTTAATGCGGTGTCCAGTCTTACTGGAGCAGATCACTACTATATTACGCAAAACTCGACAGTTGTGATCTAGATAACTTACTACAGCCATTAGAGGTAAGAGACTTTCTCGATCACGCAATGAGCCGTTGGAACAAAGAGACTGAGTTTAGTATTGATCTATCACTACCAGAACAACCTCATTTGATATTAGCAGATGATACGCTGCTCAATCGCGCGTTAGATAACCTAGTACGTAACGCGATGAAATTCGCACGCTCACAAATTTCGATAGAAGCAAGCGTGCACCACGATATGCTACAAATCGCCGTGCATGACGACGGTGACGGCGTAGCAAAAGAGCACCGTTCTCGCCTATTCGAACCTTTTTATGTTGGAGATAAAGCGCGTAACAAAGCCAAGAGTGGCCATGGTCTAGGGCTTTCTATCGTCAAGAAGATCTGTGTTCAACACGGTGCAACAGTACAAGTCGCACAAAGCAATACTTTAAAAGGCGCCGTATTCACTATAGCCTTTCCACTGTGTAACGATTCGACTGACAAACCCATACAGTAACGACCAATCATCTCTGGAATAATGTTCAACATCAACCGAAGGAGGCTAGATATCCCCCTTCAAAACCAACAACACTCGTTCACCCTTACTAACGTGAGCTGAATTTTATCTCTGGAGAAACACATGAAAAAATTAATGATCATTGCGGCACTATCGCTAGTAGCAACAGGTTGCGCTCAACAAACTTTCGTAATGGCCCCTCAAGAGAGCGAAGCAACAGCACCAACAACTGAAAAGTCACACCACTTTTTCATCAATGGTCTAGCGCAGAAAAAGCAAATTGATGCAGCTAAAGTATGTAACGGTATCGACAACGTTGCTAAAGTTGAAGTTCAAGAGACATTCGTGAATGGTTTACTAGCAGCCGTAACTTTTGGTATTTATACACCACGAGAAGCACGCGTTTACTGCAAAGCTTAACTCGTCGTTATTTGTCCACGAACCAACTGACGACACCAAAAGTTTGGTCTTGGAAGCTTCTACCTGACATTAACGTTAACGCTACAGAGTAGTGTTAGTGAGTAGTCGCTTATATTGGGCGAGAAATTACACCCAATTGAGAAGCTAAAACTAAAAAACCGCCCACAGAGGGCGGTTTTGATTCACTTATTGGCGTGTGACTTATTCGCTAATCCGTTAACGACTTACTCAGCTAGCTGCTTCAACAGTAACTCTGTAGGGCGAACAATCGCGATGATCGATTCATCATAGATTTTCGCTGCTTCAGACAATATCGCTTGGTAAGCATTTGCATCTGATGCTCTAACTTTTTCATCCGCTTGTGCTTTAGCAATCAAGGTTAACGCCAAGTCTGCGACTTCCGCGGTTTTCTCTGCGACAATCACAGTCTCTACCGAAGACACATTACCTGCGAAGACAGTCTCAGCAGCGAGTGCAGCCGCTTTTGCTTGTTGATAATGCTGGGCAAGTTGCTCAAGCGCTTGTTGATTACCCGTCTCGACTTCACTGACCAAATCTTGCATCTCATACACCGCGTAGCTTTCTACTGGCAGCGCATCAACAAAGCGGTTTAGACGCTCGTATTGGCTGTATAAAGTGCCCTTAGGCTCCGTAGAGTTCCACTTCTCCCAGTTACGTGCATAGTACTGTGCTGGTTCAATGTATTTCGCAAGCACGCGTAGATCGTGGATATCCTGCCCTTTAGCAATACGTTTTAACAACATGTCGGCATCCGCATGGTGACGCAGGCCAACCGACACTTCAGACCATGTATCCATCGCTTTCATGCGCTTGTACATGCTGCGTTCGTCCGTCAATTCCGCATCAGACCAGAAGCGCTCTGCAATCGCATAGCTGCGCGGCCATAGGTAGTTTTCAACCGTGAGGCTGTCTTTATTCTCTAGCCACATGGTGATCTCGCCTCCCAAGATAAGCTCTTTTTCTTTGTCGGTTAATTCTGCAGGGTAACCACCATTTGGTTCAGGAATCACGCTGCCTTCAACATCACTGCTCGCAATCACTTCACCTGTGGTTGGCCAACGCACATTACCGACCAATTGGTAACTGCCTTCGGTAAAACCCTTGGGATTTAGGTTTAGGTTGAACTCGGTGTACGACATGAAGTTATCGAAGTGACCGACAAAGGTTTTACCCGGTACATAATCAAGGATGTAGATCTCTTCACGAGACTTGCCGTTATAATCACTGAATGCGCGGAAAGTACCGTCTTTCCCTTCAATAATAGTCAGTGTTCCCTTACGTGGGCCGCCTTTTGAACGTGGCTTCTGCCATTGATACGTCACGAACTTTTCGCCACTGTGCAGCTTATCGTCAACTGTGATGCCACTTGGCATTGGGTCATTGCGATAGTGGTAGCTAGTCGGCTGAGGTTGATCTAGGTAATAACCCGTAGAAAGAATACCTGGGTAGCCCTCTTTCGCCGCACGACCAATGCTGTCATGCCCTTGCCAGCTTTGAATCACGATGGAAGTCGGCAGATCTTTATGCCAAATCTCATCCCAACCGGTCATCTTCTTACCGCGCTCTTCGAGCATCTTCTCAACTTTTACATTGAGGTAAGACTGCAGACCACGCTCGCCATCGATATTGTTCTCTTCAATGAACTGTTGGTGCTTTTCGCTGTTTTTCCATTGCGCATAGTTCGGCTCATCGCCACCGATATGAAAGTACTCATCAGGGAACAGCTCGGTCACTTCGTCAAACACGTCACCTAGCATCTCATAGACTTCTGGGTTCAGTGGATCCATGAGCGGTTCAAACACTCCCCACCCTCTTTCTTGCTCGTAGTTTTGCCCTTCAACGCCCGACATCAAACGCGGGTAAGCATGAGCCACGGCAGAAGAGTGACCCGGAAGAGAGACCTCAGGGATAACACGAATACCAAGATTACGGGCGTATTCAACTAAGTAGCGAACTTGGTCTTTGGTGTAGTAATTACCATCGGCAGTTTCAGACCACAGACGCGGCCAAGATTCCGTTTGAATTCGAATGCCTTGATCGTCCCAGAAGTGCCAATGGAACACGTTCATCTTCGCCGACGCCATCGCATCTAACTGACGAATCAGCACATCGAATTCAATGAAGTGACGTGAAGTATCGTAAGAGACACCACGCCAACGAAAACGGGGCTCATCGACAATTGTTACGGCAGGAATATGGTAGCCAGTCGCTGTGGTTTCAACGAGCTGTAAAAGGGTTTCGATGCCGTGAATAGTGCCGTATGAGCTTGGAGAGCTCAGCGTGATTTGTTCACCCTGAGTGGTAATTTTGTAGGACTCTACAGAGTCGATGTTCTGTACTTCAGACTTTGGTGCCGCATCGATATCTATGATCAGGTCCGCTTGATCTGCACTATCAACCTGCCAATTTAGAATCGGCACACCTGTCTGACGCTCAAGGCGATCAATAAAGCGTTTCGCCGTGTACTCAACGCGATCAGAATTAAAGCCTTTGATGTAAACTTGAAAATTACCATCTACTTTCACTTGCCCAGCTTGCAGCTCGACCGTTTGTGGGTACGGCATTAAATTTAGATCGGTATTTGGAGCCATTGCTAACGCCATTGGGGACACTACTGAACCTGAAATCAATAGGGATAATATAGTTTTTTTCATTATTAGTTTTCCTATATAAATATGGTTCTGTTTTGTTTATCGGAGGCAATTCACAAAACAGAACCATCAACCACTGCTGTTGTTTATCTTTATTCCAAACGCTTCTCGTTAGTCCACAAGAGCGACTGCTTCACGAACCAATGCCGCGATCTCGTCCCACTGTTCATTCTCGATCATCTTCGGAGATACCATCCAAGTACCGCCACAACACACCACGCGATCCACGGCTAGGTAGTCATTCACGTTGTGCTTGCCGATACCGCCCGTTGGCATTAAAGACACATCAACGTATGGCGCTAACAGAGATTTCACCATGTTGATGCCGCCAGACGCTTCTGCAGGGAAGAACTTCAAGAAGTTAAGGCCAAGCTCTAGCGCTTGCTCTACTTGGCTTGGGTTATTTACGCCCGGAACGATTGGCATACCGATCTCTTGGCAACGTTTTACGGTGTTTGGGTTCAGGCCCGGAGCTACGATGAATTCGCTGCCCGACTCTTTCGCAAGGTCGATCTGCGCTGGCGTTAATACTGTGCCGGCACCGATACACATTTCTGGATACGCATCGCGCATCGCACGAATCGCGTCTGCTGCCGCTTCAGTACGGAATGTGACTTCAGCAACTGGTAGGCCGTTTTCTACCAACACTTTTGCCAGTGGAATCGCGTGTTCAACCTTGTTGATTTGGATAACAGGGATAACTTTGAATTGTTTAAGTTTGTTGATCATTTCTTGAGACATAGTAATTCCGCTTTTTATTTATTTTTTAATCAGTTGGCTCATAGCGCTCACGGGGATGATTGCGCCAGAGTATTGAATAACGATGGAAGCTAGTTGGTGGCCAAGTTCGGCTGCGTCGGTGGCGCTCTCGCCAGTAAGACGCGCAGCTAAATAACCCGCAGCGAATGAATCGCCCGCCGCGCAGGTGTCGACCACGTTAGAAACACGAGTCGCTGAGACATAATTCTCAACAATGTTGTCCTGTTCAACTTGAACAATCTTGCATGGCTCGCAGCCACGTTTGATGACGATCTCTTGGCAACCCAAACGGATACAACGTTGTTGAACGCTCTCTGAGTTCCCCCAGACAAGCAGATCGTCGTCTTCGGTAATCAAGGCGATGTCCACCAGCGGCAGTAACTTGGCATACCAATGTCGAGCTTGCTCGGTGATCCAAAGTTGCGGGCGATAGTTATTATCAAAAATCACCTTACCGCCTTGGTTTGAGAACACGCTAATCGCTTTGAATAAACGCTCGCGAGAGGCATCATCCAAGATCGCGATACTGATACCGCTGATGTAAATCGCATCGACTTGTTTCTCTGTCAGGGCGATTTCAAGCTTATTCAGGTTGTCGGTTTGCTTGTTTAAGTTATCAATTTGAAAGTAAGATTTTACTGCCGCGTCGTTGCGCCAGTAATGAAAGTGTCGCTCGCCTGTCTCGTCGGTTTCGACCATGTAGAGCCCAGGAAGCTTGTTCGCGATGCGTTCGACGAAATTGGTTTGAATACCTTCGAGCTGCCAGCTATCAATCATATTTTGAGACAGCTCATCACTGCCCAGGCCTGTCGCGTAATGAACAGAGAGGTTTTGATGTTGAGTTAAGCGAGAAAGGTAAAGTGCGGTATTGAGTGTGTCACCACCGAATTTTTTGGTTAATGGAGAGCCGCTGATTTCGACCATGCACTCGCCAAAGAAAGCAATATTGAAGTTAGAAGATGCAGGCATAGCAGATCCTAAAATAGAGAGATAAATGGGGAAGAAGGCCCTACCGAGAAGCAGAGCCTGAGCTAGCTAAACCACTCCACAACTTGTTGTACTGAATTTGTTGTACTAACTAGCTGTGGAGCGTTTTAGATTAGCTTGTTTGATTTGCAGGACGTTGAGAAGACGCGTCTTCTTCAAGCACACCTGAGTCTGACAATTCCATTTCCATCAGAGCACGCTCGTCATCAAGGATTGCTTTCGCCATTTCTGGTGTTACTTGATTAGCCGGAGTACAAAGGCTTACCAGCACACCAGCCGTTAGAGCCACTAGACAAGAAGGAATCACAGGGTTGCCCCAGAAAGCCGTGTAGTCTGCGTTTAGCATTACGACAAATGAAGCCACAGATGCACCCGCTAGCGTAGCAAGCGCACCCTGCCAGTTGTAACGTTTCCAGAATCGACCCAACATACCGCACACAAACATGCCCGACATTACGGTTGAAATCATTTTCGTGATGTAGCCAATGATGTCGTTTGACGTTAGTGCGAACAACAGTGCAAAACCAATCACCACAATCAGTGCCAAGCGAGAATAGTTCACCATTGACTCTTTGTTTGGTACGCGGCCTGTGAACATCACGTAAACGTCACGCAGTAGGATAGACACGCCCGCAATCGCATCTGAGCTTGCGCTCGACATGGTTGCAGAAAGACCCGCGATAAGAACAATCATGCCAACGCCAACCGGAAGAACCGTTGCAGCTACGTAAGGGAACGAGTAGTTCGGGTTATCCAATGATGGGTCGATTGCGTGTGCAGCCATACCAATGATTGCAGGAATGATTGAGAAGAAAAGGTACAACACACCCGATGCAACAAATGAGCGACGGATGGTTTTAACGTCTTTGCCTGAGTAGATACGTTGACGGAATGAAGGCGTCGCCAGTACACCCACACCGATAACCACAGCCAGAGATACAGCAGGCAGAATGCCCAGTTTATCGATTGCTAAAAAGCTCGTAGCAGCAGGGTCCATCGCAGCGTAAAGGTTATCCATGCCACCGATGTGATCCACAGACATAACCGCCATCAAGATGAAGCCAGCAAAAAGGATGATAGCTTGGATAGTATCGGTCCAAACAACCGCTGTGTAACCACCGATCACCACGTAGATAGTAAATGCCGCAGCAATAATAATCTTCGCAAGGTTAAGGTCGATGTCAGCAATCCACGCTAGGTACATGCCGCCACCTAGAATATGCGCACCCAACCAACCGATTGACGCGATAAAGATAAGCAGACCAACCACGTTTTTCACGATTCGGTTAGCGCCAACATAGTAAGCCAGCTCTTCACTCATGGTCATGAAGTTCAGTTTACGAACCGGAGCAAACCAAAGGGCTAGCAATAGGATGCCGATAGCACCGCCAATTCCGTACAGAGCACCTGCCCAACCATTCGCGTAGCCGAAGCCAACCGCACCCATACTTGAGCCCGTGCCGACCATAGTCGCGACGGTTGTACCCAGTACTAAGAATAATGGCAGGCCACGGCCGCCTAATAAGAAATCTTCGCCAGACTTTTGATTACGCGAGACAAACCAGCCTAACCAAATTAAAAAACATACGTACACGCCGAAGCCTGTAAGAAAAAGTGTGCTGTTCATTTGACACCTCTCAGTGAAATATTAAGTTCATTCCTGAACTTTATTTATGATTCATTCATTTTATATTTCATATAATTACTTTATTGGTTTTGTATATTTTTAATTAAAGTAATTTTTATAAATGTAGGGTGAGAGTATTAAAGGATAATAACAGGGATGCTTACCCCCTAGTACTCTCTAAGTAGGTTATTGTGATTAGGTTATAACTAAACGCGATCAGCGCGGTAGCAAGTCACATCTACTTCAACTTTCACGTCTACCACTAGGTCACAGACCATGCAGATACGTGCCGGTGGGTTAGCACCGAAGAACTCTTTGAATACTTTATTAAAAGATTGGAAGTAACGAGAATCCGTTAGCACAACCTTTACGTGCATTACGTCTTCTAGGCCGTAGCCCGCTTCAGTCATGATATCGACACAGTTTTGGATCGCTAGGCGAGACTGGTCAACAATGCCACCCTCAACCACTTCACCATCTGTCATCGGTGTCTGGCCAGAAACGTACAGGAAACCACCCGCTTCAGTTGCGCGTGCAAATGGTAAATGTTGTCCGCCTGTACCTGTACCGCCTTCAACACCGTAACGTTTAATAGTCATTTTTTAACTCCACTTCTTTATAGATAATATTGGCTATGTTCCAATATATTTAAATTAATTCGTCGTTTTTATATTTACCGTAAATTTAATTTGATAATTAAAATCTAGTTTCGGTAAATAAAAACGCCTGAACGATTATTTTTCACTTTTCCTTTTTGGTAAGTTAACTCACCATTTACAAATACACTTTCTATTCCCTCAGCAACTGAAATAGGATTTTCAAATGTTGCTGTGTCTTTAATATTCTTTGGATCAAATAAAACTAAATCGGCAAATGCACCGCAGCGAACTTCGCCTCGGCCCGCTAAGTTGTAACGCTCTGCCGACATTCCGGTCATTTTGTGAATCGCTTCTGGCAACGAGAACAGCTTTTCATCTCGGCAGTAGTGACCCAATACTTTCGGGAAGGTGCCCCACAATCTTGGGTGTGGATGCGGGTCATTTGGTAAACCATCAGAACCGACCATGGTCAGCTTGTATTTCAATACGCGCTTTACGTCGTTCTCATCCATACAGTGATAAACCGCACCTGCTGGTTGAAGTGCTTTCGCCGCATCCATCAGAGGTAGATTCATTTGATCAGCAATCTGCTTAAGCGTTTTTCCTGCATGTTCTGGCTTTGCTTCAGACCAAGTGATGAAGATGTCGAAATCATCCGTCACCTGTTTCAAATCCAGTGTTGAAGAGCTCGCTGAATATGGGTAGCAGTCACAAGACACATCTTGGTGTTCTGAAACCTTGTCCATCAAATCAAGCACTTCAACGGTTCTGCCCCAGTTGCCCGCACCCGCACATTTAAGGTGAGAGATAACAACGGGCACTTTCGCGTATTGTCCTGTCTCAAACGCTTCTTCCATCGCGCTTAAGATCTCTTCGAATTCGGTACGCATATGCGTGGTATAGATGCCACCGTGGCTAGACAGTACCTTTGCTAACTGCATCACTTCGTTGGCATTCGCTTGCTTCGCACTTGCGTAAGCCAGACCAGAACTCAAACCTAATGCACCTTGCGCCATCGCTAAATCAAGGTTGCTTTGCATCGCTGCAATTTCATCTTCGTTTGCGGTGCGTTGCAGGTCGTCCATCACTTGGTTACGCAGTGTGGTGTGGCCAACTAACGCAGCTACGTTTACTGCGGGTTGAGCTTGCTCTACCGCTTGTGCGTACGCCGCAAAAGTTGGGTATTTAAAATCAGCCTGCGCACCTAAAAGATTCATTGGGTCAGGTGGATCACCAGCCAAAACCGTTGGTGATGCGCTGATGCCGCAGTTGCCAACAATCACGGTTGTCACACCTTGGCTGATCTTAGGTAGGCAATCTGGGTAACGAATTACGTTGGTATCGTCATGTGTATGTACATCGATAAATCCAGGAGCCAATGCTAAGCCTGCTCCCTCAACCAACTGGCCACAATCTTCGTGATCGATTTGACCAATTTCGGCGATTTTTCCATCTCGGATTGCTACATCGGCACAAAACGATTGTTCGCCGGTGCCATCAAACACCTCTACATTTTTAATTATCGTATCGAACAACATTTTTCACTCTCTCAATCCACTGTGTTGATGGAGCTATCTTAAAAATTTGGCCGATTGTTTTCAGTGACAAAACACACATAATACTTTAAATTGTGTGATAGTTTCTATCACAAACAATAAGAATGATAGATTTACACATAACAAAACAACGACTTACATCATGTTAGGAATCAGCAATGAAAAATAACCCTGCACTCGAAAATGTTAGAAAGTATCAAAGAGAAGGTTTTATCTTAACTGAAAAAGGCCAAAAAGGGAGAGCGGTATCACAATCTGAGAACGGTGTTTATCGACTGATTGACGAAGATGTTTCGCTCCCAGTTGCGGTTATCAAGCAATCCGCCTTAACCAATAACCTAAATTGGATGCAATCATTCGCCGATCATCATCAGGTTAAATTGTCGCCACATGGCAAAACATCAATGACACCTGCTTTTTTCCGCCAACAGCTAGAAAATGGCGCTTGGGGTATTACAGTAGCAACGCCTGCACAGGCAGAAATTGCCGCTATGGCGGGTGCAACACGAATCATCATGGCCAACCAATTGGTGGGTAAAACCAACATGGCGATCGTTGAACAGCTGATCAGTGAGTTTGATATCGACTTTTACTGTTGTGTGGATTCTTCGGTAAACGTGCAGCAACTTAACCAATATTTCTCTAATACAAAACAGACACTAAAAGTACTGATCGAATTTGGTGTAGCGGGTGGCCGTTGTGGTTGTCGTTCACCACAAGAAGTTCTAGAACTGGCTCAAACCATCCAAGACACACCTGCCCTTTCGCTGGCGGGTATTGAGGTGTATGAGGGTGTGATTCACGGTGACAACGCAGAACAAGACATTCGCACCTTCTTGAAACAGGCACTGACTTCGGTCGAAAGCCTCGTATCAGATGGTCTAATTACAGAGCAACCTATTATCACTGGCGCAGGCTCGGCTTGGTATGATGTGGTGGCAGAATGTTTGGCGAACCTAACCGATTACTTGGCGATCATCCGCCCGGGCTGCTATGCCATTCACGACACAGGTATTTACCTAGACGCACAAAGCAAGGTGTTGCAACGTGCCCAAGTAAACCAAGGTTATGCGTGTGAATTGGGCGGTGATTTAGAATCGGCACTTGAGGTGTGGGCTTATGTTATCTCTCGCCCAGAGCCGACCAAGTTAGTGGTTGGGCTAGGCAAGCGTGATGTGGCCTTTGATGCGGGTTTACCGATTGCCGAGCGCGGCTATCGCAATGGTGAAGCTATCTCAGTAAAAGGTCTCACCGCGACGGCTGTGATGGATCAGCACACCTTTGTTGAAACCGATGGTTCTTCTGAGATTGAAGTGGGCGACATGATTGCTTTCTCGACCTCACATCCGTGTTTAACCTTCGACAAATGGCGCTACATTGCCATCAGCGATGACGATCATCAGGTAAGACACTGGGTAGAAACCTGCTTCTAGTTCGATTTTTCAATAAGCTAGAATCAGCGAAGCAATAAGATATACTAACGGAGCTAAGCTTTAGCGACCAATGACTAGGTATTAGCAAATAGCCCCATCAACAAAGGATCAGGATTCTTGAGTTTAGAAGTAGATATCATTTCACAGATAACAGAGCGTTTTCCTGCTCTTCGTGATGCAGAAAAGAAAGTCGCCAAGCTGATCATGGATGACATTGATTTTGCTGCTAATGCCAGCATCACAGAACTTGCTGAAGGTGCTCAAGTGAGTGAAGCCACCATTACGCGTTTTGCTAAAGCGATCGGCTGCAGCAACGTGCGTGATATGAAGATTAAGTTGGCTCAAACACTAACCGTTGGCCAGCGCTTTATCCTCGAACCTGTTGACCAAACTGGCTATCAAGGTATCTACGAATCAATCAAGCAGAGCCTAGATATCAACCGAACTCTGTTCAAAGAGCAAGACGTTGAAACTGCAGTGAGCTGGCTGCATAACGCCAGACAGATCATTGCTATCGGCATGGGTGGCGGTTCGACCATTGCTTCTCAAGAGCTGCAACATAGACTGTTTCGTTTGGGCTACCCAGTGGTGTCGTACAACGATGGCTTGATGTCACGTATGGTTGCTGCCACGGCAGATGCCAATGACGTGATGGTGATGATTTCAGCGACAGGCTTTACGCCCGTGATCACTGAAACTGCCGAGCTAGCCAAGCAGTACGGACTTAAGATCATCGCGATTACCCCACAAGACACACCGCTAGCAAAAATTGCGGATATCTTGCTACCAATCAAGCATATGGAAACTGACTTCATCTACAAACCATCGGCTTCTCGCTACGCAATGCTGGCGTTGGTGGATGTGCTTTCAATGGGTATGGCAGTCAATCACAAGAACCGTTCGCGCGACAAGCTGCGTCGCTTGAAAGTTGCGCTAGATTCCTACCGAGGCGGTGGCGACCGACAACCTCTCGGTGATTAACGAATCAAGGATAGAATGAGCTTAAATTCACGCGCGCGGCAGTCCTTTACCAGTTCGTATAAGCTCATTTCCAATCCTGTGATTTCGATACCAGCATCCATTAGTCGACAGATTGCTAGATTCTTGTTGAGTGCCGTTCTCGAACTAATACAGTCGCCAACCACCTGAACCTTGTACCCAAGATCTAACAACCCCATTGCGGTTTGATAAACACAAATATGAGCCTCAATGCCACACACTAACCAAGTCTCCACACCCTTGTCTTGCACAGCTTCAACAAATTTGGGCTCATCACACGCATTGAACGTGAATTTAGGTATCGGCTTTGCATCATTCAACAAGTCATTAAGTTCGTCGACTGTAGCACCTAGCTTCTCTGGATTCTGTTCCAAACGAATAATTGGCAGACCCAAAACCTGCGCTCCTTGAGCTAACTTTCCGCAATTAGCAATCAGCGTATCGCTCTCATCAACAAGGCGTGCGAGCTTGCCTTGTACGTCCACAACCACCAAACCTGTGTTTGCTCGGTTTAACATCCAACTCTCCTTGTCATGATTAGAATCAGCGTACTGCTTTGCTTTCAACAAACACCGCAACAAATACTACAATAGAACAAATACAATGTTTGTTATGTTTATTTTTCAATTAGTTAGGTAAACCCGTTCTCACTTCAACCTTAAAAAACATCGTTTTATTTAGCAAATTTAACCTTTTGTCAATATGTGAATTTTATTTATAAAGAATATAACCAACAAATATGACCTTACCTCTTGATAAATCAAGGGCTACAGATAGTCACTTTATCAATGAAAAAATAGGTTTCATTTGTGAGGGTTTTATAAATCATTCGTCAGCGATACCGTGACTTACATCACAGGATGAGTAAACAAGGTATTATCATGAAAAAATCAGTATTAGCACTCGGCTTAATCGGTTTAGTTTCACTTCCAACTTTTGCAGCAAGCACAGATGGTGGCGCGTATGTAGGTGGTGGACTTAGTGTCTATCAAGACTCCGATACAGATGGTCACGGTAATTTAGATTCAGATGGTATGGGTTATAACCTATACGGTGGTTACCAATTCAACCGTATTGTTGGCGTAGAGCTTGGCTACAACGATTATGCAGATTACAAAAATGGCGCAGAAAAACTCTCGCCAACCTCTATTTCTGCATCAGCGAATATCGGTTATACGTTTGACAACACTATTCGTCCATTCGTGTTGGCTGGTTTAAGCTCTGTTGACCTTCACGCGAACCAAGCGGCAAACTATGGGGACGACAGCGGTACTGGCTTCCACTTTGGCGTAGGTGTTGAATACACGCCGATTGAACACTTAACACTTCGCCTTATTTCACAAGCTGACGCGGTGAGTGTTGATGACTATTCCTATCAGGGTTCTCTCAAAAACGATGACCACACACTAGCATTCAACAGTGTTAGCTTCGGTGGTTCATACAACTTCTAATGTGCTCCTCACGGCCACGTTGTAAGTAAATAACTCAAATTCACTTTGCTACTCTGCCCTATGATAAGGCAGCACAGTAAAGTGAATTTTTGTATCTATACACCCTATCGAGCCATTTCACTTTAGCCGGTTATCACTCACCATCACTTCTCGATCTTTATGCGTTGATATTAGAGCTTTCTTGATAGGGATACTAAAATAAAGAGATAAGATACGCAGGGAAAAAAAACCTATGAATCTACCAAGCTTAAACATGTCGATAAACAAGCTGCCCTTTGTGTTGGCTGTGTATTATCTGCTTATCATCAACATCCCTCTCTCCCTAGAACTGTTTAGTATTGTTCAGGCATCAAAGTCTGAAAGTGTCGCGTTTCTTATATCCATCCCGCTCTTCTTCCTTGCTGCTTTTAATTTCATCTTCCAAGTCTTTAATTGGCCGATATTCTCCAAACCGTTTTTCATCTTATTACTGATCACCTCAACCTTAGTCAGCTACAGCATGTTCAATTACGGCATATTCGTCGACTACGGGATGATAGAGAATGTGTTTGAGACCAATAGTGGTGAAGCAGCAAGCTATGTAAGTACCCACTCCATCTTATGGTTACTTGCGATGGGCGGTATTCCATCGATCATCCTGTTGTTCACCAAACTTGAAAAAGAATCGTGGAAAGATTTCTTTGTCTGGAAATCGATTGGGCTGCTCTCTTCCTTGATCGTCATTGCCATTATTGCCGGGATTTTCTACAAAGATTACGTATCGATTGGTCGTAATCATTCGCACATCAAAAAGATGATCATCCCGACCGAGTATGTGTCATCAACGGTTAAATACATCAATAACACCTACATAAAACAGCCTATCCCTTATCAAGAGTTAGGGTTAGATGCGAAGCAAACAGCACAAGCCAAAGCGGCAACCAAACCAACATTATTAGTGTTTGTTCTTGGTGAAACCGCACGCGTGTACAACTACCAATATCATGGCTATGAGAGAGAAACCAACGCTCATACCAAGCCTTACAACCCGATATTTTTCTCTGATGTTCAGTCGTGCGGAACAGCCACTGCGGTTTCTGTGCCATGTATGTTCTCGAACATGAATCGCAGCAACTACGATCGCGACAAAGCCTACAACCAAGATAACGTGGTCGACATTATGAACCGCGCGGGCATTCACTCTATCTGGCGAGAGCATGATGGGGGAGACAAAGCCGTCGCACATCGAATCAAAGAGATGACTCTCGTCGCCAAAGACAGCGACCCTTTATGTAATAACGATTTATGCTACGACACGGCAATGCTAGAGAACTTTGAGCAAGATACTCAAGATCTTAAGCAAGATAGCATCATTTTCTATCACATTTCGGGGTCTCACGGGCCTACTTACTTTGAACGTTACCCTGACGAACATAAGAAGTTTACGCCAGACTGCGCTCGTGCAGACATTGAAAACTGCACCAAAGAGGAAGTAGTTAACACCTACGACAACACCATCTTGTATACGGATTTCTTTCTCTCACAGGCGATTCAGAAACTGGAGAAACTGACCGACAAATACAATGTCGCGCTGATGTATATCTCGGATCACGGAGAGTCTTTAGGGGAGAATGGTGTGTATCTTCATGGTATGCCCTACTCGCTGGCACCAAAAGAGCAGACTCACGTACCTATGATCCTATGGATGTCTGATGGTTTTGCTGCGCAGAAAGGGATAAGCGAGACCTGCTTAAGAAAGGCGGGAAAAGAGCAGAGCTTCTCCCAAGATAATCTGTTCGATTCTTTACTCGGTCTAATGGATGTACAAACCAAAGAATATCGAGAGAACCAAGATATTTTTGCTTCTTGTCGCTAGTGCTTTTGCTTATGTAAACCATCGGAAAACTCAAGTTGCCTGAGCAAGCTCTCCTCAACTTCCCCTAAAAAGAAAAGACCTCGGTCTTTTTTTTTTCGTCGCTAACATGGAGCCAGAGTGCTAATTTATAACGACGAAACAATGAGCTACATTTAATAGACACAATAATGGAAGAGTCCGTCGTGCTCCAAAGACCAACCTGTCTTATTAGACTTAATCTCACTCACATCGCTCATTGAGCTTACCAAGATTAAGCTCAGTTCAATACGGCACCTGAATGGCGCCTAATATCAATGTTTACGTCATATCATTAAGGACAAATGAATGGACGCTTTCATAATTTCAAGCTGGCAATTTTCTGAGGGTGTGGCACATGAACACACCACCAGCCCAGCCTCATTCGAGCAATCAACTTGGTATCACTGCCAAAGAGATGCTGACGGTTTGAGAGAATGGCTCCACAGTAATACGGTTCCAAATGCCATCATCGATTCATTACTCACCGATGACACCCGCCCTCGGTTCGAACAGTTTGGACACGACTGTTTTTTGATGATTCTGCGAGGCATTAATCTAAACGAAGGTGCTAACCCTGACGACATGCTTAGCCTACGCATCTTATGGTACAAAGGCACTTTAATATCGACACGTAAAGTTCCTTCAAAAGCGGTCAGTAATCTGGTGTCTGATCTCATTCAAAACCAAGGCCCCACATCATTGCCTGATGTGTTGTTGGGCATGATCCGTGGAATCAACCACAGTATTTCAACCTTCCTAGCACCCGTCGAACTATTAATTGACGAGTTAGAATCTAACTCCAATATCGACATAAGATCCATTAACGCTCTACATTCAAGGCTACTCAGACTAAGGCGTTATTTGAAGCCACAGAAATACGTTTTTGAAGATTTAATGAGTGACCTACCTGCACCATTGAGTAATCACAACAGTCATATAAAGAACAGCCTTGATACCATCCTGAGAATTAACGAGTCTGTTGAGTTTTACATCGAACAAATTAATGTATTTTTAGCGAGCCTAAGTCAGCAACAAGCTGAAAAAATGAATAGAAATACGTACCTATTTTCTATCATTGCAGGTATTTTCCTCCCTGCTGGGTTTTTCACCGGTTTACTGGGTGTCAATATCGCGGGGATACCCGGAACAGATAACCCAATAGCATTCCCACTATTTTGCGTTGGGCTGCTCGTAGTCATAGCGGCAGAGGTCATTATTTTGAAAAAATTGAGGTTTATTTAATGGTTGAGTTTTTGCAATCCAATATGTGGCTTAGACAAGTAGTTTTAGGTTTACTTCTTATCACTGTGTATTGGGTGATCAAACGCTTAGGTAAGAACTGGATAGAAACATTAGCGGAAAATAAGCGTGTCGAATTGAAGCGAAAGCAGTTCGTGATTAAGTGTTTCAATATTGTTCTGTTTCTACTCTTCATCGCTGTGTTTACGATTGTTCTTAACTTGGGTTTTGGTGATATTTCGCTGTTCTTATCATCCATATTTGCGGTGCTGGGTGTCGCTTTATTCGCGCAATGGTCCATTCTAAGTAACCTCACAGCCAGCGTACTAATATTTTTTGTCTTCCCTTATCGCATTGGCGACAGAGTAAGAGTCGCGGAGAAAGACGAAGACATCAGCGGTGTGATCATCGATATCACCATGTTCCACGTTATTCTTCGACACAGTTCGGGTAACATTATCACCTACCCCAACAACCTGATTTTACAAAAAGGCGTGATAAAGGTTTTGGTTGAACCTGAAGCAAAAAGTGAAGCTTCAATAAGGTAACAGGCCTAACACCGAATACCTATGCCAAACAAGGTGGGTTAACGATTGATGTGTATGGAGGAGTGAGATCAGAGTAACCCACTCTTTGTCTATAACGCACATTCTTTCTATAGCGAAGGCTCTGTCTTTTGTGTCCCATTAGCCGCAAGTTTTATTGAGTTTAGATTTGCGACTAAATATACTGGGGGCATCATCAGACGGAGGACAAAAATGAATAATAAAAACAAACATATAGTTTTAATTCATGGTCTATATATGCCTGCGTTGATCATGCAATATCTGGATAGAAACTTCAAAAAACGCGGCTTTACAACGCACAAGTTTGCCTACAACTCGCTGCGTTTCCCTTCTGCAGCCAAACGCCTCAATCGCTTCGTGAATGCTCGCTTTGATGAGTACGATGAGGTCTACTTTTTTGGTCACTCACTGGGTGGCTTGCTGATTCGCCACTACTTTAAGTTCTACCAGCCCGACTTTGCAGACACCTGCATTATTACCGCAGGCACACCGCACAATGGGGCAACCATAGCCAAAACACTATCGAATCATGGGCTTGGATTTATATTTGGTTCGAGCAAAATGATCTTAAGCGATGGCCTGGGTGACTACGACATTGATGTGCCGATTGGCGTGATTACAGGCACTTACGACGCCGGAGTTGGACGTATTGTACTGGGGAAAAACCCGGGAGATGGCACGGTAACACTCGAAGACGCAAACCTGAGAGGAGCAACGGATACTTACGCTCTCAAACTCAACCACACGGCGCTTGTCTACTCCAAGGAAGTCGTGGCACTGTCGGCTCAATTCATCGAACACAGAGCTTTTAAGGACGCTTCATAGCTTTTGCGTTAGCTCGTGTCTCTAGCTCTGGTTCTCATATTACTGTTTTCTTACTTCTGGTAGACCGATACAAAGATAGATAAAAACAAAAATACCACTCTGCGATAAGAGTGGTATTCGAAGATCCATTACTGGAAATGAGCGCTTGCTATACTTTCTATACTTTCTATACTTGCTACAGACGATTCACTCGGGTTGGTAAGAACACCTCGCCCAACATGCATCGCACCGAACCACCGCCGATGTCTTCGATCGTTTTCACGTTAAATGGTAGTAGCTTACCGTGTGTCGAAAGCTGAGCTAACTGAGCTGGAGAAAACGCATCATAAGCCGATTGAGACATCGCGATCACCTTGTCGCCATTCACAGTTTCAAGCTGAAGGATGTTGCCACAAAAACGATTCATCTGATCGATTGAGATAGAGATAACTTGCTTGTCTTTGGCAAGAGACTTCACAACAAAGCGGCGCTCAAACTCTGGGATCACTTCATCACAGATCACGCAGAAGTTATCACCAATCGCCATCATCACATTGGTATGGTAAATCGGTTGACCAGACGGTAATGCCGTTTGGAACGAGACCACGCGAGAATAGCCAATGCGCTTCGCGTAATCTTCCAATACTTCGCGGTCACAACGTTGTGAAAGCGCAGCATAAATGGTCTTGTTGATATGGTCGATCACCATCACGCCAGTGCTCTCTAGATAAGAACCTTGAGCAACGTACGACTCCATAGACTCACTGTGATTAACAATGCGACCAGACGCTTCCAACGCTTCAATAAGTGCATTCGGCTTAACTTCATTTTGACGGTTTTCACACGCCATAGGGAAAGTGAATAGGCTTCCATCACTACAAGTACTGAACCAGTTGTTTGGGAACACTGCGTCAGGGGTTTCAACACCCAGTTCCGGATAATCAAACTCTACAACTTGCACACCTTCTTTACGTAGCGAAACCACCATAGCCTTAAACTCGGCCATCGTTTCTAACTTTACCTCAGCTTCAGTCAGATCGACTCTGTGCTGAAACTCGTTATCACGGGCTGTTTCTTCGTTAAATTTAAATTCTTTTGGCGGCACCATAACAACGCAATTTGCGTTTTGAACATTAGTAATATGCAGTGATTTTTTGTGTAGGTTTAACATTTTAACCGTCCCTATCTTTTATTTACATCAGAATTGTAAACAACTTGTTACGACAAAATTCACTGAAAATCACAACGATTTGAATATTTATCCCAAGTAATTACTGCGGATTTTAGATTAGTCGGTAATTTTTACTGCAAGATAACAGCACATCAGAAAGAACCAACTGTATGCATATTCGTTAAAGAATTTACTGGATAAATATTCTCATTTCATTTTTCAACTCCACACGAGTTTTGATTACAATTTAATCCATTTAACGTTAGGATTATCACCGTTGCATAACCATCAATTACGTTTGAAATAAGCTTAACTTTTCCTGTCTAATTCAATCTAAAATTAGCTTCATGAAAGACACTCTTTGGAAGTGTTCTGTGTCGCTTAAACCAAGTACTTACATAAGAACTAAACAAAAATCTATCGAATGGCTTAATACTTATAAGAACGCGTTGGCACTTATATAATTTCAAACTAAAACTGAAAAATTCAAATCAAGACTATAAAAACAAAGCTGCACATCACGATGCTCTAGCTCAAAGATGCAGTAGCTTATAAAGGGAAAACTATGTACAAGAAATTTGAAGGCTTTACTGAAGCCTTTCCAAAGGGAGAGCCAATACAACCTCCTACTGGAATACTGGCATTTTGCCGCCATTACACTCGTGGTTTTGAAAAACCGTTGATCTTGCTCGGATTGATGAGCATGACCATCGCGATCATCGAAGTTGCGCTGTTCGGTTACATGGGACAACTGGTTGACTGGCTATCAACTAGCAACCCGGACACCTTCTTAGCAGACAACCAATCCACTCTGATGGGGCTTGGTATCCTGTTACTGGTCGTGATGCCAATCTTGATCAGTGTTTATTCGCTATTGCTTCACCAAACTTTGCTGGGCAACTATCCAATGTCGATTCGTTGGTTAGCTCACCGCTACCTTTTGAAGCAAAGTTTGTCGTTCTATCAAGATGACTTTGCCGGGCGTGTTGCCACCAAAGTGATGCAAACCTCGCTCGCGGTACGTGAAACCGTGACCAAAATGGTCGATGTGTTTGTTTACGTGACGGTTTACTTTACAGCGATGCTGTTCATGCTCGCTGAATCGGATTGGCGCTTAATGGCTCCAATGTTGATTTGGTTGTTCATTTACGTTGGCATTCAACTGCACTTCGTACCAAAGCTGAAAGACGTGTCTTCAGAACAAGCGGATGCTCGCTCGTTGATGACGGGTCGCATTGTGGATAGCTACACCAACATCGCTACGGTCAAACTTTTCTCTCATAGTAAAAGAGAAACCGAGTACGCCGAAGAAGGCATGGAAGGCTTCCTAGACACAGTCCATCGCCAAATGCGCTTGGTTACTGGCTTCAACATCTGCGTTGAATTCGCTAACTACTTGTTGGTGTTCAGCATTGCCGGTATCTCTATCTACCTATGGCTAGATAACGCGATCACCGTAGGTGCAATTGCGATTGCGGTCAGCTTAGCTCTGCGTATTAACGGCATGTCGAAATGGATCATGTGGGAAATAGGTGGTCTGTTTGAAAACCTAGGTACCGTGATTGATGGTATTAAAACACTGTCTAAGCCCATTGCTATCGAAGACAAAAAATATGCGAAACCTTTGGACGTTCCACAAGGCGGTATCAACTTCGACAACGTGAGCTTTAACTACGGTGAGAATAAGGGTGTGATTAACAACCTAAACCTCAACATCAAACCGGGTGAAAAAGTCGGCTTGGTTGGCCGTTCAGGTGCAGGTAAATCGACCCTAGTTAACTTACTGCTGCGTTTCCACGATGTAGAAAGTGGTCGCATCCTGATTGATGACCAAGAGATCTCGAGCGTTACTCAAGATTCTCTGCGTAGCAACATAGGTATGGTGACTCAAGATACCTCACTGCTGCACCGTTCGATCAAAGACAACATTCTTTACGGTCGTCCTGAGGCAACAGATGAAGAAGTGTATGCCGCAACCAAACAGGCACACGCTCATGAGTTTATCGAAACGCTAACTGACCCGTTTGGTAACGTTGGCTACGATGCTCAAGTAGGTGAACGTGGCGTCAAGCTTTCTGGTGGTCAGCGTCAACGTGTCGCTATCTCACGTGTACTTCTGAAGAATGCTCCGCTGTTGGTTCTAGATGAAGCAACATCAGCTCTCGATTCAGAGGTTGAAGCTGCGATACAAGAGAGCTTGATTGAACTAATGGAAGGCAAAACCGTTATCGCGATTGCACACCGCCTATCGACCATTGCCGCAATGGACCGTTTGATCGTACTCGACCAAGGTAATATCGTCGAAGAAGGCACGCACCAAGAGCTGATTCACCAAAATGGTATCTACGCTCAATTGTGGAATCACCAGACCGGTGGCTTTATTGGTGATGATCTTGAACAGACAACGAGCGCTTAATTTATCTTCCATTTTAAAAGTGCGGCGTAATTCACACCAAAATGTTAATTGGCGGTAAATTACACATGGCAGAATGTTATGTCGTAATCATATAATGACATTAACAGCAATGACGCTTCGCTTGCGCGTTCTGGAATAAGGCTAGACTTCGGGGGGAGGCTAGCCTTTTTTATGTCTGTTATTCTTCGCCCTTTCTCGTCTGTTTTCTTTGGTTCTATAAACTTCATCGATCCTTTTGTTTTTTTCTTGGCGTTTTTTTCTTAAAATGCGCGCAGTATTCTTTCTAGAGATCAACCATGAACAAAAGTGTCTTAACTAACGTTATTGCGTTAGCACTGCTTGCTGGCGGCTATGCGACAGCAAACCAATACTTGCTTTATGCAGGTTTATTCGCATTTTCTGGTGCTATCACCAACTGGCTTGCGATTCACATGTTGTTCGAGAAAGTACCCGGCCTATACGGTTCTGGCGTTATTCCTGCGCGCTTTGAAGAGTTCAAGGCAGCCATCAAAGAACTGATGATGGAGCAGTTCTTTACCGAAAGTAACATCGACCGTTTTCTTAGTAGTGAGATGACCGGAAAGTCACTCAACCTAGAGCCTGTGATTAAGAAGATCGACTTTAACCCTGCATTCGAATCGCTGGTGCATGTTATCGAAAACTCACAGTTTGGTGGCATGTTGGCGATGGTTGGTGGTACAGAAGCACTGCAGCCAATGAAGGCGCCATTTGTTGAGAAGATGCAAGAGTCTGTGATTGAAATCAGCAAGAGCGATTCGGTAAAAAATGCTATCAAGGATGAACTTGAATCGCCTGCAATGATGGATGAAATTAAAGAGAACATTGAGGCGATCATCGATCAGCGCTTGAATGAACTGACTCCAAAACTGGTTAAAGAGATGGTTCAGACCATGATCAAGAAACACCTTGGTTGGTTGGTCGTTTGGGGTGGGGTATTCGGCGGTGTGATTGGTTTAATCTCTGCCGCAATTACGCTGTAAGGCGGAGAAGTTTATCCGATTGCTCTTTATCTGACGTTCAACAAAAATGGAAGCTTATTGGCTTCCATTTTTTATATCTAAATAACCTTGGTAAGGCGAAAGCAGGTCACTATTTTATGGTGGCCAACAACTCAGGGTTAACACCAAAGCCCTTCTTGTGTTCTTCAATCACCACTTCGCTGCGTGTCTGAATCACACCTGGCAGGGTACCCAATTTCGTTGCCATAAACGCTTGGTACGCCTTCATGTCTTTTACTCGAACCTTGATCATGGTGTCAAAATCCCCCGACAGCGAATAGCACTCTTCGACTTCAGGCATCGTTTCAACCGCTTGGGCAAATTTATCAAAAATTGAAAAACTGGTTTGATCGAGGCGAATATGGATAAACACTTGGACATCGAGCCCCAACTTTTCTGAACAAAGCTCAGCATGATAACCAGTGATGTAGCCCACTTTTTCCAATCGCTTCAACCTATCAGAGCAAGGTGAAGTTGTTAGGTTGACCTGTTTCGCTAGTTCAACAACGGGCAAACGGCCTTTCATATGCAGAATTCTTAGTATCTCTTTATCGATACGATCGAGTTGATGCTGAGACATAATATTCCTTAAACATTCTAGATTGCGCTCAGTATATTCCATACTAAGAGCAATCGAAGAAAACCTTGCTCACACATTTAGAAAACTAAATAGACCATTCCTATTCACGTTAAATATGAAACCGAACAGAGCGATAACAACCCTTATAAATCAAACTCCAGTTATTAACAAATTATTATAGAAATGACCCGATTAACAAATAAGTTGAGCCAGAAACGAAAGAAAGGATATAGGCCAAAGTGAATAATAGAATTCTCAAAGAGAAAGGATGACTCTATTATGAAAACGCAAGAACTCGCATATAAACCTTACGGAATCGGTTCATGGACACACGTAACGGTATCAAAAGATGTTGCCCAAGCACTCGCAAGTGAATACTCAAACTATGGCTGGGAAGTTAAGATTGATGGTAATGTCGTCGAGGCAGAACCTTCACTAAAAGCGGCATAAAAAACGAAAAAACCTCCATCAGGGAGGTTTTTAAATCTAAGTTAGTAAGCACTTACTACAATCTAAGCCAGACCAACTTGGGGAACTGCAGTTCCTGTTTCACAACGACAGTTACACGTTCGACAGAAGTGCTGAGTTTCCATGTCGTAGTACAGGTTTCCACTAAATAGCTTTGACGTCCATTGCATCATACGGCCAGAGGTTGTCTCAGGCTCAGATTCACAACGTTTCATTATAGACTTATGTAGTGTTGTTTTTTTACATCCTTTGCAATAGAGATCAGGCATACCTTTGTCCTATAGGTCTTTAGTGGTTACTGATAATTGACACATGATGTCCAATTCAGTGTAATAATTCACCGAGCTAATAACAAAAGTGAGCGCCAAGTTCAAAAAATAGCCATTTTATCGGTTATTTTTTGACATCAAGCGCTATGAAAAGCCTTTATCTTCTATTTATTTCCCTTCTATCATTTGGTTTCGATTTACATTGTAAACCTCATAACAGCCGTGCTTCTTCTGTATCCTACTGGTTTTTTATAAGACAAAGGTAGTGCCCACATAAAAAAATAGAGCCACCGAAGTGACTCTATTACTTTTATTTTTCAATTTCTTTTTACAATTGCTTTTTAGCTAATGTTCTTTTGCTAATTCACATCTGTTTTACAATGTAAATTAGTCTAGCTCAACTAGGTTCTTCTCGAACTCAGCGTGTTGCTTCTTAACTTCGTCTTCAGGCTCGCCAGTCATTAGGCTCACGATAACGATAGAAAGCGTCGATAGGATGATTCCCGGTACGATTTCGTAAACATCGAACCAACCGCCCGTGAACTGCTTCCAAAGTACAATCGTAACACCACCAACCACGATACCCGCTAGAGCGCCGTTACGGTTCATACGAGACCAGTATAGGCTTAATACGATTGCAGGACCGAATGCAGCACCAAAACCAGCCCATGCGTAAGATACAAGGCCAAGTACTGAGCTGTCTGGTGTCATCGCTAGAACAAGAGCAACAAGAGAGATTAGGATAACCGCGAAACGGCCTACACGAACAATCTCTTCTGACGTTGCGTCTTTCTTCAGAACTTGCTTGTACAAGTCTTCTGCCATTGCAGATGAAGAAACAAGAAGTTGTGAATCCGCAGTACTCATGATTGCCGCTAGAATGGCAGCAAGTAGGATGCCGGCGATGACTGGGTGGAACATCGCGTTCACAAGAAGCATGAAGATCTTCTCGCCATCATCTAGCTTAGGTGCGCCAGAGTTCGTCACATAGATTAGACCAACAAGACCCACAAGCATTGCACCAATCATAGACAGTGCAGTCCAGATAACGGCAATGCGGCGCGCTGTTGTTAGGTCTTTATTACTACGTGTTGCTTTGAAACGCGCAAGGATGTGTGGTTGGCCGAAGTAACCCAAACCCCATGCCGCTAGTGAGATGATCGCAATAGCAGACAGTGGCTCACCCTTCGCATCATTCCATAGCGTTAGAAGCTCTGGGTTGATGTTGTGTAGGTCGCTAGAAAGCTGACCTAGGCCACCGTTCATTGCCGCGATTGGTACAATCAATAGCGCTGCAGACATGAGTAGACCTTGAACCAAGTCAGTCCAAGATACCGCTAGAAAACCACCAAACAGAGTGTACGAAACTACACAAACTGTACCGATAATTACCGCAGTTGTGTAATCTAGGCCGAATACCGTTTCAAACAATTTACCACCCGCTACCAAGCCTGAACTTGTGTAGAAAAGGAAGAATAAAAGGATAAAGAAAGCAGAAATTGTTTGGATCAGCTTAGAATTATCATTGAAACGACGAGATAGGAACTCAGGCAGCGTCAGTGATTCAGTCGTAATGCTGTAAGTACGTAGACGTTTTGCACTGATTAACCAGTTTGCCCAAGTACCAACAAGTAGACCACCAGCAAGCCAAAATGCTTCAAAGCCAGCAGCGTAAGCGTAACCAGGCAGGCCAAGTAGCAACCAACCACTCATGTCTGATGCACCAGCAGAAAGTGCAGCAGGCCATGGGCCTAACGAACGACCACCTAGGAAGTAGTCAGTTGAGTTAGATGTACGTTTGTAAGCAATAACACCGATCGCTAGCATCATAATTAGATACGCAATGAACGTCGTCGTTATTGCAAAACTGTTTTCTATCATTTGATAGTCCTCATTTTGTAGAAAGCCTTCCATGCCCAATTCAATGCAAGGCACTCACCGTAAAGGCAAGCAAGTGCATTGAGTTAGGTATTGAGGCTCCAAAGCACTATGAGTTAAATCCAAAGATGGTGAAAACCAAAGTTGGAAAAACCAAAAGTGCTTAGAGCCAATTTTACTGAAGGTTAGTGAGCTTCGCTTCCAAGTTCGAGCAAGGTCGCGTTACCGCCCACGGCTGTTATATTTATAGTTCGCGTACGCTCGGTAATGAAGCGCAGCGATAGGTGTGGATCATTAGCAACATTCATTGTCACCAGATCCATTTCAGCTACTAAACCGACGATTGCACCGTCACGCTTAGCAAGCTGTAAATTGATAGCTTGTGCCGTTTGCGAGTTACCTACGTAACCCACGCTACGTACATCGCAAGACAACAACTGTTGAGCAGCATCATACGAGGCAACTTGCACCAAGTTAGTTGGCAAGTTCGCCGACTTAGCTGCGTCTGCAACTAAGGTATTGAACTGCACATCATCACTGCACAATTGAACACTGTTACCTGCCAATAGCGCAGCAGTAATCAAAGCCATTGCAGTTTGCAGCGCTGGCACTTTCTCTTCGCAATCATCAACAATCACCAAAGCCACACCGCGACCAGCGGCATACAACTCATTGGTTTCGCCCGTAGGACCTGCCATTAGGTGATGTTCAGAAAGCAGCGCAGACGCTTGCTCTAGATGATAAGTCGCCACCATCGCCAAAGGCGAAGACTGACTTTCGATCTCTGATTTAAGCGCAAGTACCTGAGCACTCTTGTAATCAAAATCGGTAAGGTTCCATTGTTCCCACGCTAGCAAAGCATCAGAAAAACCTGTCACTTGATGAACCATGATAATGCTCCTTATGCCTTGTCTTGTGATTGAGAGAAATGAACATCAGTAAAGCGGTATAGGTAGTGAGGACCACCCGCTTTAGGGCCAGTACCTGACAAACCTTGACCACCAAATGGTTGAACACCAACAACGGCGCCCACTTGATCACGGTTAATGTAGCAGTTACCCACACGAACGTGTTTTTCGATCCAACGGTAAGTTGTCTCGTTACGGCTGTGGATACCCATGGTTAAGCCAAAGCCCGTTTGGTTGATTTGGTCTACCACTTGCGCTAGCTCACTCGCTTTGAAGCGAACAATGTGTAGCACTGGGCCAAACTGTTCTTCTTTCAAGCAGCTGATGTCATCAATTTCAAAAGCACTTGGTGGAACAAAATCACCATGTTCACAATCACTACCTAGAGAAAGTTGAGCCACCTTCTTCTGGGTATTGGTCATGTTTTCTAAGTGCGCCATTAGCTTCTGTTTCGCGTTTTGGTCGATAACAGGGCCAACATCGGTTTTATGAAGGTGTGGAATGCCAACACTCAGCTCGTCCATTGCACCGTGAATCAATCCAACCACGCGGTCTGCTATGTCTTCTTGGATGTAAAGCACACGTAGTGCAGAACAGCGCTGACCTGCTGAAGCGAATGCTGAACGAATCACATCACGAACTACCTGTTCAGGCAGTGCAGTACTGTCGACGATCATCGCATTCTGGCCGCCTGTCTCCGCAATAAACGGAACTGGCTTAGCATTACGAGTGGCTAATGACACATTGATACGCTGTGCCGTTGGTGTAGAACCAGTAAAGGCAACGCCCGCAATCGCATCATGACTGGTGAGCGCACTGCCGATCTCAGCACCGCGACCCGGTAGTAGCTGAATCGTGCCAGCAGGGAAGCCCGCTTCATTCATCAGTTCAACCGCACGAGCTGCAATCAAGCTTGTTTGCTCGGCAGGCTTCGCCACAACCGTGTTACCCGCCACTAGTGCTGCAGTAATTTGGCCAAGGAAGATCGCTAGAGGGAAGTTCCAAGGGCTGATACAAACGAACACACCACGACCTTGTCGCGAAGCGATTCGAGTTAGACCATCAAAGCCTTTTAGCTCAAAACCTTGTAGGTTGTTCGCTTGTTTTGCGTAGTAACGACAGAAGTCGACCGCTTCACGCACTTCATCAACGCTGTCGTGAATCGTCTTACCTGCTTCTTGATGACAAATTGCCACCAGCTCAGCAAGGTTGTCTTCCATCAGGTCAGCCAGCTTATCAAGTGCTGCCACTTTGGTTTCAACTGAAGTTGCGTTCCAATCAGCAAATGCTGCGTCTGCGCCAGTGATCGCTGCGGAAACATGATCAAGGTTAGCGAAAGCCACCTGACCCACATTAATACGACGATCATAAGGTGCAGTCACTTGCTCAACGTTCTGATCAGCCTTGATCATGCTTTCGGCAAGAGATTCACCGTTGATCACAGGACCAGCAGTCCATTGATTGTTTAAAAAGCCTTTTACTTGCTCTTCAAACTGGTGTGCTTCGCTTTCGATATCAATGTTCACACCGTATGAGTTTTTACGCTCAGGGAATACCGCTGGAGGCAGAGGAATCTTAGTGTTGTTCAATGTATCGAACGCCAGAAGCATATCGACTGGGTGTTGAGTCAGCTCTGTCACTGGGCAACGAGCGTCAACCAAACGGTGTACAAACGAGCTGTTTGCGCCGTTTTCTAGCAAGCGACGTACTAGGTATGGCAGTAGATCTTTGTGGCTGCCAACCGGTGCGTAAATACGTACTGACTGTTGGTAAGCTTCCATCGCATGGTTGTAAAGAGAATCACCCATCCCGTGTAAGCGTTGGAATTCAAAGTCTTTATGGTCGGTCATTACGGCAATAGCAGAAACCGTATGAGCATTGTGACTCGCAAACTGCGGGAAGATATTGCCACGAACGCTTGGGCTCAGTAGGTAACGCGCACACGCAAGGTAAGCCACATCCGTCGCTTCTTTACGCGTGTAAACTGGGTAATCAGTAAAGCCCGCTTGTTGCGACCATTTGATTTCACTATCCCAGTACGCACCTTTCACCAAGCGAAGCGGGATCAAATCACCCTGCTCTTTCGCTAGGCGGTTTAACCATACTAGAACCGGTAGTGCACGCTTTGAGTAAGCTTGAATAACCAGACCAAATTTACCCCACCCTTTTACAAGGTCAGTGCGGTACAGCTTTTCGAATAATTTAAGAGAAAGCTCTAGGCGATCCGCTTCTTCAGCATCGATCGTAATTGCAACGTCAAGCTCTACTGCGCGGCACAATAGCTGCTCTAACGTGTCGCAAAGTTCCGTCAATACGCGGTCTTCGTTCGCCACTTCATAACGTGGGTGAAGCGCAGAAAGCTTGATAGATACCGATGGCGCAGGGCTCGATTTTGAAGAGACCTTCGATTCTGGAGAAACATAGTTGTCTCGACCTACGGCTTCAATCGCCATTAGGTAATCTTTGAAGTATTTGTTTGCGTCAGCTGTAGTCAGTGCCGCTTCACCTAGCATGTCGTATGAGTAGGTAAAACCTTTATCACGCATAGACTTACCGTTCTTTTGCGCTTCAGCAATGCTGCGGCCAAGAACGAATTGGTGACCCATCACCTTCATTGCTTGGTGCATCGCTTTACGAATTACCGGCTCAGAAAGCTTGTTCACTAAACGGTTAACCGCTTGACCTGCACTCTGTTCTTTAGATGAAAGCCCAACTACCTTACCCGTTAGCATTAATCCCCAAGTGGATGCGTTCACAAACACTGAGTCAGAATTCTTTAGGTGAGATTTCCAATCCGCAACGCTGAGTTTGTCGCGAATCAATGCATCAGCCGTTGCTGAATCAGGAACACGCATCAAGGCTTCCGCTAGACACATCAGCAAGATGCCCTCTTGAGTATCTAAGCTGTATTCAAGCAACAGTGCATCGATCATCTGGATAGAAGTCTTATCCGCACGGATAGCTTCGATCAATGAGGTCGTTTTCTCTGAAATTTGCTGCTTCTCTGACTCAGAAGGGGTAGCTAGCGGCAGAAGTTGCTCTAGCCATTGGGTTTCATCCACCATATATAATGGTGAGATAAGCGACCATAGATCAGCAAGCGACTGCTCGTTGAATTCTGGCTTTAACACATCAGTAGCTGTAAACATGCGTTTTCCTTAATCTCACACCCGGAATTAGCCCGGGATCTCTACAATGGCTGCAGTGTATTTAGAGTATATAAGGATTACTTGTCAAAAACTCCGAGTTTTTTGCTAAAAACTCGCTTTATTAACAAAACAAACACAAGGTCACATATGAAACTTTAAAATAATATGCCGTTTTGTTTCACTATTTAACAGAAATTTTCTTTTTGTATTGAGATGGTGACATGCCTTGAAGGCGTGAAAAGGTGTGAGTAAAGGAAGATTGACCGGAGAAACCAGCCAGTTCAGCGACCTGACCAAGGCTGAGGTTACCTTGTTCGATTAAACGACGAGATCGGTCGATACGCTTACCTAACACGTACTGATGCGGAGTAATACCCATTTGATCTTTGAATAGCATGTGGAACTGGCTTTCACCCAAGAACACACTACCCGCAAGCTGCGCGACGGAGATCTTATTTGCTAAATGCTGTTCTATGTAGCGATCCAACGCTTCAAGATCAAAGCGTGAATCTTTGATTGAGGTTTCGAATGCCGAGATGTGTCTTTGCATCAGCGCGATCACTGTGTCATTACAGGCTCGGCTTAGTAGCAGATCATTAGGACTCGCCTGCATTTCTTGCACCAACATATGGATAAGCTTTTGAATTTGCGCGTCTAATTGGAAGTAGACGTTCGATGATTCTAACTGATTGATCTTCTCTAGCATCAGAGGGTCATCATCCGTTGGCACTGGCATATTGAGTACTAGGATGTCCGACTGGCCAACCACACCACCGAAAGCATGATCAGAGCTCGCCGTTACCACACAACCTTGACCTGGGCCGACAAGATTACCTTTACCGCTCACTTCAAATTCAGCCTGACCTTTTAAACCAATCACCACCTGCGAATAATGATGATCGTGACAGTCCATATGCGAAGGCAAAGTTATGATTTCCGCTGGTCGGGGGCCTGTAAGCCCTAGCGGAGACAAGTCTAGGTTTGGAAAGGGTAAAGGTTTTGGCATGACAGCAAAGTACTTAGGTCGACATGATAAGAATAATACTCTGAAATCTGCAGAAGATGAATTTGTAAATGATCATGAGAGATGTTTTCTCTTCTTCAAAGAAAGATCATTATTGATAACCACGTGATCATGTCTCCGGAAGTATGATCAAGTGAGCCCAAACTACGGGCTTTGTAAAGTCAACCTTCCAATCTTTAGGCCACTCTTCCTTGTTCCAAGAGCAAATAAATCTGAACACCAAAAGTCAAAGCAAGTCACAAATGGAAACCAAATGACTACACCATAACGACAATATTTTCTTATATAGCTCAATTATTTCGGTGTAAATATGTAAAAAGTGTATCCGAAGTACCGAAACTTAGCTTTTGAGTAGATTGGAGGGCAATAAAACGGTATAAAGACGGGTACTGTGTTAATTGCTAATAACTAGTGACTGACAACTAGGAAGTAGACACTTTATTAACGAGCCAATTTTAAATATACAAGTTGCAGGGACCTATGACTAACTTTCGAATTTCAGCGCTTTTACTTGCGCTATCCCCACTTTGGGTATCTGCATCGTTATCAGCTGAAGAACTGAATCAAGTCGATCCCGTTTCAGCTATCGATGCAAAGCTAACAGAGAAAAACTCAGATATTGAGCGTATTTCAGCGACCAAAGTATCGGCAACTGAGACCTTAAAACAACTTCAAAACCAGAACAGTAAGTTGTTACGTGAAGGTGAAGAGTTAAAGGCAAAACGTAACCGAGCTAAATCTGTACTCGACAAACAATACAGTCGCTTACTTGACGATCCAGAAACGGATCTGGTTTCTTTTCAGAAAGGATACCAAGATGCTTGGGCTGCGGTTAAAGAGAATCAATCGTCTCAGCTAGATAATCAGCAAGCGATGAATGAGAACGAAATTTACCTTTCTCAAATTAAGCAAAAGCAAGCTCGTTTGAATAATGAGCTGGCTAACTTGAAAGAATCAAAAGTTGAAGCTCGCGTTAAACGTATTGCAACAGAACTTCGTGAAAGTGCCGTTCTTGAAACGAGCTACACCACCACATGTTCATCAACAATGACACTGGGTGAGTGTATTGCTCAAGGTAAACACCTGACGAAGCAGAAAGCAGTACAAAACTTCAAGAGCAAATTACTTGAACAGCTCACAGAAAGCACGCTAGCGAAGCAAAACTTACAAGGTGTTCAATTGAACATTCATGTTCAAGACAGCCAAGCAATCAAGAGCGGTTTCTCTGGAAACAACTCTTACTTTGTGCAGATGCAAGCTCAACTTCAAGCAAAACCAGAAGCGATTGCAGCATGTAACTTATTGAACGTTTCAACTCGCTACTGTTTAACGGACAGCGACGTTAAGGTTACAAAGAAGAGCGACAAGCAGTGGGCAAACGTGATGGTACGTTCTGATCAGTACAATGACTCAGTCACTATCAACGGCATTAAATACGGCAGCACACCCCTAGAGGTTTCGCTACCGAGCGGTCGTCATCAAGTAACCATTTCAAAAGAAGGTTACGAGTCATACAACCGCACAGTGACTATCAACGGCAGCGATACTATTTGGGTGAAACTCCTTCCTAGTAAAGAAAATGAAATCTAAATATATAAAGCTAAGCCTGATATAAATAGCCGTGCCTATTTCACAAAGCTGAATGAATACTCGCCATCTTGTTGTAGTTATAGAAAGTAGCTTCAAACGAAATGGCGTTTTCGTTAGAATATTCAATTAACCTAAATTACGACTGAAGTAGCCCAACATGCGCCAAGGTTTTCCTACTCTATTATTTGCACTTGCTCCATGCTTAATGACGCCTGCTGTTTTCGCTGAAGCGACATCTCCAGCAATCACGTCATCAGTCATCGACATTGAAAGCTCTCTTTTCGAAGAACATGCCAGTTTAACGGCTATCGAGAAGAAGATGGCGGACAAACAAAATCAAGTCGACAACCAAGCAGAGCAAATGGCACGTCAAGCCAAGTTATTAGCTCAATCAGAGCAAAAACTCGCAACGGCGAAAACTAGCCTAGAGCAAGATTACACTCGCATGATTGATGAGCCAGATTTCGATATCTCACCAGCTCAAAACCGCTTTCAAGATGCCTGGAAATCGGTAAAAGAGCACAAGCTTACGATTTCGGATTCAGAGCAAAAGCTTCAAAGCTTAGTGATGGAACTAGAGGCCATCAAAGCCGAAAAATCGGCTGTAGAAATGTCTATCGCCCATTTGAATCAAGACAAACTAAGAGCAAGAGCTGAGAGATTAAGAAGCGAGGTCACTCAAACACAAGAACATACTGTTAGCTTTACCAACCGCTGTAGCAGCGACATGACGTTAGCTCAATGTTCAGACCAAACGGTGGCTTTGACACTTCAAAAAGCAGTAAAACAATTTCAAAATAGCCTTGTATCCAACGCGACAGAATCAAAAATAGTAAAAGAACACCTAGCGTCTGCATCTTTGAATATTCACGTTCTACAACACAGCGTGAAATCATCTGGCTTCTCCGAAGATAACCGTTACCGAGCAGTGGTTGCTGCGAATTTAGAAACTCGTCCAGATAAGAACACTCCTTGCCGCTTACTTGGCATTCAATCCTCAAACTGTTTCGATCAGAGCGATCTGCAAGCCGATGATCAGCAGAAAGAAGTTGCTTGGGTTAACTTGGTGGTTCGCTCAAATCAATATAATGACAAGGTTTCTATCAATGGTGTGAACTATGGCAGCACACCGGTGGAAGTGATGCTACCGACAGGGCAGCACATGGTTACGATTGAGAAAGAAGGTTACCTTTCTTTCCACCAAGAGCTGAAAATAGCCCGAGATCACAACCTAAGAGCGGTATTACAAGCGAAGCAGAACTCACTGAATGTGGGGACTAAGTTTGCTGACCCAATGGGCAATGGTGCTCAAAGTCCAGAAATGATTGTGGTTGGATCTGGGACTTACCTACTCGGTGAAAATAACGCTGAGCAAGTCACTATCAAACACCCATTTGCATTAGCGGCAACCCCAACTCGTGTTCAAGATTTTAAAGCATTTGTGAAAAATACGGGGTACCAGACAGACGCTGAGCTGATGAACACTTGTGATACCTTCGTGAATGCAGAAATCACGACTGTGTCAGACAATGACTGGAAAGCTCCTGGTTTCAAGCAAGTCGATAACTCACCCGTTGTATGTGTCAGCCAAAGCGATGCGAAAGCGTACACACGTTGGTTATCTAAAAAAACAGGCTTTACTTACCGCCTACCAACACAACAAGAGTGGGAAGCGGCGGCAAGAGCGGGTCAAGATACCAGCTTCTGGTGGGGCAACAAATTCCGTTCAGGTAGAGCTAATACTGGTTGGTCTGGTACACAGTGGTCAAACGTCAGTACTTCTCCTGTTAAATCATTCTTGCCAACGCCAACGGGTTTCTACGACATGGTAGGTAACGTTTGGGAATGGACTGCAACCCAAAAAGGCATCGCTAAAGGGGGCGCGTGGAGCTTCTCTCCTGAAGAGGCAAAAGTGTTTGCTGAACTGTACGTTTCGCCTTCTACTGCCGCTAACTACTTAGGATTCCGAGTATTACGAGAGCTATAAGCTCTTGGTATTACTCAAAGCCCTCAAATATTTACCTTAGATTCTCCTAGTATCAGGTTGAGTCAGTGTTTATAGGGGAATTCCCTCCTTATATTCGATCTCGCCTAGGAGTAAATTCGTCGATAGAGTAGTAAGTCACTCTGGGTATCTAACTGATACCTCAGCTTAATTTACATGACCCTCGTAAATTAAACTGGAAATCTTCTACGTGTCGACAAGGTATATCTTGTCTTTGGCCAGCCCTTCTTCAGGCTGGCTTTTTTTTAGCTTCTTTCTCATCCTTTTTGTTCAGCCACCGATCAATAAAAGCGCACTTAAACAGCACACCGTTCAACTATTGATCACACTCCATTTTTGATGCATAACTCGACTTCTAATTGTCATTGCAGCTCTATAAGAAACTGATATCATTGCAATACTCCCTCTTACGAGATAAAGCCTTGCCGGATCCCCTCAACTCCATACATCGTTCTTTATTTGAACAACTTCCAGGTTGCTGGGGTTGCAAAGATACTGACTCTGTCTTCGTGTATGCCAACCTTGCTTACAACCAATTAATTGGCTTAAAACCCAACGAAACTTGTACGGGCTTAACCGATTTCGATATGCCTAGTCAAACAACCGAATGCGCGCAGGATTTCAGGGCTCAAGACAAACATGTAATGGATACACGCAGTACTCTTAAAATCCTCGATATTCACCCTTATCCAGACGGACGCTGGCACGCCCATATTTTTACTAAAACCCCTTGGCTTGATGGGAATGGCGAAGTTCAAGGCACCATTTTTTATGGTCAAGAACTCACCGACACAGCCATCTTAGAAGTAGGCCATTGGGTGTGTCAGGCGACTTGCGAAAAAGACAATCAAGTGTCCATTGCAGGATCAAAGCCACGCATATCAAAGCTAAAAAAGCGACTGACTTCGCGAGAATCAGAAGTGCTGTTCTTGCTGCTATTCGGCAAGAAACCACAGTACATCGCGTCTACGTTGAACATTTCAATCAAAACGGTCGAAGGGCATGTCGCTAGGTTGAAACAGAAATTTGATGCGCGCAGTAAAAGCCAGTTGATTGAGTATGCGTTGGACTCGGGGCTAGGCTCTATGATCCCAGAAACCCTGCTTAAAAAGCAGATCTCCGTTGTTCTGCACAGTGACTAGATATTGGTTTGAAGAGATACAGACAAAAAAATACCGTTGATAAGTCTAATCAACGGTATTTTTGGATCAGTTAAGCAGTTAAGCAAATTAAGGCGCCAGGCGGTCGATATCCCAACGGCTATCTTGGCGTGAGAACAAGAAGCGATCATGCAAGCGGTGCTCTCCACCTTGCCAAAACTCAATGCTATCCACACGCACACGGAAGCCACCCCAGAAAGAAGGCACAGGAATCTCTCCTTTCGCGAACTTCTGTTTAAGCTCTAGATATTTACCTTCTAAAATCCCACGAGCAGAGATACGGCTACTTTGCTTACTTGCAATTGCGGCCAATTGGCTCTCTTTTGGTCGTGACGAGAAGTACTTCATATTTTCCATTGCTGTCAGTTTTTCAGCCGTGCCCGTAATATGAACTTGTCGCTCAAGAGGGTGCCAAGGGAAATGCAAACTGATTTTGCTATTGTGTTCTAGCTGATGCGCTTTACGGCTACCTAAGTTGGTGTAAAAAACGAAGCCGTCTTTATCAACATTCTTTAGCAGAACAATTCGCTGGAATGGCTGACCATTTTCATCAACCGTAGCAACTGTCATGGCAGTAGGGTCCGTCAACTTAGCTTCAATAGCTTGCTCTAGCCATAGATTGAATTGCTCAATCGGGTCTGCGGCTAAGTCTTTACGTCTCAATCCACCCTTAGCGTATTCGCGACGAATATCGGTCAGTTCCATTTGGTTGCTCCTTTCAATTTTTTTTGATTTTGCGCTGTAATCCTTTGAAACACAAGTCTAAGCCATGGTTTTGTCTCACAGAAGGTGCTCTGTGTTAACAAGATCTCGGTACTCTATCCATCATATTGATAATCTTTATACAAACCGATGACATGCTGAGATCCTAGTGACTAAGATACTGCTTAACATAATGACTCCCTTCGTTTTATTCTCATTGTTATTGGGGGCTATTGGGCTGAGCGCAACTCATTTTTTGGCAGTACAATTTCAAGAAAAAGTGGTCACTCAAAAGCTCAACGAAGCAGCCAATAAAGCGAACCTACAAATCGACTCTGAACTGGATAAATTCAAACAGATCCCTGATTTGCTCAGCCATGACCCACGTCTGCTCTCTTATTTTGACTCATCACCACAAACAGACAAGATTTCCGCGGCGCAGCTCAATCAATTGCTATTTGAATGGTCTAATCAAAGCCAAGCTGACACCATCTATATTCATGACCCGAGCGGTACTGTGGTCGCTTCCAGTAATTACCAGAAGCTAGGTACTTTCGTGGGTGAGAACTTCTCGTTTCGTCCTTATTTTGCGTCCGCGATTGAAGGTAACAGCACACACTATGTCGCACTGGGTGCTCGCTCCAACGTACGCGGTTACTTTTTGTCTTCGCCCCTGTATATAGAGAATGACATTGTTGGGGTTATCACCGTTAAAGTGAGTCTAGAGAACCTTGAAAACATCCTAACCAGCGATGATTTTGAGATTGTGGTACTCGACTCTAACCAAGTGGTTTTTCTCTCGAGCCAAACTCAGTGGCTTTATCACTCGTTGTTGCCGTTAAGCCAGAAGCAACAAACCGATATCGCCCTGCAACGCCAATACGGTCAAAGCGAAATTTCGATCATAGAAGCTTTTCGCTCTTCCAACTATCAACCACAAGTTAACGACGCTAATCAGCCCAACAACATTCAACCAAATCGAGTACAAAAAGAACTTACGGCAAACCGATTGTTTAAACTTGGGCCGTTCAATCTTTACCCCGCCACCTTCAGTAACAATCAGTACCAAGTTGTCGCATTAAAAAAGGCCAAAGCAGAGCTTATTAAAGTGCTGCAGATCGATGTCATCTTCGTGGTGATTTACAGCTTGGTGATGCTCATCGCGTGGTCGTGGCGACAGACTTACGTCGCGAAAGTGGCGCTAACCCGGCTCAACCAAAACCTAGAACAAACCGTTGATAAACGTACTCACTATTTAAAGAAATCCAATCAACAACTTCAGCAAACCATTTTTCAATACCAAGCATCACAGTTAAAGCTGAAGCAGACAGAACAAGAGCTGACCCAAACAGCAAAATTAGCGGTACTCGGAGAGCTGTCAGCCAGCATTAACCACGAAATCAACCAACCGCTTGCAGCACTTCGAACTTATAGCGAGAACAGCTTAAAGCTGCTAGAAATGGAACGGACAGATTTAGTGAAGAGCAATCTTGAGAAAATGATTGGCCTCAACAACACCATTACCGACATCATAGCGCGACTCAAAGTCTTTACTCGCAAGGTCACTAAACAAGAACATCATGTCGCGAACCTGCACCAAGCGGTCAACAACGCCACCAGTATTCTCAGTGCGCTGATGATCAAGCAAGGCATTACACTAAGACTAAGCACGGTGCCAAATCACATTAATATTGCAATTCATCCAACCGAACTCGAGCAAGTACTGGTGAATCTAATTCACAACGCGACCCAAGCGCTTCAACAACACGTTCTTGAACAGAAAATCTTGCAGGAGCAACAAAACCTGGAAAACGTTGACCAACCGGCCAGCCCACAGATAGGCATCGAATGGCAATTGCATCATAACTCTTGTCAGCTGATCATTTGGGACAACGGAATTGGCATGCCGGACGATAAGCTAGAACAGCTTTTCAACCCGTTTTTTACCACGAAACCGGAAGGCTTAGGGCTAGGGCTTTCAATATCGAAACGGATTATTGAAGCTTATCACGGCACGATCAGCGCCAACCGATTAGAGCCTTCAGGCATGGTATTCTCGCTAAGCATCCCGTTATATAACGATAAGGGCTAACGTGCCGTTGTTATCGTTGATTAGAAAATGAATTTTACATACTGCTAATTTCACACATAGTTAACCTCACATACTGTTAAGGATTCGACTTTTGCACCCTCTGCCTAAACTCTATTTTGTCGATGATGAACCCGCCATTCGAGACTCTGTAGAACAAGCCATGCTCATTGAAGGCATCGATATTGCCTGCTTCCCCAATGCCATTGAGGCACTAAAGAGAATAGATGTGACGCAAGCTGGGATTGTCATTACCGATATTCACATGCCAGTGATGGATGGCATTCAATTGACACAAAAGCTGCTGAATCAAAACCCTCATTTTCAGATCATCGTGCTGACAGGCCATGGGGACGTGCAAACAGCCGTATCCGCAATGAAAGCTGGCGCTTATGATTTTTTGGAAAAACCGTTTGTGGTCGATGCCCTGCTGACCGCAGTAAAAAAAGCATCGGATAAGCTGGCACTGGTTGAAGAGAATAATCTATTACGTAAAGAGTTGGCGGTACAGAATCAGGTGGGTCCAAAGTTGATTGGTCAATCGCCATCAATGCAGACATTACGCCGAGAACTGATCTCTCTAGATACCAAAACTAACCCACTTCTACTGTTCGTCGGCGATTTAGGAACGGGTAAAAGGGTCACGGCGCAGTACACGCACGATCTTCACAGCCATCAAGCCGCAGAGCTTTGCCCTGTTGCTGCGTTTAATTTGCCACGCAGTGACGAAGCGACATTCCATCAGTTTGTTTTGCAACTGTTCTTGAAACATCAGGGTGGGACACTTTATATCCATGAAACAGAAGCATTAACTCAAGACCAATGGCAGTGGCTAGCGAACCTAAAACCCACTCTACTTCGTGAAAACTCATGCAAGACCAGTGCAACTTGTATCATTTTAGCAACCACAATACTTCCTACTACAATGGTAAGTGAGTTCCGTCGATTTGATTTGCTACCGCTAGCGCAACGAACAGAAGATATTGGTTCTTTGTTTAAACATTTTGCTCGTGGTGCGGCAAGTCGATATCAGTTACCCCCTCCGGTGATTACAGAAAAAGAGGTTCAACGATTGATCGCCACTCACTGGAGTGAAAATATTCGACAGCTTCGCCAACATGCAGAACTCAGAGTGTTGACTAAACCCAAGCTGGCATCGCTTGAATCAGAGCCTAATCATAATCAAGAGCAAAGCGACAAAGACCACATCGTTCTAAAGACTGAAGAGCAACAACTGTCATTAAGCCAACGAACCGATAGCTTTGAGCAAATCCTCTTGATAGAGGCACTACATCGTCATCAAGGGCGTTTAAAAGAGGTACAGCAAGAGCTGCAAGTATCGCGAAAAACGCTTTATGACAAGCTGAGAAAGCACCAACTTGATAAAACAGATTTCAAAAAACAATAAGAGTTAAAAAATATATAAATTCAAAGATTTAAAGGAGCAAAGCCTTAACATTTATCAAAAGTAAGAATACACTCACAAAGCTTGCACTTTTATTTAGCGAACAAGGACTGTTATGAGTCAGAAAAATTTCAGCAAATTGAATGAGACCGAACTTGAGTATGTCGATGACAAAACAGCGGCACTGCTCCTCAATACGCCCACCAGTGCGCGTATTATGTTGTGGGTTATCGTTCTGTTTTTTGTCGCTGCTATTGGTTGGTCTGCTTGGGCTGAAATCGACAAAGTGACTGTTGGCCAAGGCAAGGTGATCCCTTCCTCTCAGATTCAGGTGGTGCAAAACCTTGAAGGTGGTTTGGTTAAAGAAATTTTAGTCAAAGAAGGGCAACGAGTTCAAAAAGGGCAACAATTACTATTAATAGATGACACTCGATTCCGCTCTGACTTTCGTGAACGTGAGCAACAAGTTGCGAACTTAACGGCTAATGTACTCATGCTGTCCGCCTCACTGACCAGTGTTGTTATCAATGAAGAATTCTCAGTAAAAGAGTGGAAAAAAAGTGTCTTACTCGACTATGGTAAACTTGCCTTCCCACCACTATTCTACGACCTTCACCCCAAATTGGTTAATCGCCAAAAAGCAGAGTATCGTCAAGATCTGAATAACCTGAAGAACCAACTTTCCGTTTTTGATCAACAGGTTGGACAGAAGCAACAAGACCTAGTTGAAATAAAAGCGCGCGTTCAGAATTTAAGACAGAGTTACAAGTTTGCCCGCCAAGAGCTGGATATTACCAAGCCTCTTGCTGATGAAGGGGTGGTGCCAAAAATTGAACTGCTCAAGCTGCAAAGACAAGTAAACGACACTCGCCGAGAAATGACCTCTAGCGAACTCAAAATCCCTCTTCTGCGTTCAGCAATCAAAGAAGCGATGCTCAGTCGTATCGATGCTGCATTGAACTTCCGATCAGAACAACAAGAGAAGCTAAACCAAGCACAAGATAAGCTCTCTGCAATGACGGAATCAGCGGTTGGCCTTGAAGACAGAGTTAATCGAACTGTAGTAGTTTCTCCAGTAACAGGAACCGTCAAAACGCTTGGTATTAATACCGTAGGCGGTGTTATCCAGCCGGGTATGGACATTGTTGAGATTGTACCAACTGAAGATTCCCTATTAGTTGAGGCGAAAATTGCTCCACAAGATATCGCATTCCTCCGTCCAGAATTGAGCGCTGTGGTTAAATTCAGTGCCTATGACTTTACTAAATATGGTGGTTTAGTGGGTGTGTTAGAACACATCAGTGCTGACACCACTCAAGATGAAGAAGGCAATAGTTTTTACATCGTGCGTGTTCGTACCGAGAAGTACAGCTTTGGGGCTAATGAAGAGCTGCCTATCATTCCTGGTATGACCGCTTCTGTCGATATCATCACCGGCAAAAGAACCGTGCTTGAATATATGTTGAAGCCAATTTTGAGTGCTCAAAACAATGCACTAAAAGAGTAAGGACGGTTAATGCTTGATAACGTCTTCCTACGTGCAGTGAAAAAACAAGAGCAGCAGCAATGAAGTCTCGGTTTTCGTTATTGCTACTGTTCCTTACCTCTTTTACTTCCGGGGCACTGAACAAGAGTGACCAAAGGTGGATCGACGCAGTCTCTGTAACCTACGGAGAAAGAGCAGGGAAGCGAGTGTCGACATGGCGCTCAAATATGACGTCGTACGCAGGGTTAAGTGAAAAAGAGAAACTCGATTCGGTAAATAGGTTCTTCAACCAAATGTACTTTGTCGATGACAGTATACTTTGGGGAAAGAATGACTACTGGGCGACACCGCTGGAATTTTTGGGCAGTAACGCGGGTGACTGTGAAGATTTCACTATCGCAAAATACTTCTCTTTACTTGAACTAGGCGTCCCAGATAAGAAATTACGATTAGTGTATGTAAAAGCACTTGAGTTAAACCAATTCCATATGGTGTTGGCTTACTACTCTACACCCAGTGCAGAACCACTAATTTTAGACAACTTAAACCCTGAAATAAAACGCGGCTCCAAGCGCAGAGATCTACGACCGATATACAGCTTCAATGGTAAAAACCTATGGTTAATCAAGTCGGCGGCAGGCAGCGGCAAGTTATCAGGAAAATCTTCAAGATTGAGCTTATGGAACGACTTACGTTCGCGTGAGCGCTCTCTAAAATTAAACAAACCCATTATCAATTACGATGAGTAGGTACAATGACTTTATATAAACAGCTTGTGGTCGGAATGGTTGCGGTTTTCATATTACTGATGACCTCAGTTTTTATGATCGAATTCAATACCACCCGTGACTACTTAGAAGAGCAGCAACGCTCTGAAGTAAATAATACCATTAATACTGTTGGACTGGCGCTCGCCCCTTACCTCGAAGAAAAGGATCAAGTGGCTGTAGAGTCTGTTATCAACGCACTGTTTGATGGTAGTTCTTACTCTGTCGTACGATTGATTTTTTTAGACACAGGAGATGATATTCTTCGTTCATACCCTGTGAAACCAAGTGGTGTCCCACAATGGTTTACCAACCTGGATTTGTTTAAACCGATTCATGATCGCCGCGTGATTACTAGTGGTTGGATGCAACTTGCTGAAGTTGAGATAGTGAGCCACCCAGGCCCAGCCTATACTCAGCTTTGGGAGGCATTTACACGGCTAGTGACCTTCTTTGGAGCGATTTTCTTACTGGGTTTGATCTCGATTTCATGGATACTCCAACGAGCGCTACGTCCGCTGTCATTAATCATAAAAAAAATGGATCAAATCGCCAAAAATCAGTTCGGTGAGCCTCTGGTTCGCCCTAAAACAAAAGACCTCATCTTAGTCGTCGACGGTATTAACCACATGTCGACTCAAGTTGAACTTGCATTTAAGAGCCAAGCACAAGAAGCGCAACGACTTCGTGAACGCGCGTATATCGATCCTGTATCTCAGTTAGGTAACCGTGCTTACTACATGTCTCAACTAACTCAGTGGTTAGAAGAGTCTAGTTTAGGTGGTCTGGCGGTGCTAAAAGCCGAATTTATTAGTGAAGAATATGATGACAAAGGCTATCAAGAAGGCGATGCCTTAGTTCACCAATTAGCTGAACAGCTACAGGCTTCTATTTCATCTCCAGATATTACTATCGCTCGTATTTCTAGTGATGAGTTTGGCTTCATTATGCCGAACATTGATGAAAATGAACTGAAACTCGTCGCGAGCAGCATCGTAAACTGCATTCAAAATCTAGGTTCAGATCCAACAGGTATGGCGAATCCACACATAGCTCTCGGTGTGACGTACAGTAAGAAACGTAAAACCAGTACTGAAATCATGTCTTTGGTCGATAACGCACTGTCTAGCGCGAAAGCGAACCGTGAGCTCGCTTACGGTTACGTAACTGCTGACGACCATGGCGCTGTAATGGGTAAACAGCAATGGCGCATGTTGGTCGAAGAAGCAATCATCAATGACCTAGTAACTTTCCGCTTCCAAGCTGCAAATAATAGTTTTGGCAAAACCTATCACCAAGAAGTGTTCTCTGCGATTGAGAAAGAGGGGGTTCGTTACGGTGCCAACCAATACTTATACGCATTAGAACAGCTTGAAATGAGCCACATCCTAGATCAATACGTTATCGAGAAGATGATTGATAAACTGAATGCAAAAGAGCTTACGAGCCCCGTTGCTATCAATATCTCGCCAAGCAGTATTTCTCAGCCAAGCTTCATCCGTTGGATCGGAAAGTCTCTTGAGAAAAATGCGTCAATCGCTCATCTGTTGCATTTTGAAATTCCAGAAAACTGTTTCGTCAATGTTCCTCACTACACAGCACTATTGTGTAACACCATTCGCAACGCTGATGCGGTGTTTGGTGTCGATAACTATGGACGCAACTTCCAATCACTCGATTACATCAACGAGTACCGCCCTAGCTATGTGAAGCTGGATTACCTATTTACTCATAACCTTGATGACGAAAAACAGAAATTTACGTTAACGTCTATCTCAAGAACGGCTCATAACCTTGGTGTGACGACTATTGCGTCACGAATTGAAACTCAGACTCAGTTAGATATTTTGTCTGATAACTACGTAGAAGTGTTCCAAGGCTTCATTGTTGATAAATAGTTGTAAGGTTATATCGCATGCAAGATCCACTATTAAACTCACTGATCTACGTTAGTCGGTATTACGGGTTAGCCAACTCGCCCGAAGCGTTGATCAATGGGCTACCACTCTCTGATGGAAAGCTAACCCCTTTCCTATTCCCTCGCTCTGCAGAGCGTGCGGGGTTAGTGGCCAAAGAAAACCGTTCCGATCTAGAAAACATCCCTCACTTAATTCTGCCAGCCGTATTGTTACTCAAGCAAGGTGAGGCTTGCGTTCTTAATAGTATCGATATTAAGAAGCAAGAAGCCGAAATCATCACAACGGAAAGTGGGATGATGCCAATCATCATCCCAATCGAAGAGTTGAAAGAGCAATTCATCGGCCGTTACTTCTTAGTAAAGAAACAATTCCGTTATGATGAACGCTCACCAGAAATTTTAAAAACGCGCGAAGGTCACTGGTTTTGGAGCACAATTTGGCAATCTAAAAAAATCTATCGAGATGTGCTGATCGCATCAATTCTAATCAACCTTTTCGCTATTGCAGCTCCAATGTTTACTCGTTTGGTGTACGACAAAGTGGTGCCAAACCTTGCGTTTGAGACGCTATGGGTACTCGCGAGTGGTATTTTTGTCGTCTTCCTCTTTGACTTGCTTTTAAAGTTAATGCGAAGCTACTTTATTGACGTTGCGGGTAAGAAATCCGATATCCTGATTTCATCTAAGTTGTTCAGTAAGGTGCTCGGGATTCGTATGGAAGCGAAGCCTGCTTCTGTCGGTGCTTTTGCTAAAAACCTGCAAGAATTCGAGTCAATCCGTGAGTTCTTTACTTCGGCAACAATAGGCTCATTAATCGATTTGCCATTCGCTCTTATGTTCCTGGCGTTAATTTGGTTAATGGCTGGCAACCTTGTGTTTGTTCCTGTCGTTGGCGTGGTGATACTGATCATCTATGCGTTGTTAATACAAGGCCCGCTGCGTCGTACCATTGAAGAAGGCTCTCGCCTTGCTTCTCAGAAGTACGCAAACTTAATTGAGAGTTTAGCGGGGCTAGAAACCGTTAAGCTATTCAGCGCTCAAAGCCAGTTCCAATTCCGCTGGGAAGAAGCTGTTGCGCACATGGCAAACTGGAACATCAAAAGTCGTCGTATTACCGATAGCATCCAAAATACAGCAGGCTTTGTTCAACAAAGTACCAATGTGGGGATGATCATTTTTGGTGTGTACCTAATGGCAGAAGGCACTCTTACAATGGGTGGCTTGATTGCCGCTACTATGTTGAGTGGTAGAGCAATTGGTCCTCTTGTCCAATTATCATTGCTTTCTACGCGTTATAACCAAGCGAAGTCATCAATGACCTTGATTGAACAAGTCATGTCGATGCCCAGTGAGCAAGAGGAAGGTAAGCGATACATCCACCGCCCTATTATTCAAGGGCATATCGCGCTTGATAAAGTAACATTCCATTACCCTGATTCGCCAATCGCTTCTATAAGAGACCTGACTCTTAATATTAGTCCAGGTGAAAAGGTCGCGATTATTGGGCGAATTGGTTCAGGTAAAAGCACACTTGAACGCCTGATTATGGGCCTGTACAAGCCCACAGAAGGTCATGTTCGCATTGATGATACCGATATGGAACAACTTCACCATGTCGACGTACGACGCAATATAGGCTGTGTGCCGCAGGACAGTAATCTATTCTATGGCACGGTAAGAGACAACATTACCTTGGGACGCCCGTTGGTTGACGATCGTGATGTCATGGATGCAGCCAACCGTGCAGGTGTTACCGCTTTTACTCAGCAAGATCCCGCAGGCTTAGAACGCCAAGTCGGTGAAGGTGGTGGTTTACTCTCAGGAGGTCAACGTCAGTCGATAGCCATAGCTAGAGCCTTCCTAGGGCGCCCTCCTGTATTATTGATGGACGAACCTACCAGCGCTATGGATAACCGTTCAGAGATGCACATTAAGCATCAGCTGAGCCAGCTGTTACCTAGTGAGACTTTGATTCTTATCACCCACAAAACGTCGATGTTGGATATCGTGGATAGAGTGATTGTGATGGAGAAAGGCAGCATTATTGCCGACGGACCAAAATCACAAGTTCTGTCAGACTTGAAGCAAGGAAAGGTAAAAGCGGCAAGTTAAAGCGCTCATGTGACTTAAAGAATAGAACTAAGTCAATATCAGCAAAAGCAAAGGGGGAGCATCAGCTCCCCCTTTCTTATTTGGTCTAATGAGCAGAAAACTGCTCGAACCGCTCTATTCAGTATTGGGCAATTTCCGAGTCGCTCAATTACAATGAGATATCTTCTTTCTCCATTTTGAAAGAACATTGAATTTCATATTGATTGAACGAGAAAACACTGCCGCCGTGCGTTCGCTTAGTCGTCACCATCTCATCACCAAACAAAACAGATACACGGGTGTACACTTTCTCGTGCGCCTCTACTGTGCACTCGGCAAGGTTTGTTTCAAATTCAGCTTCGAGTGTATCCAACTGCGATTTAGTCTTCTCTATCGCTTGATTGTTTTTTTCTCGTTGCTGCTCAATCTCCAACGCTTGCTCTTCGCTTCTTTCCGCTTTTGGTCGCTTCTTAAATTCGAGTTCTTGACGGATGACGTCCATGGTTTGTTCTTGAGCGTGCTTATAAATCTCCTTCAATTGAGCTATCTTTTTTTGATATCCCTCGAAGCGAGCAAAGCCATGAACCTTAGTTGCTGTATCCCCTTCAACGCCTAAGAAAACACATTCCACTTTACCGCCGACTTTAGCTTCACCGCCACTAAGTGTGCCATGCTTCTTAAAGGTATCCATCACAATGAGGTTGTTGCCACAACGAATGTCGTTACTCATGCTATGTAGGTTGAGTAGAATGTCATTGGCGGTTTGCAGTTCAGTATTCTGTGCGTAGCTTGCTGTGATAGAGCCTTTGCTAAGTACCTTACAACTTTTTGGCTCATCCTCTTTGGTCGTATGACCAATAATTCCTTTCGCGACTTTTATATCCCCCTGAGCCTGAACTTCTGCAGATTCAATAAAGCCACCAACAGTAATGCTTCCGGTCGCCTTCACTATCATTCCAGGTTCTATATTCCCAGAGACAAACACATTACCTTTGAATTTAACGTGCCCAGTAGATACGTCGACATTGCTAACACATAAGGCGTCATCCACTTCGATACTTCGCTCTTTAATAATGGGCAGACCAGAGGATGAAGAAAGTAATAAATTAGGGTCGTCAGGGGAAATGTGGGTGCCTTTTCCTGGCTTAATCAAACTGTCTTGGCCCGGAAGGGGTGGGATAATTCGACCTTGGACGGTAAAGCCCGCAATACCTTTGGTGGCAGGAGTACGCTTCATTAGCGGGTCATTCTGACCAACGGTAATGGTTTCACCGAGATCTCGCATATCGATCTTACCGGCGTCTTTACTGCGAGGCTTTAATACTTGATGAGTAATATCTTCAACCAATGCTGAAAACTTAGCATCTTTACCCTTCACAGCTGGAGAACCTTTGGCTACGGGCTGAGTAAATTTTTCACCCGGCTTTAGCTTGCTGCTCATCATCAATACTTTTCTAAGTGCTAGCTTATTAATTCCTTTCGTTATGTGAGCCTGAGCCAAGCAATGAATGATATCGCTGCCACGTAATGCCTGCCCATTATATGCCCCAGTTACAACAAGACTTGCGAGCATCTCATCATCAGACAGTTCAACCGTAACACTGGAATTACGAACTTCAGCAATTAATATTCCTTGATAAGCTTCTCCCTTACCTTCTTTAGCAAGAGTGACAAAACGCAGTATCTCTTCTTCGAAAATAAAATAATTTGATGCGTTCAAAGCTTCTAAGGTTGTTGGCAATGTCTTATTGTCAAAGCTTGCGTTGACCACAAACCCAGACGGCAGACATGCCATCACTTGCTTCCTATCTTCCGACAATGTAACGATGCTATCCCACATTCGAATTGTGTACCCTTAATAACTCTGTTGTTATGCAGTCTATATAATTCGCTCAGTGCTTAGAATCACTACAGTAGAATAATCAGCGTCACATCACTTACTTTCGATGTTGCAAAGGGACTCATAAATAAGACTGACCGATTCTAATCTCTTCTTCACCTTTACAAAAAAGATTCTTTCACGATTTTTCAAACTATGAATATTGGGTACGAGCATAAGATCGCAATACAGCGACGGATCTTCATCACCAAACGATTCGGGATGAATTGATGTGATAATATGAAATTATACCTTCCAAACAACGGCGATGATTAGATCGGTAGAATTGAGATAGGAAATGAGCGCCATGATGGACATGTTCAACAAATTGAGAAATTGCATAAAGATTGGATAATTGAAATCACATAGGTCATTACATACCGCGGTTCAGTTTACAGTGTAAATCCGGCCTTCTAATTTACACTGTAAATCTAATTAACAGCTCGACATATGCTCTGTCGTTCCAAATTTAGTGACGATCGTTGACCTACTTATTTACAGTGTAAATTTAATAGTAGAGTACCGACATCTTTCCTAAACTGTAGCTCAGCTTGTTTTCGTCCGACTAGATTAAACTGTTCGACACAAGTCCCCCACTCTTTCTGCTGCACGACTTTCGCGATAAGTAAGTCTGAAACAACGAAACCTGTATCGATTATAGCGTCAGATTCAGTTATGTGCGCTTGATGACCATTACTTTGGAGAATCAAATTCAGGACACTGAAACCAATGCTGTCGTAACTATTACCACCATCGACATAATTCCTGAGGAGTTGGATTTCAGACTCTGCCATAGATTCCGCTTGCCTTGGTAATAATGCGCGCACCATATCAACCTCGAGAGAAGCCAAAGAACCAGAAGTGAGAAAACAGAAACTACGTTCAAAGTGACTTATCAGATTGTAGACCCAATTCTGTGCGCTTTTATTAAGTGGCTTAACCATCAATACCGAGTGACAGCCGCTTGCTTGATCGCGCTGGTGGCCAATGTGCACAGGTACAAAATCGTTATCGCGCCAGAATGAAATCAATTCACTGGTCGCGCCAAAGCTCGTTGCTAAGTAATCCGCCTGATTAGTTTTCTTTGACAACTGCCCCAACATCCAACGACCAATCCCCGAACCTTGATGACGTGTTGAAACGGCAATACGCATAACTCGAAGGCAACGACTGAGCGCCGCTTGCGTACAACCCAGTTGGTTTGCGAGTAACACTGGAGCTAGGTGACCTTGAGGTCTTCGTTTTCCAAGTTGAATCTGAGCAATCAGATCGCTATCCAACCCACCTTCTTCAGTTACCAACATACAACCTAAACATTCGTTTTTCTGCCAAGCAGCGTACAAACGGATTGCTGGATTGTTGAGAAACTGCATTAGATCGTTTGGTGACGTTTGATAATGAGCGTCAACAAGAAGAGAAAAGCATTGCTGTAGCGGCTCCGGGTTCGCCAAGCATTCTGCCTTTGATAACTCGACCAAGCTCAGTTGGTTGATTGCCAGATCAGAAAAGCTATCTAACTCATGAATCACCGAGTCACTTAGCGACGCGTCGTTACCAAGCAAGAAGCAATCAAACAACCAACGCTCTAGTGGATCATTGCGATTCCAACGAATGGGCTGATCGAGCTTAAAACCTTTCCACCCTGGGCGATGCTCTGAAAGCCAAGACTCGAACTTAAGTCCAAACCCTCTCCCACTCCCCTCGTATCCGTGAACGGTGGTTGAAAAAACCATACGATGATAAATGCCAACCATAGATTTGAGCATCGGGATTGGAATTGCAGCCGCTTCATCGACTAATAGCAAATCACAATCAGGCTTAGACTTAAGTAATTCATCTGGTGCTACGAATCTTAAACTTCCGCTTTGATAGCAAATGTAAGTTGCGTTGAGCACTTCACAGTCTTCTAGGCTTTGACTCGCGTGGGAAAATACAGGCTCGATTGCTTTCACTGAAGGCGCTGTCACGATGATATTTAATCCATGACGCTCAACCAAAAGCTGAGCAGCGGCAATACCCAATGTAGAGCTTTTACCACGTCCTCTATCTGCCGTGAGAACTAAAGGTCGTTTACGATGCCCAGACACCACTTTTTTAACCAACTCAACAGCCAGATTTTGCTGTTCGAATTTGTCCAAACTGTTTTCAAAGTCTTGCTTGAGAGGAAGTGCTTTAGTCGCTTGAACAACATCGTCTGTTTCGTTGTGTCGTGAAACCGAAATGAGCTTATTGAAATTCTCCTTTAACCAACGTTGGCCAAAGCTCTCGTTATCTTCAGAGTCATCAACTTTTGGCGGCAACACCAACAACAGCCCACCACCGATTAACGAACCTAGTGCAGCGCTAAAACCATTCGCATCAAACTGCTCTCTAAAATCACAAACAAGAACTTGGCACTCACGACCAAGCAATTGTTGGCCTTTTTTGACTGGAGCATGAATCACACCTTCAAACGGAGTTCCACCAATCTGGAAGATGCTCGGAGTGTACGAATTTTCAAGGAAGGTTAAAACAGCAGAGTTTTGCCAATCAAAGTCGCCATCAAAGACCACACCGTAACGGTGACCATTGTGTTGGGCAATATTAGAAAGTGTATGCAGAAAAGTATTGGTTGGGTTTGTCATAGTTAGCGTCCAGATTCATCTAAACACAGTTTATCACAGCCAAATAAAAAGCCGCATAAAGCGGCTTTAGAGGAGTAATGAAAGTCGTGACTTAGTCTAACTTAGATTGTACGAATGCTAGGATTTCTTCCATTGTTGTATCATCAACTTTCTTAAGATTTAACGCCAAGTTTGAACCCTTACGGCTATATGACGCTCGACCTTTAATAAGTTCAACTTTTGGAGAAGCTTTCTTCGCGGGTGCTGGTGCTAGTTCGAGCACCCAACCTTCTAAAGTCTCTGTCACGTCTTTTGTTAAACGAGTTACGCCTTGAGCTTCGCTGCGCTGCCACACAAAACCTTCAGAAGCACCACACTTGGTCAGTAATGTTTGTTGCTGCTCACTAGTAAGACCGCTAAATTGTTTGTGTAACTTAACAATAGTCGGACGGCCAAGATCGCTCACATTTGGGTAAGCTTGTAATAATTCAAGTGGTAAAGCGGCCGCTTTCAACGCGCCACTCACCAAAGCTTCACTGCACTGGAACATTTTAGCGAGTGCTTTCTGGTCTTCAGCTTCGCCTTTATCAAGCTTCGCTTGCATCTCCTTCCCCTTCTCATAGAGAGAAAGTGGTTTATGAGCGTTAGCTACATCTGATAAAAACTTAGCATGTTCGCCGTTAATGTTTTCAGCGACATAGATCAAGAACTCTTTGTCAGCCAAAATACATGACATACGACGACGGCTACCATCAAGAACTTCAATCTTGCCGTCTTTGTTCTTACGGCCAACCGCTGGATATTGCTGGCCGCGCTCTTTAAGCGTAGTTAGTACGTCAGAAAGCGCGTGCTCATTCAAGAAAGACTGCTCACGAGCATTCTCTTCAAAAACAACCGTTCGTGTTGCTACATCAGCGGCTGGAATTCGAACCAATTCAAATGAAACTAAATCTTCACCCGCAACAGAAAGCTCAATCACTTGAGCTTGCTCTTTTACCGCAGTTTGAGCTTCTTGTGGCGTAGCTACGCGACGTTTGTTTGCTTTACCAAATAGCTTTGCATTTAAGTCAGATGTTTTAATTGCCATTCTTGTTATCCCTGATTAAGTGAAGGCCAGTTGCTATGTAATACACGCTCTAATTCTAGAGCACTTTTTTGTACTGCGTCTTGAGCCACAGCCAGAGTTTTCTTACCGCCCTCAAAGTCGCTTACCGTCAGATCGAAAACCGTGCTGTAAGTGTCAGCACAAGTTTCAAAGGCGCGGCTTCTTGGAATCGTGGCCATCATTACTTGGTCATTCAACAGGTAGTTCATCTCAGTCAGAACTGATACCTGCTTTTTATTGTCGTCTTCAAACATCGTTGGCATTAGACGAACGAACTCAAGCCCTTTCCAATCGTCCGGGAACATTTCATAAACCGTTGGCAAGTGCTGGAAGAAGTTAACCGTTGAAGCCCAGTCCAAACGCTTGGCTGCACATGGTATTAAAAGCGCGTTCGACGCGTACATTGCATTCCACACTAACGGGTCCACGTGTGGTCCAGTATCAATCATGATCACATCAAAATCATCGGCGATTTTGTCGATAAGCTTTTCTTTCAAAAGACGAACAATATCAAGTGACTGATCTCTAGACAGACTTTGCCATGCTTCAGCGTTAAACATCGCATCTTCTGGGAAGGCTGAAATAGTCTTCAAGTTAGGATACTGAGTTGGCAACAGCACGTTCTTACGCAAGAATTCTAGGTCAACATCCTGCTCTTCTGGCACATTATCCAACATGATATCGACTGCAGAATAAATGCTGTCATGCTCTGCACCACTAATTTGTGGGTTTAAGAACAGACGCAAAGAGCCTTGTGGATCCAAGTCAATCAGACAGATACGGTAGCGCTTATCCAAATTTAGAGATAAGCACGCAGCTAAGTGAACTGCCGTCATTGATTTACCCGTACCACCCTTTTGGTTTTGTACGTTGATAATCCATGGTTTATTGTCAGCATGCTGCTTACGTTGATGGAACTTTGGCACTTCTGCCGCGTCCATCAACATGTGAGCTTCTGTCAATGAAATCGAGTAGTGATTGGCGTTGTTCTTTGTAAACTGATGGCCATCAGCTTCAAGTTTAGTGATCGCTTCATCGAGTTTACGACGCGTTAAACCAGAACGAGTCTCCATCATAGCTTTAGACATTGGAGGGAAATGTTCATCACTTCGCTCTTCCAAAATAATCTCAATTCGGTCAGCCTGAACTTGTTGAGTTTGTTCGGCTAGCTGATAGAGCTTATCAATCGTTTGTTCTCTTTTCATTGCCAGTTTCCGTAATGATTAACTAAGTACAAATTGTACAGCGATTAACAACAAACACAACAAAAACATGAACATGCATTTATGAGTAAACTCACATAAAATAGACAGTGTTTTTACAATTTGATGAAACATCACCTCAGAGTAATACTAAAAGTCATCATTTTCACCATGCACAACCATGTTATTTCTAGTGCACATTTAAAATGTTACAGCATCACTTATTTACAATGTAAATGATATTATCGCTAAAAAGCTGCGGAACGATTGAAACACAACCACAGATTACGGTTGGTGTGATTTGCATTCGAATTTATAGATTTTCAATTCAATAAAAATTAAATAACGCTCAATGGACAAAAAATTCAAAACATAAGAGAAGAGGAGTTGCAAAAAAACAACAGAGGATTCTAACCAGAGCGGAAGAATGATCATGGAACACATCTAATGTAAGAGAATTAATAACACCAAATTATGAAGCATGATCAAGGCGCAAACTTAGCAATATTGATCCGAGCAACTGCACATTACAAATGATCAAACTCCGGAAAAATGATCAAGTAAATATCGTTCCGGAAGCATGTGATTTAAGAGCTAAGTTACGGACAAATGCTTTTGTAATGGGGATTCAACGCCTATAAGGGCTCAATGATTGAAAATTCAATCTACACTGACCGAGAATACGCAAACATGACAATTTCATGATCATGCTTCCTAGTTAACTCCCACCTACGCTAAATACGTCAAAGCTATCCATTTTCAACAGATACAGGTTAAATTTTATCCTCAATAGGGCGGGAAGGATAAAAAAGTACCATCACTTGATCATTGTTCCGATAGATTGGCCATCATAAATATCCGTATTGAGTTGTATGAAGTGACTTAGAAGATGATGTTGACTTCCGAACTGTGGATAAGCTGTATAAGTATAATGATCATGCTTTCAAGCCAATAATGATCATGCTTACAATGACTTAATGATCATACTTCTGGTGTTCTGTGATCATGCTTTCTTTGATTTAATGATCATAGTTTCGGGGTTTTTATGATCATGCTTTCCAAGGGGTTTTATTTTAAACGTTTAAATTCAGCAACTTAAAGGAAAAGAAACAGCCAGATCATTAGATCACTTAATCATTTAAGATCATATTAATCAAAAAGATCAGTTATTTAAAAGCCAATAAATTCTCTTTATTTATGATCATTCTTTCTTTATCATTCAGGAACTATAGTGAAATTACGGTTAGTGTGATACGGATCAAAAATGAAACCAGAAGAGAAATTGTTAATTAAGGCACGAAGCCACAAAGATGGTCATTTATTTGAGGTCTCTGAAACAGCCGTTGAATGGATAGAACAATATCAGCACTTCAAAGGTGTCACCAAAAGCATCGTTGAGCTTCTTAACCTAATTTCACTTCGTGGGTTTAGCAGCAAAGACGGTTACGTTTCTACTACCGAGATTATTGAATCAACCGATGGTCAAGTTACTCGTGCAGCCTTACAGCAAAGGTTAAGAGCTGCGGTTAGTATCGGTCTTTTCAGGCAAATTCCGGTTCGCTTTGAAGAAGGTCTTGCTGGTAAAACTATGCTGCATCGCTTTGTTAACCCAAACCAATTGATATCAGTATTGGGTGCTACTAGCTTAGTGACAGAAAGTGTGAAGCAAAATGAGAAGCAAAAGCGATCTAAAGCTCTAGCTCAAACCAAAGTCAACAAACGCTTATTGAATGAACACGGACTCAATACCCCACCAACGATGAAAGACGAAGCCGATCAATTTATTGTGTCGCCAACCAATTGGGCGGGCATTATTGATCAAGCCTTAGCGCCCCCTAGAACGCGCAAGAGCTACCAAAAATCAATGGTTTCGATCTCTGGCACTCGAGCGGTGATCGAGACACGATCTTCAAAAAACATTATGACGGTTGATGATCTGATGACGCTATTCGCGTTATTCACGCTTACTGTTCAATATCATGATCATCACCAAGATGATTACCATCTAGACGCGAAACACACACCGAACAAAACACCACTTTACATCACGGATATTTTGTCCTTGCGTGGCAAGAAAGACAGCGGGCCGGCACGTGATTCGATCCGTGACAGTATTGATCGTATCGAATTTACCGATTTCCAATTGCATGAGCTCACCGGCCGTTGGCTTAGCGAGAACATGCCAGAAGGCTTTAAGAGTGATCGTTTCCGATTCCTAGCTAGAACCATTACCGCATCGGAAGAAGCGCCTACAGAAGGCTCTGACGGCGAAATTCGCATTAAACCGAACCTATACATCCTGGTTTGGGAACCTTCGTTCTACGAAGAGTTGCTGACGCGTGACTATTTCTTCCTATTTCCGCCAGAAATCCTGAAGCAACATACCTTGGTCTTTCAAATGTATTCGTACTTTAGAAGCCGCATGGCACGTCGCCATTCAGATAGCATGTTGCTCAGTGAACTCAACCAGAAATTGGCGCGTAACATCGATTGGCGTCGTTTTTCGATGGATCTGATCCGCGAGCTCAGAAAGTTAGGTGAAGTAGGGGATCAAGAAGATACCTTCCTGGTTAACCTTTGGGGTTATCACTTAACGATCACCGCGTTGATCGAAAAAGGAAAAACGACTGATTATCAGGTTGATATCAAATGTAATGTGGAAGAAGTCTTACGTTACTCAAGAGCACGCACCACCAATGCAGGCAAGCGTAATATGGCACCAACGTTACCGAACCCACTGCGTAATGAAATGGTGTCTAAGCAGAAGTTGGAAGAGTTGTCTGAGATTATTGATGGTGAGTTTGAGCCAATTCAGCGCAAAGCACCGTCGCCAAGAGGCAAATTGGGACGTCGAGTTAAGCAGCGTAAACACTCTGTTGAGATCAACGCTGACGAGATCATGATTACTCTCTCTAAATATACCTCTGCAGAGGCTCTAGAACGCAGTATAACGGCTTTATCTGCTATGACAGGGCATTCACATGCTTCAATCAAAGAAGAGTGTTCTGAGCTCATTGAGAAGCTTGATTGGTTGAGAGTAGGGGAGGACGTTATCCCATACGAAACACTGAGTCGCTTGATTGAGCTTTACAACGACCGTGACAGCACCAGCAATCGACACTTGTCTATTGAGCGTTTGATCTCTGGTTTAGCTGTGCGTCGTAAAGTGTGTAAACAAGTTCACGAAGGTCATTTAGACGAAAACGTGTTCTTAGCGCTCGACGAAATGGCGATTGGCCACTAGTCATTAACCACCAATCACTGTCACTGCTCAGTTGTAAGAAGCCCATATTTACGGCCGACGAATGGATAGTTTGAACACATTAGGTGCTGATTAAAACCGCACCTAACGCTGACAAATTGATGACAATGTAGCGCATCCAGTTGATTATTATTTATCCCGAATAGACAACCTTTTGTCCTTTCTTATGATTAATAGATTGGCTCATATTTTGTTACATCATACTGAATAGATTTTTGCGAGTTCCTAAGGGACTCGCTTTTTTTTGCCTGTAATTCGGCTAATCATTAACATTCAAAAGCTTACCATTTAAATTCTACAGCTTATGGAGTCCGTTCCTGAAGCATGATCAAGGTGAGATCATGCTTTCTACGGTGCTTATTTTTGATGGGGTTCAGCTTTGATGCTTGATCGAACAGGGGTTGAACAAGGAGTGGATCAGTGCAGTTGACGTAGAGCTATACCTTGATCATCGTTCTGGTGTTGACTTGCCATAAAGCGTACATGCGATTCGATCAATTTTTCTGATTCTTCTTTCCAGCGCGGTTCTTGTTGTTGGTTGGTAAACTCCAAAGCCAATACACACAAGTGCTGTAGCCGCTGTGTACACCACTCTTGTAAGTCAGGTTCTGATTTTGGATTACAAGACACAGCTTGAAGCTTACTATAGGCAAACATCAGGTATTGGAAAGCTTTTTCCTGATGGTGCGAGCCACAAAGTTCGTTTGAGATAGATGGTGGGCTTGGTGGTGGAAGCTTTGTCGATGCCGTCAGAATTTCATCTTTATATCGATAAAACGTAAAGATTCTCAAGCATCCGTCTAACCAGCATGCGATGCCTTTGCTCTGTTCATCCGTGATCAAAGGCCCCCAGAGTGCATCTGGAGGCGTTAAGATCAAAGGCTCTAACTTCTCCACTTGATCATGCTTTCGGTCTTTGTACCAATTTCCGATCCGCTCTAACCAAGTGTCTAGTTCATTCATGCAACGTTATCCCACTGTTTAACATAGTGATTATCTGAAACTTGCTTGATCTCATGCTGTATTTCACTGCTTTGTTCACGAATACGATCTGCGTCTATTGAATAGTTTGGCTCATTTTTCACGAGTTCGCCAAATGGTAGATCAGGATCGGGCACTGCAGAGATCAATAACTTAGTGTATGGGTGTTGTGGGTTGGTTAAGATCGACTGGGTTGATCCCCACTCAACGATCTGTCCCTTGTACATCACAGCCGTCTCTTCTGCGATGTAGTGTGCTGTTGCGAGATCATGCGTAATGTACAAAAAACCTATCCCTAACTCTTTCTTCATCCTCTGCATTAGGTTCAAAACACCGAGTCGTATTGAAACATCCAACATCGAGGTGGGTTCATCGGCAAGGATAACCTCAGCACCGACTGCAAGTGCTCTTGCTAAGTTTATGCGCTGTCTTTGGCCTCCACTGAGCTCATGAGGGTATTTGGTGAGAGTTTCGATGGGCAACTCCACCAGCGTTAACAACTCTTTGAGACGCTCTGTGAGAGCTTGTTTCGTAGCAACTTGCTTGTGGATCTTAAGGGGCCGCGTTAAGTGGTGTTCAATGGTGTGGGTTGGATTGAGTGAGCCAAATGGGTCTTGAAATATCATTTGCACGCGGCTTCGGTAATCCAAGATATCTTTACGACTTTTTAAGGTAGAAATATCTCTGCCATTGAACAGTATTTCTCCCTCTGTTGGCGGATACACTTTGGTCATCAGTCGAGCGCAGGTGCTTTTCCCGCAGCCTGATTCGCCAACCAGTGCCAATGTTTTACCTGCATGTAAATCAAAACTCACCCCATGCAGTGCTCTAAAGATCTCTTCTTTGCCAAATCCACCACCAACAGTGAATTCTTTAACGAGGTTTTTTACTTGAAAAATAGGTTGTGACATGGAGCTCTCCTAGCACGCAGTTGCGTGAGCGTGTTCGTGAATATTGGGGAAGGAACTCCATAGCTTTTGGGTGTAGGAGTGCTGAGGGTTATTGCGAATCTCATGGGCTTGGTTGACTTCAACTATCTGTCCATGACGCATGATGGCAATTCGATCGCACAGTTGGCTCATTAGTGCGAGGTCGTGGGTGATAAACAATATTGAGAAACCAAACTCTTCTCTGAGTTGGTGTATTTGCTGCAGAATTTCGCGCTGTACAACCACATCCAGTGCCGTGGTCGGTTCATCCATGATAATCAACTTAGGGTTGAGCGCGAGAGCTATCGCAATCACCAAACGTTGACGCATCCCACCGCTAAACTGGTGTGGGTACTCGGCTAGACGGTGGCGAGGGATATTGACTAGGTCGAGTAACTTTTCGGCGCGATCTTTTGCTTGCTCGTTGTTCATGCCCTTGTGGTGGCGCAATACATCGGCAAACTGTTCTTCAATGGTCAGTACAGGGTTAAGCGAGTTCATCGCGCTCTGGAACACCATTGCGATCTCACTCCAACGTAAGGTGTTCAAGTGGCTGTCCGATAAGCTCAGCAGATCTTGCCCGCCAAACAGTATTTGCCCGCCAGAGATGAAAGCCGGTGGCTTATGCAGGCGGTTAATGGCAAATGCGATGGTACTTTTGCCACACCCGGATTCTCCCGCTAAACCAAAAATCTCGCCTTGGCCTATATTAAAGCTTACGGATTTTACGGCATTAAAATCGCCGTCATCGGTAATGTAATCGACACATAGATTCTTCACTTCGAGAAGAGGTGTCTCTGAATTTTCCCTAGACATGATAAACACTCAGTTATGATATTGATAATCATTATCATTAACATGTGTTGAATTTAGTGGAAGAGAAGAGCACAAAAAGAATGAAGTGACTCGAATTATTTTTTGATTATTTCATGAAGTTTCAGCGGGAAATAGGAAATGAGAACGAGGAAAATGAGAGGTGGATCAAACCACATTTCTTATGGGGAATCTTTTAAATGTAATGGCACAAAATGGCTTTGGCAAAGTTTAAATGAGGCATTTATTAATTAGCTTTGTGAAGCGTCGGAATCATCACATTTCAGTACAGAATTGCTTAACAAGCGAAATAGCATTTGCTACAGATTACCTGTCCATTACATGGTGCTTTTCGGAGGAAAACATGTCCATTAATTCTATCAACCATGATGAAATGACAAATATTGCAAATAAGTGGGATGCTGAAGAAGAAGTATCTTTCAAACCAGAAAAGAAAATGAAGTCTGCTGAAGCTCGTCGTCGTATTGAAGCTCTAAGAGAAATTAGAGAAAGCGGTTTTAGTCTGGAAGAAGCGAGGGAGCTAGGTCTAATTCATTAACAATCCCCATTGCATTTAGAAGGGTGGCGCACCGCCACCCTTTGATTTATCTGATTTTTTTAAGAAACTTGTGCTTTTTATAAGTAAACCATGCTCCTTGCCTCTCTCCATTTAAATCCATTGTCCTTCCTCTACATTACTTGTTCTCGACTAAAAACATGCCCTTGGCATACTCTTTAACTAAGTTGTTTGACAGTTATATGCAACGCCACTAATTTTAAAGTTAAAGCAAAAATATGCGATGTTGCTGGTAAGGAGAAGGCTATGTCTAATTCGGTGGCTAAAGCCAAAGAAGTGCTGTTCTATGAACCTGAAGATCCAAACGGGTACCTGTCAAATTTTGCCGCTTGTCCTATCAAAATCGACGATCAAGTTTGGGCAACCAGCGAGCATTATTATCAAGCGATGAAGTTTGCCTCTCAAGCGCTGCGTAACACCATTCTCGAAGCCTCGACTCCTGCTGAAGCATTCTCTTTAAGCCGTGATTATGAAGACCAAGTTCGGGAAGATTGGTATGACATTCGTGTTGAAGTGATGCAGTTCATTGTCACAGAGAAGTTCAGGCAGAACCCACAGTTTGCGTTGTTTCTTACTAATACCGGAGATTCGGTGATAAAAGAACATTCGCACAAAGACCACTTCTGGGGGGATGGTGGCGATGGAACCGGCGAGAACCATTTAGGCAAGATTCTGATGGCAGTACGACAAGAGCTTCGTACTCAGCAACTGCATTTGATTGCTGCACACTAATCCATTTACCTCCGTGGTTCCAAATTAAGTAGGTCGATTACAGGTAAACTCTTTTAGCCCTTATAGATGAATTAAAAAAGGCCGCCCTACTTAGCTTCTGTGCTAATCAGGGCAGCCTTTTAGGCTTAAGAGCGAGTTAGTCATCGAAGAGAGCTAAATTACGATACCTAAGCTATACCTTTATGCGAAGGTTACAACTGATGCTGTTGCTATAAGTAACTCTGTACGATGTCGTTGAGCTGACCATCGTCTTTCATTTGGTCGAGGCGCTGGTCGATGAAGCTCTGCAGTTTAGGATCCATCTCTGGGTCAAATGCTAAATGGATGGGGTAGTTATTGATCACTGAGCCAAACTCTTGCATCTGGTAGTCATCAATACTGAGTTTCTGCTCATTTAGGTTGTATTTGATTCGAGATTCCATTTCAACAAAAACGGTATCACCCGGAGCTCGGTTTAATACACGAAAAGCCGCGCTGTAATCTTTAACTCGAATCTCGTTAAGCTTACCTTGTTGGATATAAGGCTCTAGATTTGGATATTCAAACCCCACCAGTAATACTACCGCTTTTCCGTTTAAATCATCGATAGTGTTGAACTCAAATGGCTTCTTGCCGCTGCTAAGTAACACATGTTTTACATTGTAAATCGGATCTTTAGACAGGTTTACAGATTGGATATTTCCCCAACTTGGGCTGCCATAGGTGACCCAGTTTGGATTCTCTCTAGCGTCGAGCTTATCGACCATTCTGTTGAAAGGGTAGGTGTGGTAATCGATCTCGTATTGGCTGTCGTCAAATACGGCTTCAACAATATCCGAAACCATTCCTCTGTGAGATGACCCGTCAGTTTCGATCTGAAAAGGTTGCGCTTGGCTTGCAATAATGTAGTAGTGAACAGGTTCGCTTGCAAAAGCATAACTGCTTGAAAACAAACTGACTATGGATGCAACTATTAGATGTTTTTTCATAACCTTCCCTAGTTATTTGATGAATGACTACTATTATACTAGTTGAGTAATTGTAGTTTGCTAGGATAACAATAATGGTAATTTTTGTATGGTGAATAAAGGAAAACGCTATATTGGACTCTCCCGACAGTTGATCGGGGTAATCATCGCAATCAGTACCTTATTCACAGTCATAGTGACAGGTCTAGGTTTGTATGTGGAGTACCAAAATCGAGTTTCTTTTATCAGTTCTCAGATCGAACAGGTTAAGGATGGTTATCTTTCCGGCTTAACCGCCAGTTTGTGGGTTGAAGACCGAGAGCAACTGTTTGTGCAAGCTGAAGGTATCTCCCGCTTACCCTCGGTCAGTTATCTGTTAATAGAAAGCCCCGATGAAAAAATTTTAGAATTAGGTCAACAGACGTCCGGTCAGTCTTATTCTCAATCTTGGGATATGGTGCATCAGATGGGAGGCTCAGAGTTCCAACTGGCGACGCTCACGGTGCAGTCTGATCTGAGTATGATTCTCAACGACTTTGAAGATCGGGTATTATTATTGCTCGCCTTCGAAGCAGTTAAAATCTTCTTATTGTCTCTGGTGTGTTTAACCATCGTCTATCGCCTTGTAGTCAAGCGCTTAATGACCATGTCTTCTCAGATCAACCATCAACAGGTTGAAGACAACAAACCGCGATTTTTAACACCCACTAACTCTACCTACAGTGATGAGATCTCGACACTAGAGAGTAGCTACAATCAGTCGATTGAACGTATTCGCCAACAATACCAAGAATTGGAAAAAGCCAAAGATACTGCAGAGGTAGCGAACCGCAACAAGAGTGAGTTTCTTGCCAACATGAGCCACGAAATCCGCACTCCAATGAACGGGATTATCGGGCTTTCATCACTGCTTTCTGAAATGGATATGCCGAAAGAGCAAAAAGAGTATGTCGACATGCTTAACACCTCTTCGCTTACTCTACTCGATTTAATCAATGACATTCTCGACTACTCGAAGATTGAAGCGGGTCGTTTAGAGCTTCAGCAAGAGCCGATGAAAATGATGGGTATTGCTGCCGATGTAGAGTCGACCTTCAGAGTTAAAGCCGAGCAAAAAGGGCTCAAATTCCAACTGGCGATTGATCCTAAGATCCCAACCATGGTGATTGGTGATGGCACCCAGCTAAGACAAGTGCTGAATAACCTAGTCGGCAATGCCATCAAATTTACCGAACATGGTCATGTCATGCTCTCACTTCGTTTAGAAGAAGTCATAGAGCCGGAACAGAAGCTCAGAGTGAAATTTGAGGTGACCGATAGTGGTATTGGTATCGCAGAAGACAAACAACAATCGGTATTCGATAAGTTTCAACAAGCCGACGGCAGCACCACCCGCATCTACGGAGGCACGGGGCTTGGTCTTACGATATGCGATAAGATCGTGACCTTAATGGGCAGTAAGCTTGAGCTAACCAGTGTCGTAGGTAAGGGAAGTACATTCTACTTTACCGCAGACTTTGACCCGAGCTTAGACGTTGACGAGAGCAACATAGATTTTAATAAAGTCTCGGTACTTCTGGTTGATGACAGCCAGTTGAACATGCGTATTACCTCAACACAACTTCAATCATTCGGCGTTAAGTCTGAGTGCTGTGAAACCGCCACTCAAGCGTTAGAGCTTGTTTCAGAGTCTGTGGCGAAGTCGTTGCCTTATGATTTGGTGCTGATTGATAAAGTGATGCCGTCTATTGACGGATTCCAATTAGCAAGAAGTTTGATTGAGCGTTTTGACAAAGCTTGTCCGAAGCTAGTGATGATTTCTGCCGACCCTCGAAAACAAGATGAAGCACGCGCCAAACAAGTGGGTTTTGTTGCCTACATTGCTCGCCCTTATCAAGATAATCAGCTTAAATGGACGCTGAGTGAAGTCCTGGCGAGATCGGCTGATACCTCAACCTTTACCTATCCAAATCGAGGTGAGGTAGCGTTTAAAGATAATCAACCCGTGCCATTAACCAAATCATCGAGTTCTGTTGAAGCTACAACACCTGCTTCTGTTAGAACGACACAAATAGACAAACAAGCTCCAATCAAAGAAGAGCCAAAACCAGTGGCTGCTCCGTTTAGTGGTAAGGTTTTGGTCGTTGAAGATTCTAGAGTGAACCAACAAGTTGCCAAAATGATGCTTAAGAAGCTGGGGTTTGAGGTGGATATTGCAGACAACGGTGAAATTGGTGTCGAGAAATTTAAGGCCAATGACTATGTGATGATTTTCATGGATTGCCAGATGCCAGTTCTTGATGGTTTCGAAGCGACTAAGCAGATCCGAGCGCTCGAAGAAGGAACCTCTAAACACATTCCGATCGTTGCGCTGACGGCCAACGTCGTGCAACGAGATAAGCATTTGTGCTTCGATGTGGGTATGGATGAATTTTTACCAAAACCCGTCAATCAAGGGAAACTAAGAGAGATCGTTGCCAGTTTCTTGTCGAAAGGAACTGAGTCGAGCAAGGAACATGAGCAGAAAATCGTTTAGGTTCAATTAGCTGATGTCTCGCTAAAGCATATCCAACTCTATAAGAAACTCCGACAGAATCAGTCGGAGTTTCTTTTTTTTGCTAATGAGCACTTGGTTAGCTAATACACCTAGTTAGCGACATACACATAGTTATTTAAATACACATAGTTATTTAAATACATATAGTTAAATAACTATGTGTATCAATACTGATTGAATCCATAAGCTGTTGTATTTAAGAAAACAAGCATGTGGTGATTGTCATAGCCGTGAAATACAACTGCCACGAAAATATGCTCTTAATGTCACAATCCCGTTATAGCATGCAGCCAACTAGAACTATGGTTTAGTTTTAACCTTAACGAAATTCACCCCGTGAGAGCCTAAGATGTTCAAACCTTTGTATGTATTTGATATGGACGAAACACTGATCAATGCCGATGCAGCGATGCTTTGGAATGAGTTCTTGGTTGAAAGGGGCATTGCCACAGCGCCCAACTTTATTGAAGAAGATAAGCGCTTAATGGGTTTATATTCGGAAGGCAAATTGAACATGGAAGATTACCTAACATTTTCCATGCAGCCTTTGGCCGATATGCCAACAGAGCAAGTTACAGCATTGGTCGAAGAGTGTGTTGAACAGCATATTTTGCCTAAACAGTTCAAGCAGTCGAAACCCTTGATTGAGCAGCTTGAGAATGATGATATCGATATGTTGATCATCTCTGCCAGCGTGACTTTTTTAGTGGAAGCGGTGGGTCGCAAGATTGGTATTGAGAACGCACTTGGTATTGATTTGATTGAAAACCAAGGTCGCTTCACGTCTCAGATCTCAGGTGTACCAAGCTACCGTGAAGGCAAAGTGACGCGTTTAAAAGAGTGGTTAGACAATCAAGAAACCAACTACTCAGACATCCACTTTTATACGGATTCAATCAACGACTTACCTTTGTGTGAACACGCTGATTTTGCTTACCTAGTAAACCCATGCCCGCGTTTGAAAGCACTGGCTGATCAACCGAATTGGTCGATTCTCAACTGGGATTAACGCTGATCCCATCTTTGAATTAGGTTCTTTCTAGAACTCATCAAGCCGCTGACTACAGCGGCTTTTTTGCATCATCAGTCTAATGTTCGATTTATTACCTTAGCTGATAAAAGGATGTATGTAACAATTCAATAACATCTATTACTCTGCTGTAAATCAAACAACCATCTTTCAATCCCTTGATAGCACTCACTTTCTTGTGAATAGAGTTTATGTGTAACAAATATTTTACAAACTGACGGGCTTTTAGCGTTATTGTCCATTTCCTTCCATCCATTCCAATCTGTCGGCTTGTGAGCCAAATTTAATTAAGGACAAAAAACACACAACACAAAACCAATAGGTACAAGGAGAAAGTTCATGGTGGATACATACAACCCGCTTGGCACGGATGGATTCGAGTTTGTTGAATACACTGCCGTTGACCACAAGGGAATTGAGCAACTTAAAGCGCTGTTTGTGTCACTTGGTTTTGCTGAGATTGCCAAGCACCGCTCAAAAGAAGCTTGGTTGTATCGACAAGGTGACATCAACTTTATCGTCAATGAACAGCCACACAGCCAAGCGGAAGCGTTCGCCAAGGTGCATGGGCCATCGGTCTGTGGTATGGCTTTTCGTGTCAACGAAGCAACCGCTGCAATGGAGCAAGCATTCAAGGGCGGTGGTGAAGAGTACAAAACAGAAATAGGGCCGATGGAGCTAAGCATTCCTGCCATTTACGGCATCGGTGAAAGCCTGCTCTATTTTGTGGATCGCTATGGTAAGCAGAGTATCTATGACGTCGATTTCCGATTCTATGACGATGCGGAACAACGCATGGCTGAAGCCAATGTTGGCTTGTATGAAATCGACCATCTCACGCACAACGTCAAACAAGGCAATATGGATGTATGGTCTGGGTTCTATGAGCGTCTTGGCAACTTCCGCGAGATTCGCTACTTCGACATTGAAGGCAAGCTGACAGGCCTTGTGAGCCGCGCCATGACCTCACCGTGTGGCAAAATCCGAATTCCAATCAATGAGTCTTCCGACGACAAATCACAAATCGAAGAGTTTATTCGCGAATACAACGGCGAAGGCATCCAACACATCGCACTCGCCACCGATGACATCTACAAAACCGTGAAGACTCTGCGTGATCGCGGTATGGACTTTATGCCAACCCCAGATACCTACTACGAGAAAGTCGACGAGCGTGTAAAAGGCCACGGGGAAGACACCGATCTATTGCGTGACCTACGCGTTTTGATTGATGGCGCGCCGACCAAAGACGGCATCTTGCTGCAAATTTTCACACAGACGGTAATTGGTCCTGTGTTCTTTGAAATCATTCAGCGTAAAGGCAACGAAGGCTTTGGTGAAGGTAACTTCAAGGCGCTGTTTGAATCGATTGAAGAGGACCAGATTCGTCGAGGAGTATTAGACGATGCATAAATGGATCTCATTTCCTCATCGGGAGGGTGTGTGCTCTAAACAAGCGCACGCCGATTTTCCCGAAGAGGCAATTTATGAGCGAGAGGCGGGCCGAAGTGGATTCTTCGGCCCTGCCGCTCATTTTCACCACCAACATGCCCCAACAGGTTGGTCGGAGTGGGAGGGCGATCTGCGCCCTCGCGCTTTTGATTTTACGCTGGTGGAAAAAGCCAGCCAGATAACCCCTTGGGCGGTGCCTCATCTTTTGCACAATGCGGACTGCAAAATTCGCGTATGGCGCATGGATGACAAGATGGATTTCTTGGTGCGTAACTCCGATGGCGATGAGCTGCTGTTCATTCATCAAGGCAGCGCCGATCTCTATTGTGACTATGGTCATCTAGCGGTGAGTGAAGGGGATTACGTGATGATCCCGCGCTCGACCAACTGGCGTTTAGAGCCAAGCGAGCCGATGTTTATCTTGATGATTGAGAACACAGACGCGGCTTACTCCTTGCCAGAGAAAGGCATGGTCGGTAATCACGCGGTGTTTGATCCTGCGGTGCTCGACATTCCTTCAATCAATGATCAATTCCGCGCTCAATATTCAGAAAACCAGACTCAGTTTCAGGTGAAACGCCACGACAAAGTCAGCGTGATCACTTATCCGTTCAATCCATTGGATGCCATTGGCTGGCATGGCGACTTAGCGGTGGTGAAAGTGAATTGGCGTGATATCAGACCGCTGATGTCACATCGCTACCACTTGCCTCCTTCTGCGCACACCACCTTTGTGGGTGCAGGCTTTGTGGTGTGTACCTTTGTGCCACGCCCGATTGAGAGCGACCCAGGTGCATTGAAAGTGCCGTTCTACCACAACAATGACGATTATGACGAAGTGCTTTTCTATCACGCTGGTGACTTCTTCAGTCGCGACAACATTGAAGCGGGCATGGTGACTTTTCATCCGGCTGGGTTTACGCATGGGCCTCACCCTAAAGCCTTCAAGGCGGGTCAGGCGCATAAGAAGAAGTTTACCGATGAAGTCGCGGTGATGATCGATACTCGCCATGCGCTGCAGTTTTCTGATGAACTCGATAGCGTTGAGAACAAAGAATATGTCTACAGTTGGCAAGACACGGGTTTGCAAGAGACAGGTTCTCAAACCATGGCTGACGATAAGAAGTAAGGGACAAGGATGAAATTAGCAACCAAGAAAAATGGCACTCGCGACGGTCTATTGATGGTCGTAAGTAAAGATCTTAAACAATGTGTAGCTGCCACCGAAATTTTCCATGCGATGCATCTAGCGCCAACCATGCAGGTAGCATTGGATAACTGGGACAGCGTGGCTTCTCAGTTAGAAGAGTTATACACCTCGTTAAACAACGGACATGTCACAGGCAGTGAAGTGTTTGCACCTCAGTATTGTGAATCGCCTCTGCCACGCGCTTATCAATGGGCGGATGGCAGCGCGTATGTAAACCACGTTGAATTGGTGCGTAAAGCACGTGGTGCTGAAATGCCAGAAAGCTTCTGGGTCGATCCATTAATGTATCAAGGCGGCTCAGACGCGTTTATCGGCCCTCGTGACAATATCGAATTTGCCAGCGACGAATGGGGCATCGATTTCGAAGGTGAGGTCGCGATTGTGACCGGTGACGTGCCAATGGGTGCAAGTGCTAAACAGGCGCACGAGTCGATTCGATTACTGATGTTGGTGAACGATGTGTCGCTGCGCGGCTTGATTCCGGCTGAGCTCGCGAAAGGCTTTGGCTTCTTCCAGTCTAAACCGTCTTCGGCGTTTTCTCCGGTTGCGGTAACACCTGATGAGCTTGGCGAGCAATGGAGAGGCAGCAAGGTGCATCTGCCACTGACTTCAACCTACAACGACGCACCTTTTGGATGCCCGAATGCAGGTGTGGATATGACCTTCAACTTTGCAGAATTAGTTGTTCACGCTGCGAAAACTCGCCCACTATCGGCCGGTGCAATCATTGGCTCGGGCACGGTTTCCAATAAGCAAGGCACTGACCATGGCACCTCAATTGCCGAGGGCGGTGTGGGTTATTCATGCATAGCTGAAGTTCGTATGATTGAGACCATCCGCGATGGTAAACCTTCGACTCAATTTATGTCGTTTGGCGATTCGATCAAGCTTGAGATGTTTGATGCTGCAGGTCATTCTATTTTTGGCGCGATAGACCAAAAAGTGAGCCAGTATCGAGCGCTATAATCCACATAATAGGATTTCTGTATGAGCGAGAGCATCGTGAACAAGAACATTATACTTTACGGTTACTGGCGCTCGTCCGCAGCCTATCGAGTGCGTATTGGATTGAACCTAAAGCAACTCAACTATGAGTCGAAATCGGTGCATTTGGTGCGTAATGGCGGCGAGCAACATGATCCACAATATCGCGAACTCAATGCCAGTGAGTTAGTGCCTGTGCTGGTGGATGGTGACGTTCAACTCAATCAGTCACTGGCTATTCTTCAGTATCTCGATGAGCACTATTCTTGTGAGAGTAGCCCGGAAGTCTCGCTGATTCCTGAGCAAACACCACTGCGCTATCAAGCACTGGCGATGGCTCAGGATATTGCCATGGAAATTCATCCTCTTAATAACCTGCGCGTGTTGCAATATTTGGAGCGAGAATTGTCGTGCGAGCAAGAGGCGAAAATGGATTGGCTTCGTTACTGGATGAGCCAAGGGTTTTCAGCGTTAGAAGAGAAGCTGGCCAAACACCGAAAAACACACGGTGATTCGGTGTATAGCCTCACGGGTTCGCCTTGTATCGTAGACATTTGCTTAGTGCCGCAGGTGTATAACGCGCTGCGCTTTGGCGTTGATATGTCGCCTTATCCGCTGATCAACTCGATTGTCGAAGCGTGTAATCAGTTACCAGCCTTTATTGATGCGATGCCAGAGAACCAAGCGGATGCAAATGCACCGATGTGAACGTATTGAATTGTTTTTTAATGAACTGGAAACGTTATTTGGATTAAATCACGTTATAATTAAGATTGGGTATATTTAAAGATATTATGTATTAATTCTTTTCGGGTTTAATTTCCAAAATTATGAATACTTATCTCATCTAGCATTAAACGGTCCGAATAAAACAAGCCTCATTATAATTAAATAAGAGGCTTGTAATATAATTTATATTAGTGGTGATTATCATTCGACAATATTAATAATAAACAACACCTTCGCCTTTTGTAATCAGAGTACCAGCTTCATTGGTAATTATTTTATCTAAATCAAATAATGAACCAATCGCCGCATGACCCAATCCAGCTTCAACGAACTTACACACGGCATCAATTTTTGGTCCCATAGAACCGGCAGGGAATGAAAACTCTGCTAAACCAGCAGGCGTTGCTTGCTTCATTTCTGCTTGGTCTTCTTTACCATAGTTACGGAAAATCGAACCATCGGTTAAGATAATAAATAAATCGGCATGGATTTTTTCAGCCAGTAGTTCAGCCGTAAGATCTTTGTCAATTACGCACTCTACGCCAGTACTCTTACCTTGCTCAATACTCACGGGAACACCGCCGCCGCCACAAGCGATAACAAGGTTTTCTGTATCTAGAAGAGTTTCAATTTGCTGAATTTCAACAATGCTTTTTGGCATAGGAGAAGGCACAACGCGTCGGTAGTACTCGCCATCAGCTTTAAACTGCATTGTGCTTTGAGCCATTAATTCTTTAGCTCGTTGCTCTGTATATACAGGCCCAACAAATTTTGTCGGGTTAGCAAACGCAGGGTCTTTTTTGCATACTTCAGTTTGCGTGACTAGCGTCGCTACGTCTAATTCAGGGTCAATGTTTCTTAGCTCTTGTTGTAGCATGTAGCCCACCATGCCACAGGTTTGAGAGCCGAGTACATCCATTGGGTATGGGGTAGTCTCTGGCGAATATTCGCTATAAGCCGCGTTTTGTTCCATCAACAAACCTACTTGTGGGCCATTACCATGAACGATAACAATCTCATGCTCGCGTGCGATCGCGGCAATACTCGCCGCTGATTTTATTATATTTTCACGTTGGTTCTCAGCCGTTAATGCTTGGCCTCTTGCTAAAAGAGCGTTACCGCCTAAAGCTAATACTATGCGCATGATAATGTCTCCGATCATTTGATAATGATTTTATTTATTTTACGTAGGGATTAACCGCTTGTTTCTAATTAAATTCAAGCTTATTAATAGGAGTGACTAGTTTTTTTTAATTACTCTTAAGTAAGTAACATGCCGAGATAGTATGGGAAAATAACTGTTCTAAATGTGATAGTTATCAAATTATCATTTCACTAGAAATGGGGCTGTGGAAACGGGAGTTATTGTAATTCGATTAAATATCCATAAGCTTGGATACAATTCAGTGGTGGACTCTTTTTTTGTATAAATGATTCGTCTTTAGTGAATATTATCTCTGGCTATAAAATGATTAATTTTCAAATTTTGTTTTAAATATGACGTTCAGATCGCATTAAGATCTTTAGAAAAGGCACGAAGCCAAACAGATGAGAGGGTTCATGAGCTCAAAGAGTGGCTTCGATTTAGTTTTCAATCGGCTGCCTTTACTCTAGATGTTATCTGACAACCAAGTGAAAATTGGAGATAGTTAGCCACTTTCTAAGGCTAAAGCTAAAGCGAAACAACGCGCTTTATCTCTTTCAAAACCTCGGCGTTAGCAATTGCCCCGAGGTTTTCTACATCCTTACCATTTACAACCTGTTTCACCGCCAACTCCACCAGTTTGCCAGAGCGTGTTTTTGGTACATCGCTGATCGCAAATATCTGGCTTGGCACATGCCTTGGTGAGCAAGATGATTTGAGTTTACTTCTGATGGCTGTCAGTAACGTTTCATCTAGACTCACATCTTGCTGCAGTTGGACAAACAGCCATATCTGCTCATTGCGGTCGATGTCTTTGCCGACTGCTATCGAATCCACAATGCCTTCAATAGTGTTCACTTGCTGGTAGATCTCAGCGGTACCAATTCGCACGCCACCGGGGTTGAGTGTGGTGTCGCCTCGCCCATAGAACAGGTAGCCGCCATGTCCGCTCTGTGCGACTTCATCTCCGTGATGCCACACATTATCGAACCTATCCCAATAGGTGTTGTGATAGCGCTCTCCGGTGTCATTCCAGAAGCCAACAGGGAAGTTGGGTAGGGAGTTGGTACACACCATTTCGCCACGTTCGTGATCGACCTTGTGACCAGAAGAGTTGAACACCTTGATGTCGACGCCGAGCCCTGCCTGTTGGAACTCACCACGATACACCGGCGAGATAGGGTTGCCTAAAACAAAGCAGCCACAAATATCCGTGCCGCCAGAAATAGACGCCAAATGTAGGTCTTGCTTGATGTGTTTGTAGACGTAATCGAATTGCTCAGGGTAGAGCACTGAACCCGTCGAGCACAGTGTTCTTAAGTGGGGAAGAGAGTGGCTGTCGATCGGTGAGAGTTCCGCTTTCTCAATCGCTTCTAGGTACTTGGCTGAGGTGCCAAATGTCGATACATCAGCTCGCTGCGCTAAATCCCACAGAACGCTAGGTTGCGGATAAACCGGGCTACCATCAAAGATCACCAAACAAGCCCCGCTGGCGAGCGCAGAGACGTGCCAGTTCCACATCATCCAACCACAAGTGGTGTAGTAGAACACGCGATCTCTTGGTTTAATATCGCAGTGAAGTTGATGCTCTTTTAGGTGGTTGATGATGGTGCCGCCAACAGAATGCACAATACATTTTGGCTTGCCGGTGGTGCCAGAAGAGTAGAGTACAAACAGAGGTTCATTGAAGCCGACACGAGTAAATCGAAGAGGTTTTGGTTGATACTGATTGATGATGCTGTGCCAGTTTTGGAGTGACACGTCATGCTCAAAATCATTGTTCTTTAAATAGCCGATCTGACACACCTGTTTTAATTCGTTTAAGTGTTCGATGATTTCACGGTTTTTGTCCGTCATATCGAACGTCTTGCCATTGAAGGTGTAGCCGTCACAGGTGAAAAGCACCTTAGGTTTCACTTGGCCAAAGCGCTCAATCACGCTCTCGACGCCAAAATCAGGCGAAGTCGATGTCCAAATCGCACCCAAGCTAGTAGTTGCCAACATCGCAATCACGGTTTGAGGAAGATAAGGGGTATAAGCAGCAACTACATCACCTTGTTGAACACCTATATCGACAAGCCATTGTTGAACGTTAGATACTTCCTTACACAAGTTTTGCCATGTGTAGCTTTGATGCTCGCCACGCTCATTCTCAAACCAAATCGCAAGCTCGTTTGGTAACGTTTTTGATGAGTGCAGCAAGTTTTCGGCGTAGTTAACTTGAGCATTCGGAAACCACACCGCATCGCGATTCGATTTTGACTGTTGCCAACGGCTCTCGCCTTGAGTTTTGATGAGCTCTCTTTGTGCGTTATCAATACTGTCTTGCGAGCCCACCATTCCACAAAACTGCCAAACGTTCTGCCAAAACGACTCGGGATGTTCCACAGACCATTGATGAAGCTCCGTGTAGTTTTTCCATTCCGTCTCTAGCCCTAAGTCTTGTGGCTTTAATCCTGACAGAGTGAGGCTATCCATAAATCGGGTTACGTTGGCGTGTGCGATACGCTGGTCGCTAGGCTGCCAAATTGGCTTATTGCTTTCGTGCATTCCTTTACCTTTAACAAAATGTTAACGATTTCAGTCTGGTATTTAGGTTTTACAAAGTCAAAAGATCAGCAAAATAAGGGTGCGTCGGAACTGTGTAAACAAAATGTTACACAATCGCTTGTTTCGAAAAATCGCGCAAATTGGCGGATATAAGGAGTGGAGATAGGCTTAAAGTGAGACATTCGAAAGGAGGTGTGTAATGACTCAATATCATTCTAAGCCCGTGAGCCAAGAGGGATGGGTTGAGTGGAGCCTCGAAGAAGACGCCATTTGGCACGACTTAGTGAAAAGGCAACTGGACGCCATTAATGACCGCGCATGCGATGCTTATTTGCACGGTTTGACCCTGCTGGATCTGCCATTAGACAGAGTCCCTCAGCTTCCAGAGATAAATAAGGTGCTAATGGAAACAACAGGTTGGCAGGTTCAGCCTGTGCCCGCATTGATCGATTTCGACCGATTCTTTGATTTGCTCGCTAATAAAAAATTCCCAGTTGCGACATTTCTGAGAACGCGAGATGAGTTCGATTACTTACAAGAACCTGATTTCTTTCATGAAATTTTCGGCCACTGTGCCATGCTCACCAATGCCGATTTCGCGGCTTTCACTGAGCATTATGGAAAACTAGGCCAAGCCGCTACATCTAAACAGCGCGCCTATCTTGCCCGTTTGTATTGGTTTACGGTTGAGTTCGGTTTAGTAAAAGAGGGACAAAAACTGAAAATTTACGGCGGTGGTATTCTCTCGTCTCCGGCGGAAACCATGTATGCATTGGGTGGTGATTTGGCGGTTCGTGAGCGGTTCGATCTGCAAACAGTGTTAAGAACTCCTTATCGTATCGACATCATGCAGCCGAAATATTACGTGATCGACGAGCTGTCTGAGCTCTTCCAAATCAGTCAGGAAAACCTATTACAGCAAGCTGATCTCGCCATCGATGCGGGGTTACTACCACCACTTTTTGAACCCAAGGAACCAACACATGTTGAATGAACAAAAATGCGAAGCCTGCAGTATCGACGCGATTGCCCTAAGTAAAGACGAGCAACAGTCTTTATTGTTGGAGTTGTCTGATTGGCAAATCATCGAAAGAGACAGCATCCCACAGCTTGAGAAGGTGTTTAAGTTTAAGAACTACAAACAAGCGTGGGCATTCAGCAACAAAGTGTCAGAATTGGCGGAAGAAGAGTTTCACCACCCTTCGATCTTACTGGAGTGGGGCAAAGTCACCGTCACTTGGTGGAGCCACTCAATCAAAGGTCTGCACAAAAATGACTTCATCTGCGCCTCACGTTGCGATGTGTTCGCCGTGAGTGAATAGACTTTTGGGGTTCGAGGAGGCGTCTTTCTTGGTTCTGTGATGCGATTATCTAATTATTCGGCTCATTAGGTGAGTCGAATAACTGTTTAAACGGCTCATGGTATGAGTTGAATAAGCGATACTTTCTCATCAAGGGTATAACTTCTCTCAAACTAGCTTGACCTGCATCAGCGACTTGATGGTTTCTCGTCCTACAACCCCCACTATTGCTCATAGTATTGGTTTTATGAGGCTGCTCTATGATATATTTCTCGGCCAAGCGTATTACAGACGAAGGCTAATAATGTCTATCAACCTTTCACTCCTTCCACCCAGTGAGAAAAATAAAATCGAACTGGATAAGCAAGCATCGTTTCTTGTTTGGAAACTGAAGCAAGCGAAATGTGGCCCTGAAGCCATTGTTGAAGAAGCAATGAAGCTAGGTGATCCAGAAGAAAAGGCTTGGTTTGATCAGTCTGTTGAAAAATACAAACGGGTAATGGGTGTCGCATAAACGCAGATAAACCTTACCCAGCAAAGCTGTTGAATTGAAATGACACAGTAATTTGCTAGAATTTGCACCGTTAATTGAATCAGAGAGAAGATCCCGATGGGAAGAAGTTTTGAAGTGCGCAAGGCCTCAATGGCGAAAACTGCAGGCGCAAAAATTAAAGTTTATTCTAAATACGGTAAAGAGATTTACGTACTGGCTAAGAACGGTAGCTCTGACCCAGACATGAACTTACCTCTTAAGCACCTGATTGCTAAAGCGAAGAAAGACCAAGTACCCGCTCACGTTATCGACAAAGCGATCGATAAAGCGAACGGCGGCGGCGGTGAAGACTTCCAACCAGCTCGTTACGAAGGTTTTGGCCCAGGTGGCACAAGCGTAATCGTTGACTGTCTAACTGACAACGGCAACCGTACTTTCCAAGACGTTCGCCAATGTTTCGTTAAAACTGGCGCGAAAATCGGTGTTGAAGGTACTGTTTCTCACATGTTCGCTCACCAAGCTGTATTCCAGTTTGCAGGCGAAGATGACGAGATCATCCTAGAAACGCTGATGATGGAAGACGTAGACGTGACTGACGTTGAGCTAGAAGACGGTGTTATCACTGTATTCGCTCCAACGACTGAGTTCTTCAAAACGAAGACAGCACTAAACGCTGCGTTCCCAGACCTAACGCTAGACGTCGAGGAAATCACTTTCGTTCCTCAAACAACTACGCCAGTAGCTGAAGAAGATTCTGAGAAATTCCAGAAGTTCTTAGACATGCTTGACGACTGTGATGACGTTCAGCAGGTTTACCACAACGCTGAGCTGTAATATCAATCTATAATTGATAGCTTTGCTCTTGTGAGTAGAATGTAGAATACAAAAAACCGAGCCTAGTGCTCGGTTTTTTTATGGGCGTAATTCAGACGTTTATCCGTGAGAATGACTCTTTGATCGCAACCCCTTGATGGCAGCTTCTAGATCATAGCTCCTAGAGCATAAGTCCTTGATCATCGTTCCGTGACATCAGGTATGCAAAGCGCTCTCGGGCGACAAATCCATGCTGAGAGTTTTCTGATCAAAGGAAGCACGGTGAGGTTGAGCGTGATAGCACACGGCCAAGCAATGAAAAAGCTTTGTAGCCAGATTGGCGGCCACTCGGGGCTGAATCCCATTTTGTAGCCAGAAATTAACCCAGACATGATAGTCGCCATGGTCAGGGAGGATAAAATCGCGGTTACCCAAAATTGTTTGTTGTTCATACTGTGTTCTCCCGTGATTTTCTGTTGTTGATGAGATAAGGTTACATCTATCCATTAATGAGAAAAATAGGCACATATAGAAGTATGAATTCCATATTTGGAAACATTGATGATCTGTTCTTATTCTGTGCAGTGGTTGAAGAGGGCTCTTTGCTATCGGCTTCTAAACGGCTGCAACTCCCAGTGTCGACTATGTCGCGTAGGCTAACCGCATTGGAAGATCGCCTGAATATCCGACTTTTAGAAAAGAAAGGTCGTGAGCTGGTGGCCACCAAAGACGGCGAGGCGGCCTTTTCTGCACTGAGCAGCGGCATGGAGTCGATTCATCAGGGCTTTAATAGCTTGCTAGAAGAGCGTGACGCTATTCAAGGCAAGATAAAGCTCGCCGTACCTCACAACTTCTATAGTGGCTTTTTAAGGTCGATGGTAGAGCAATTCCTCACTCAATATCCGAACGTTCAGCTCGACCTTACCTTGAGCCAGCAACAGTTTATCCCGCAGACCGACCGTGACTTACTGATCACGTTTAAGATCTCAGAGATGGAAGGCATGATTGCTCGTCCACTTTTCAAAGCCAAACACGGATTTTTCGCGAGCCAAGAATACTTAGATTCGCGTGAGACGATTGAAAAGCCGGACGACCTAGAGCTTCAAGACTGGATCAACGTTGATGATGTGTTTGATATGCCACTCTACAAATCCGACCGCTTGGAACAGATGATCACGATTAAACCCAAGTTCATTGTCAACGATATTCATGCGGTAGCGGCGGCCGCGCAAAAAGGCTTGGGGCTTGCTTCATTGCCTTTTCGTCATGTATCCCCTGAGATGAATTTGATTCAAGTGCTCCCTGAGTATCATCGGGGTGATCGCCAAGCGTATTTAGTGTACAAAGAAAGAAAATATCAGCCAAAGGCTTTGACCCTGCTTATTGATGCGTTGATTGAGAGTGTTCGATCTTTTCATAGCGATGACTTGGTCAAATAAAAGGAGAAAGAAATGAAAGTAAGTTTTATCGGGCTAGGCGTTATGGGCTTCCCAATGGCAGGCCACCTAGTCAAAGCCGGTTTTGAAGTAACGGTGTTTAACCGCACTCACAACAAAGCATTAGACTGGGCTGATAAACACCAAGGTAAAACGGCAGAATCTGTGGCTGAGTGTGTCGCAGAAGCTGACGTGGTATTGGTTTGTGTAGGTAATGATGACGACGTACGCAGCATGACAACCAGCGAAACAGGCGCATTGGCAGCAATGAAGCCAAACGCGATTCTTGTCGACCACACTACAACGTCTGCTGTGCTGTCTGAAGAGCTTGAAGTGGCAGCGAAGCAAGCTGGTGTTCGCTTTATGGACGCGCCTGTATCTGGTGGCCAAGCGGGCGCAGAAAACGGCGTGCTAACCATCATGTGTGGCGGAGAACAAGCGCTTTTCAACGACCTTCAACCTGTGTTCGAAGCTTACGGTAAGTCGTCAGTTCTGATGGGTAAAGTAGGCCAAGGCCAACGCGCAAAGATGGTCAATCAGATCTGCATTGCAGGTGTATTGAATGGTCTTTCTGAAGGTTTGGTACTTGCAGAGAAATCAGGTCTTGATATCCCAACTCTGGTTGATTGCCTTAAAAATGGCGCTGCCGGTTCATGGCAGATGGAAAACCGCGCGACCACAATGGCGCAAGATAAATTCGATTTCGGCTTTGCCATTGATTGGATGATCAAAGACTTAGGTTTCTGCCTAGATGAAGCAGAACGCCAAGGCATCCAACTTCCTTTGACGGAAAAGACCAACAACGCCTACAAGACACTGTCTGCCCAAGGACAAGGTCGCATGGATACATCAGTATTGATGAAAGCTGTAGTTGAAGAGACTAAGAAGTAGAAGAGACGAAAAAGTAGAAGAAACTAAGAAATAGAAGAGTTTGAATAGTAGACGAGATTAAGTAGAGAGACTAAAAGTCGTCGAAGCTTCGCTCTGTTTTGACAAAATAGCCGCTAACTAGCGGCTATTTTTTGTTTTTAATCAAAAAGAAAAATAACATATCTTTCAACAATGTAAGTGGTTGTAAGCTTATTTTGGTTGAAAGTCCATCAGCACCGTTCGCGTGCTGCGAGATCTGTATCAATTTCGCTTCACTCTATGCTGGTGAATTGTTTAATTGATCAAGTTATGTTGCTATTCCATTACAAAATAGTTGAGGAACGATCGCAGTTTGAACTGGTCTGTTTAGGTTGGTGGGTTATAAGTCAATGATAAAATCATTAAAAAGCGTGATACAATTATCATTATTAATAAATTCCCATACATTATTTTTCAGGGTTATATGAAATCAATATCAACAAAGCTTCTTCTAGTTCCACTGTTCTTTTCTATCTTTTTAGTTGTAAGCAACTTAAAAAGCGAAGCTACTTCAAATGAGGTTATGGACAGTTTTCACTCTGTGTACGAGGACCGAGTCATTCCGTTATCTGATTTGAAAAGTATTTCGGATTTGTACGCGGTAAGCGTGATTGATGCGGCGAATAAATACCATGTGGGAATGATAGAGCAGACGGCTTTTTATTCTGGTGTTTCTGTTGCGATGAAAGAGGCTCATGAGCTATTCCTTCATTATCTGGCAACGCAGCTAACACGAGAAGAAGAGGGGTTGGCAAAAGAGCTTCAACTTAAAATAGACAAGGTGGAGCGAGAAGTACCATTAATTCTTGATAAACATAGAAATATGATGATTGATGATTCTGAGATGATCACTCAGCTTTATCTCCTTGTTGATGATATGGGAGGCGTTCTTGGTGAATTGATCTCATTGCAATTGGACGTCGCTAAGGAAGAATTAGCCCATTCTGATTCAGTTTTAGAGTCCAACTCTTCTTTCTCATGGTGGCTGGTTCTTTTCTCTTCTATCGTTGCTTCTGGCTCATCTTATTTCCTAGTGAAAAGAGAATTGAGAAATTTGCCATTGATCGTAAATTGGATTAGAGCCCTTGAGAATGGACGTTTATCGGACGTTAAATTGAAAGAGGGTGGAAATGAGCTCGACACTATTTCAGATTCTTTGTCTCAACTGTCTGCAAAATTGAATGATATCCTGTCACAGGCAGGTGTAAGCATGAATTCAATTAACCAAAAGCAAGAAGAGTCTTTAGCTCTGATAGAGCGATCCCAGAGTAACTCTTTGAATGAACTATCATCGGTAGAGCAAATCGCGACGGCCGCGACTGAGTTATCTTCAACAGCAAGAGATGTTGCAGACAACGCACAAAGAGCTGAGCAGTCAGCGATGGAAGCGAATGACATTATTCAGCTAAGCCATGGAACATTGAAAAACTCAACTGACACGACAGAAGAAATTTCTGAATCAATATCAGAAACTCAAACGGTCGTGAATTTACTTAGAGAGCACTCAGAGCGTATCAGCAGTGTTGTTGAGGTAATTAAGAACATCTCTGAGCAAACCAACTTGTTAGCGCTTAATGCCGCGATTGAAGCGGCTAGAGCCGGTGAGCAAGGAAGAGGGTTTGCTGTTGTTGCTGATGAAGTAAGAGCTTTGGCTGGGAAAACTCAGCAGTCGACTATCGATATTCAAGAGATCATTGCGCAGTTACAAGACCAATCTAAGCAAGCGGATGAATCTATGGTGAAAAACGTTGAACTGATGCGCTTAACAAAGTCTACGACCGATGAGCTTGCTCAATCTTTTCATTCGATATCAGAAAAGGTTTTAAGTATTTCAGAAGTGAATGCCATCGTTGCTACGGCATCAGAAGAGCAAAGTGCCGTTACGACAGATATATCGACACAGCTTGAAAATATGAACATATTGGTTCAACAAAACATTGAAGGCATTGATCAATCTGCACAAGCAAACCAAAGCGTTGTTGAAGTGACGAAAGAACTCAACTCAGAGCTAAGTTTCTTTAAGTTAGATAAATAATGAGTCATGCAGTGTGCCTTTTCTTTAGATGTGAAGCATAGTTGATTTAGACCATGACAAGATAGCCGCCATTGAGCGGCTATTTTTTTGTCTGTATTTTTTGTCTCTCTTTACCGTTCACACTCTCGAACAACCATTCACTCCTCGTAATTACCATTCGTCGCATTGATAAAACGGCATGACAAATTCTAGTTAACCTTTCAACGTCAACATTTGAAAGGGATTAGAAATCATGACTACTTCACACTCATTTAATTCAGGCTCTACCACTTCTCTGCTTAAGCGTTCATTACTGATTGCGCTTGTTTCTTTTGCACCGTCGTTAGCTTTGGCTAACCCAAGCTCTGACGTGCTCGATATCTATAATCAAGCCGCGCAAGGCAATGAAGACTTGGTTGAAGTAGCGTATGAACGCCTGAATGACACGTTACAACAAAATGGTGCTACGCCACTGACTTTGGTTTATCTAGGCAGCACAGAAACCCTGATGGGGCGTGATGCGTTCTTACCTTGGAACAAGATGAAGTATGTGGAGAAAGGCTTATCAACCATTGATAAATCACTGGTGCTGCTGAAAGACGAAGACCAACCGATTCATGAGCAACCTCGTGTTCAAGGGCTGCCAGATTCTTACCTAACTCGCGCAATGGCCGCCGTTACTTACACCTCGCTACCCGACATGTTTAACCATTTCGATCGTGGTTATGACTTGTTCCTCTCGTTACTTGCGGAAGATGATTTCCAACAACAACATTTCGCTGCGACCTCATGGATTTACCGTTACGCCATTACCGCATCGATTCGTGCTGAAGACTTCGAGCAAGCACAGGTGTGGCTTGAAAAAATGGAAAATACCGATGCCGGAAACATCGAGACCATGACAGCGAAGGCCCTAATAGCGAAAGCCAAGTAACAGTTGCCAAAGCCAAATAACAGCTGTGAAAGCTCAATTTCGGCTTGCGAGAGCTTGAGAATGGATTGGTAATAAGAGGACAACGAAATGATTGAATTTAAAAATATCGGCAAAGCATATGTCACGGGCGGTCAACGTGTTGATGCATTAAACGGGGTCGATGGACATATCCAACGCGGTGAAATGGTGGCGCTGTGTGGGCCGTCTGGGTCAGGGAAAAGCACACTTTTGAATATTCTTGGATTGTTGGATATGGACTACCGAGGCGAGATAAATATTGATGGCCAACCATATCCGACAGAGAAAATCGCCGCTGCACGTTTTCGTCGTCAGTCGTTGGGTTTTGTATTTCAGCGCTTCAATTTGGTTCCTGTGATGACGGCGCTAGAAAACGTCGCTTACCCATTGATGTTGAACCAATGCTCAAAACAAGAACAGCAGACCAGAGCTCAAGAGATGTTAGAGCGTGTTGGGCTAGGAGATTACGTTCATCACCGTCCAGACAACCTTTCAGGCGGTCAGCAGCAACGTGTTGCGATAGCCAGAGCCCTTATCCATAACCCAAGCTTGGTGATTGCCGATGAGCCGACCGCTAGCTTAGACAGCCACACCGCCAACCTTGTGATCGACATTATGAAAGAGCTTGGCCACGAAATGGGCACGACTTTTATTGTCGCAACGCACGACCCAAGAATGGCACAGCGCTGCGATCGAGTCATTGAACTTATCGACGGTCAACTGGCGCCACAAGCTGTAACCACGGAGGCGATCTCATGGGCAAGTTAACACAAAGAATGAGCACGTTTTTACTTCCAACTTCGGTGCGTTTGGCGTGGCTTAATTTATTAAGAAATGGTCGCCGCAGTCTGCTTTCGGTATTGATTATCGCCATTGCGGTATTTGCGCTGACGTCGGCAGGAGGTTACGGGCTTTACACCTACGAATCTTTGAGAGAATCGACCGCTCGAGATACTGGTCATCTTACTTTGAGCACGCCGGGATACTTTGAACAAGACGAAGACATGCCGCTGAGCAATGGTCTGGACAACGTTCAAGCGCTAACCAAGAGCATTATTGGCGACAGCGACGTGCGTGGTGTGCAGCCGCGAGTCTATTTCAGCGGTTTGGTGTCTAACGGCAGCAAGTCGACCATTTTTATGGGAACAGGCGTGAATGAGCGTGAGTTCGATATGAAAGGACCTTTCCTTGATGTGCGCAGCGGGCAAACCCTGTCGGATGTGAAATCCCCAAGATACGACAGCCAAGAACCACAAGTGATGCTAGGAACTGACCTTGCTCGTAACCTCAAAGTTGCGGTTGGTGATTGGGTTACACTGCTTGCGACTACTAGTGATGGCGCTTTGAATGCCTTTGATTTTAAGGTGCAGGGCATCTACTCGACAGGGGTGCCTGAGCTGGATAAGCGTCAGCTTTACGTACACATCACCACTGCTCAAGAGCTTTTGGCCTCAGACAAAGTCAGTACCTTGTCGGTGTTCCTATTTGAAACCAACAAGACCTCGACCGTTCAACAGCGTATCCAAACTGCTTTAGATCGAAATAGCGCGAGCCAAAACGATCAAGGCGCAGAGATCGAGATCACCCCATGGCAAGATCGCGCGTTTTTCTACACCAAGGTTAAAGATCTTTACGACCGTATCTTCGGCATCATGGGCGCAGTGATGGCATTGGTGGTGTTCGTGTCTTTGTTTAACACTATGACCATGTCGGTGACAGAACGTACTCGTGAAATCGGCACCTTGTCGGCACTCGGGAGTTACCCCTCTGAAATCGTCACAGGCTTCTTAAAAGAGGCGGGATTGCTGGCTGTGATTGGCAGCGCGATAGGCGCATTAGTGAGTGGCTTAGTGTCGGTGTTATTGCTGGTGGTTGATATCCAAATGCCACCACCTCCGGGTCGAACCGAAGGCTACCCACTCAACATTTACTTCTCATTAGAATTGGTTGGTTACGCTACTTTAGGTGTGCTGACGATATGTTTGCTGGCAGCTTATTTCTCTGCTCGCAAAGGCGTGAATAAGCCAATCACGGAGGCGCTGGTTTATGTATAAATTTACTCGTTTACTCACTGTTTTAGGTTCTGTATTGGTTCTGGTTTTAGTATCGACACCAAGCTGGGCGGTTGATTCACAACAAGTCACTGAGATGATTGCCAAGGCAGACAGCTATCGTTTGAACAGCGCACAAGCCTCTAAGGTAGTGTCTTTGGTGGCGCTGTATCAAGACGAGCAACTGGACAAAACCCGTGAATACAACGTCTACACAAGGCCAAACCGAGAGTCATTAGTGGTCTTTAAATCAGCCGTTGAGGCTGGTCAAAAGATGCTGATGATAGAAGATAATTATTGGCTACTGATGCCGAAATCTCGTCGCCCAATTCGTATCACACCGATGCAAAAGCTATTGGGAGAAGCTTCTGTGGGGGATATCTCGACGCTCACTTGGAGCGAAGATTACCAAGGTGAGTGGGTTGCCGAGCAACAGGTTGAGATGCCGACTGGCGAGACACTCGATACCCATCACCTAAAGCTCGCGGCGAAAACCAAGGGTGCCAGTTATCAATCGATTGATCTGTGGTTAACGGCAGACCGAGCGTTTCCAGTTAAAGCGGATCTTTATCTGCGTTCAGGAAAGCTGGCGAAACAAGCGTGGTTTACTGAAGGTGTGCGTGATGGATTACCCACAGTGATGTCGATGACCTTGCTCGATAAGATTCAACCAAGCAAGAAAACCGTGATTGAGTATCGCGAAGTGATTGAGCAAAGCTTGGAAGACAAGTATTACAACCCTGCTTACTTATCGCGTAACAGCGTGTCTGGGCTGTAGGTGAGCGTCATGAAAGCTTCCAATCGCCGATTCCACATTAAGTCTTCAATCGCTACTTTGCTTGCCTTGTCTTGTGTGAGTCACCCGATTCAAGCGGACGATCTGAGCTTGGCGTGGGACTGGCAACTCAGTGCAGAAGCGATTGAATCGCGAGAGTCGCCATTTAGCCCTTTACCATCTGATAATCGTCAGTCTTTGAATGGCTTGTTGGATCTTGAGGTTGGATATGACAATTGGCTTGGTCTGTTCGCAGTGAAAGCCAACGATATTCTAAGCAATAACCCTCAACAACAAGACGCAAGCTTTGAATCTGAATTCATTGTGCGTGAGTTGTTTTGGCAAGGTGGTGTTGAGCTGTCGAATTCATTAATCGGTGACCACTATCTTGATATTACGCTTGGTAAGGTTCGTTTGGATTGGGGCGTGGGTTATGGCTATCGACCGTTAGACATCATCAAGCCGTATCGACAAAACCCAGTGGGTATTGTCGCAGAAGAGGGCGCGGGTGTGGCCTCGGCGTCACTGTTCGATATGACGGGAGAATGGACACTGCTTTACAGCGATTCGTCATGGACTTCTCAAGACGTAAATGAATTCGAAAAGCAGAACCAACAACAAGGCTTTGGGCTGCGTCGTTATAACCTGGTGGGCGATCACGAATATCAATGGGTCGCTTATTATGACGATGTACGTCACGGCTTGCTTGGGGCGAGTTTAGTGTCGGTGTTGAACCTCGCTTGGGAGTTTCATGGCTCGGTGGTCTATCAACGACAAAGCCTTGGCTACAGTCAGCCTAACATACTGCTTAAACCGGTTTATCTTGAAGAGCAGGGCGAAGCTTATCAAGCGTTGGCAGGACTAACATGGGCCAATGACACGGGTCACAATGTGGTCTTGGAATATTGGTTTGATAGCCGCGCTTGGAGCAATTCTGAATGGCAAAGTGCAATAGAAAGTGCCGAGTCTTTGTCGGTTAATTCGATGACAGCATCACTGGCAGGGTCTTACGCGCAAGGTTATCAACACGCCAATTTGGTTCAGCACAACATCATGTTTCACTGGTCTTTGGATTCGACACATGGCTGGCTTGAAGATATTACGCCAACATTCGATGTGATGTTGTCTCCTCAAGACGGCGGTTTTATTGCGACTCAGTGGCTCAATTATCAAGCATTAGATAATGGCAATTCATTGTTGGATTTGGAACTTGCTGCACGCTTTCTAGGCGGTAAAAGTGATTCTGCTTACGCCAGCTTACCCGATAGTCATATGATTCTCTTAAATATCAAAGGGCGATTTTAATGGACACTTCTTCAAACAGTCGATTTTCATGGATTAAGAGTTTCGCGTTCACCACGCTATTTTGTGTTCTTATTGCGATTACAACCCATACGATTTGGGGCGGCGGATTAACGGTTAACCTGGCAATCAGTTTTGGCTTTGGTTACAGCGCCGTGGGTTCTTCTTTCATCTTGGTGAAGTTGTTTAAGAGGACATCTCGAACGCTTGAAGTGGGTATCTCAATGGTGATCGCGATGACCTTTGGTACCTTGAACGCGCACTATTGGTTGAACGGATATTTCGGAGCCAATATCTCGGACCTTAAATCTGTCGTGTTGCTCGGTGTGATCTTCTGTTCGGTTTGCTATTACTATTTCTATACCCGAGAGCAGCAGTTACGTGCCGATAACGAATTGGAAGTGGCCAAGCGTCGTCAGGCCGATCAAGAAAAGGTGGTGGTGCTCAGTCAGCTTAAACAACTACAGAGCCAAATTGAACCGCACTTCTTGTTCAACACACTTGCGACCATCAATGTGTTGATTGAGAGTGACAGCGCGAAAGCCAAGTTGATGCTCGAAAAACTGACTGACTTATTGCGTGTGACTTTGAAAAACAGCCGCAACGAGCAATCGACCATCGCACAAGAGGTCGACTTGTTAGACGCTTATCTTAATATCCAAAAGATACGCTTGGGGGAGCGCTTAACGTTCTCGATTGAAACACACGAGATTAGTGAATTGCAGGTGATTCCACCGTTCTTGATTCAACCTTTGGTCGAGAATGCACTCACACACGGTATTGAACCCAAAGCCGCTGGTGGCCAAGTGAATATTCGTATTACTCAACAATCCCAGCAGCTAAAAATTGAAGTGGCTGATAATGGCGCTGGGTTGAAAACGCCTTCTGCGAATACGGGTCACGGTGTTGGGTTAAGCAATATTCGTCAAAGAATAGAAACCCTGTATGGTGATAAGGCGAGCCTAACGATTACTGAACACGCTGAAGGTGGGGTAGTCTCAACGATCTTGTTACCGTTGACTGATGCAGCCGCCTAGAATTACAGACCAGAAAGCACAGAACAGTGACGAAAAATAGACGATTTACAGTGTGAATTTAAAGGACTAACCATGAACAACCCAGCAGTACAGCCGATCGTAACGGCGATTATCGCAGACGATGAAGCACTGTTAAGGCACCACCTAGACAAGAGTTTGGCTGAGGTTTGGCCGGAGCTAGAGATCGTCAGCAAGGCACAAAATGGTTTGGAGGCGATGCAGAGTATTCAGCAGCTTAAGCCCGACGTGGCTTTTCTCGATATTCGTATGCCTGAGCTAGATGGCATCTCGCTGGTGAAACAACTCAACAAGCTAGCTTCACCGCCATTGATTGTGTTTATCACGGCTTATGACGAATACGCGGTCAAAGCTTTTGAGCACAATGCGATGGATTACCTGCTTAAGCCTATCAATGAAGAGCGTTTACTAGCGACATGTCAGAAGGTGCAAGCGCGTCTGTCGAGCAATCAAACACAATCAGGTATTACGCCAGAACAGCCCGATATTACGGCGTTAATGAGTCAGCTTCAGCTATTATCTCAATCAACATCACAGCAAGTTCAATATCTAACATGGCTTAAAGCCAGTGTCGGAGAAGACATTCACTTAATCGCTGTCGATGATGTGGCTTACTTCAAAGCGGAAGACAAGTACGTCTCGATATTCAAAAAAAGCCAAGGCGGCTCTCTAGAGGAGTTTATTCTTCGCGTGTCTCTAAAAGAGCTGATCGCCCAGCTTAACCCGGATGAGTTCTGGCAGATCCATCGTTCGGTGGTGGTGAAAGTGTCGGCCATTGATAAGGTAAAGAAAGGGCTCTCAGGTCAGATGTCGGCGTATGTTTCTGGAGAAAAGTTACCGATCAGCCGTGCTTCCCAAGCTCTTTTTAAAGGGATGTGAGAAACTTGTTTAAAGGAATCCAATAAATTAGTTTAAAGGAATCGAATCATAAGCTTGGAGATGAAGCGAATTTAAGAGGACCTGATACCCCGATCTACAACCTATGACTATCAGCTTGTGTAATTTATAAAGTTGACAGTTTCATGCATGTTTAGATTGTCTCTCAAAATTTAAATGACTGAATTTATATAAAATTATTATGCTATTGCGATCGGATATATTGGAGGAAAGCCCTTCAAAGAGATCGTTATGAAAGCATACTATTTAGTCGTCGTATTGAGCTCCACATTGCTAGGTTGCAGCTCTACTCCTCAACAACAAACGTTATTGAAATCCGATCCATACTGGGTCAAAGGAGAGTTAGATAACGGATTAACCTACCATGTCTACCCTGACCAAGAACAACCGGTCTCGGTACGCTTACTAGTGCATGCCGGATCTTTGCAAGAGAGCGAACAACAGAAAGGGTACGCCCACTTTGTTGAGCATATGGCGTTCAATGGCAGCAAGAACTTTTCAGGAAATGAGGTGGTTGAGCTATTTGAGCAATCTGGTGCCAGTTTTGGTGCAGACTTAAATGCTTACACCTCTTACCAAGAAACCCTCTATAAATTAGATCTACCTGACAATAAGAATTTAGATAAAGCGCTGGCTTGGTTTAGAGACATTGGCGATGGTTTATTGCTGTCCGAAGCTGAAATCGAAAAAGAGAAAGGTGTGATACTTGGAGAGTTTCGATACACGCGAGTTGAAGATAAACCTCTCTCGTTTAAGTTCTACGATCATCTGGTTGAAGGGACGACTTACCAAAGTAACGATCCTATTGGCAATAAAGAATCCGTTTCTAAAGCGAATGTTCAAGAATTAAAGAACTATTACCAAACCTGGTATCAACCTCAGTTAACCGAAGTGATTGTCTCTGGTGATATCACACTGGCAGAAGTGATCCCTTTGATTGAAGACACTTTCTCTGATTGGCAAAGAGGCACAACACCGGTTCCCGTGAAGAACACGTCAGTGGATTACAATACTCAAGATTTTGTGGCGTATGGATCTGCTGTCGAGCCACCGAGCATCGGGATAGTCATTGATCGTGGGGAAAGAGTGACACAGAGCCATGAGCAACAACATCAGCTTTGGTTAGATGATATTGCTCAACAACTTATCCAACAAAGGTTGAATTCTGACTTTGTTGACGCTGCGTTACCTGTGCAGTGGGTTTTTTCAACACCCTACTTATTAGAGTACCAAAGGTATTCGATTACTACCGTCAGTTTTCCTGTTGGTAGCCGAGAGCAAAGTCAGCAGCAGTTTGTTTCTACTCTCGCCTCTTTGCGTGATTATGGCGTAAGTGAATATGAGTTGGCGAGTGTGCTTCAGCAATACCAAGCGAACCTTGACGATATTCAACTAAACTGGGATCAAATGGATGCTGTGGCTCATGCTGATGGTAAATCGACAGCATTGGTGATTAACCAACCCGTTCAATCACAGCTTGATTATAAGTCGAGTTTGAAAACGTTTCTTGCGAATACGGATCTCGAGGCCGTGAATGATAACTTAGATGATTTGCTTTCTAGCCCTTACATTTTGGGGTTAGGTTTATCTTCTAAGGAAGATCTTCAAGCCATGGAGAATGAGCTAAAAGATGTCAGAAAATCCTATAAAAAGACAGGTAATAAACCACTGCTTGTTACCGCAAGTTCTGCGTTTAGCGTGCCAGAATCTCAAGGCGACATTGTGAAACAAATTCAGGTGAGTGAGGATCCTAACTTACAACAATGGACATTGAGCAATGGTATCGAGGTTTGGTATTTACGAAACCCTGAGGTGGGTAATAATGTTGGTGTTTATTATGCGAGTGAAGGTGGAAAAGCAGCCCTAGATTCTTCTTTATTTCCTGCGTCAGAGGTGGCGATTTCAGCATCGATCCGTAGTGGTGTTGGTAAATTCAGTGGATCGGAATTAAATACCCATTTGAAACGCAAAGACATCCAAATTTATTCCTTCATCAACTTTACTCATCATGGGCTGGAAATAAGCACTAAGAAAAAGACGCTCGCAGAAGGCTTAGCTGCGCTGTATACCATTGTGACCGAACCTAAAATTGACAGCGATCAGCTTGAGGCTGTGAAATCTGCATTTGCACAAGATCGCACGGCTTATCTAGAAACACCAGTGGGTCAGTTTATGAAAATGGTTAACCATAATAGTTATCAAGATAGCAGTCGTCATATCATGCTGGAAAGTGAAGATATTGAAGCCGTGACATCTCAAGATATACTTGACGTTCAGCACCAACTCTTTCAGAAGTTAAGAGACAATACGCTTGTCATCGTTGCTGATATTAAACCATCTGAAATTAAGCCTCTCGTACGCCAATATGTTGCTTCATTGCCATTGGAAGCCGTTGTGTCTCCTGACTATCAAGTTGCCTATAGCACTGATTCGAAAGAACGAATCGATATATCTATCAATAATGAAGACAGCAGCCAGTACTTATTACGTATTATTTCTCAGCAAGCTCGAGAGAAAACAGCAAAGGATGTGTTCATGGACGATATGCTGCAGCGTGTATTGTCGAGCCGCCTAACGGCTTACGTTCGTGAAGAGTTAGGCTTGGATTATGCGCCTTTTGTGTATTCGGTATCTCAAGACAGTGAGCCAAGTTATGACTGGTTGGTCGGCTCTTTAGCTGCGCCTGAGAACTCAGATAAGATAGAACAGGCGATTGATAAAGTTATTGCTGAAGCCGTTAAAGGCATTTCTGAAGATGAGACTCGAACCGCAGCTAAACAGCTAGTGGCTGACCTCACGCCACTTCAATATAAGCCCACGCAACAAGCTTGGTTTATTTCACGTTACATAATTCATGACTATGGTGTTGAGGCACTGTTTGACTTACAGGGAACGACAGATTCAATTTCTAGTAAAGATATGACGGAGTATGCTAAAGAAATTTTTGGAGATAACAGCTACCAGTTGAAGAATTTGTTAAGGCCACAAAGTTAAGCTGATTGAGTAAAGTGACTTTTCAGAAAAGTCGCTTTCACCCTGAATATATGATGTCGAATCTAAGCCAAATGCACCGTCATTTGGCTTTTTTATTTGGGTTAGGGTTAGTCTTTAAACTCGTTACTTTTTAATTCATCACTTTCAAGCTTGTCACTTTTAAACTAGTTACTGACTTTTAAATGCTCGTAATTTGCGCCTTATATAACTGAGTGCAATTTATAAAATAAAGATCCAGATCACAAAGATACTCATTCGGTTCAGTATTAAATAATAATCATTAACTCAAGCTGTATATTGTCGATGAATGACATTAAGAGGTTGTTATGAAAACATATTATTTAGCGACGGCAATATGCCTTACCTTGGTTGGCTGTAGTTCAACATCCAAAACGACTGACACCTTCATCCAACCGGACCCGGCTTGGACTTCAGGCCAACTAGATAATGGCTTTACCTATCATGTTTACCCTGATCATGAAGCGCCAGTTTCTGTTCGTTTAGTCGTACATGCAGGCTCTATTCAAGAAACTCGTCAACAAGAAGGTTATGCGCATTTTGTCGAACACATGGCATTTAATGGCAGTAAGAACTTCTCGCAAAACGATGTGATTCGACTATTTGAAGATGCAGGTGCTAGTTTTGGTGATGATATTAATGCTTATACCTCTTATGAAGAGACGGTATATGAGCTAGATTTACCCGATAACGTCCAATTACAGTCAGCCCTAACGTGGATGCGAGACATCGGTGATGGATTGGATCTCGCCAGTTCAGAAGTTGAAAAGGAAAAGGGAGTGATTCTTGGTGAGTTTCGTATGGCTCGTCTTGATGATAAATCATTCTCAGAAGTGTTTCATGACCACTTTATTGAAGGTAGCCCGTATGAATATCAAGACGCATTGGGAACTAAAGAATCGGTTGTAAATGCCACTTCTCAAACCCTAACCGACTTTTACCAGACTTGGTATCAACCACAAATCGTAGAGCTCGTTGTCTCGGGTGATGTGGATATCGAAACCGTGATCCCATTAATCGAAGCGAAGTTTTCTAGCTGGCAGCGTGGTGAAACGCCTAAACCATTAAAACAGAAAGTCACCACTTTCAACGAAGGTGACTATGTTGAGTATACGAAGAGAGAAGCCCCAAGTATTGCATTGGCGTTTAACCGAGGTTCAAACATCATTGAAACTCACGATCAACAGCACCAACGTTGGTTGGATGAAACCTCCCAGTTATTGATTCAACAACGACTCGAGGCGGTATTTAATGATGCGGCTTTGCCTACTCAATGGATAGCGTCAGACAGGCTTGAAATAGGCGCTCTGCTTTATTTATCAACAAGCATTGGGTTTCCAGTCGGAAGTCGTGAAGTGACACAGCAAAAGATGCTCTCGACGTTGGCATCATTACGTGATTACGGTGTGTCGGAGGCGGAGATCGTCGGTGAGCAGCACTACTACCAAAACTTACTCGATAATATTGAGCATGATTGGGATAAAGAAGATGGTGTCGATCACGCGAACAACAAAGCAAGTGCTTTAGTGACTGGCCGAATCGTTCAATCACAGAAAGATTATCAGGCCAGTATGGGAGATTTCATTTCCAACTTCAGTCTTAAAGCGATTAATGACAATATAAAAAGCATACTTTCTGGTGATTATTTCATGATCATTGGCATGAATAAGACTGAACATAGAGCCGAAATCAACAATTCTTTAGATAGCTTAAAAGCCACTTATAGCCAGGTGGGAAACGCGCCGTTGGTTGCTGCGGCGGGCAGCACTTTTGCTGTGCCGAGTTCGCAAGGCGATATTGTGTTGGTTGAACAAATATCTGTCGACCCATACATTCAAAAATGGACGTTAAGTAATGGCGTTGATTTGTGGTACTTGCGTGATTCTCTTGCTAGTGATGACGTAGGTATTTACTACACAAGCTTAGGTGGTAAGGCGGCTCTAGATCCTAGTTTCTATCCAGCGACAGAGCTGGCTCTTGCTGCTATCGGTAGAAGTGGCGTTGGTGATTTTACTGGAACGGAGCTTGATGCCCACCTTGATCGTGAAGATATTCAGGTTTATCCGTTTATCGATTCTACTCGTCATGGCGTCGAAATTAGACTCAACAATAGCGGCTTAGGTGAAGCTTTTGCCGCACTCAACGCGATCGTTACATCGGTTAAAGTATTACCAGATCAACTTGAGGCGGTTAAACAAGAGTTTATTCAAAATCGAGAATCCTACTTAGCAAGCTCTGCTGGTCAGTTCACTTATGCTATAAATCAAAACACGTATCAAGCGAACAGCGATCATGTGTTACTCGATGGTAAAAGTGTAGAAGCTGTTACCATCGAGGATGTAAAGAATGTGCATCAACAGTTATTCGGTCAATTGCGAAATAACCAACTGGTTATTGTGGGCGATATTGACCCAAGTGAGCTGAAACCTCTCGTTCGACAATATTTGGCTTCTATTCTGTTGGAAAAAGCCGACGTGCCTGACTTTAACGTCGAGTATAAGCACCCATCTAAAGCGATCATTGATCTGGAGGTCAACAGTGCCAATAGTACCGAGTATACGCTAAGAGTGATTGCTGAACCTTCCGCTAGTACTAGTGTGGTAAGGGGGCAAACTGCGAAAGATGTCTTTATGGAAGACTTACTGCTACGCGTACTTGCTACTCGTTTAGACACTTACATACGTGAAGATTTAAGTCTAGATTACTCACCTTATGCTTACTATGCATCTCAAGATGGTGAAACTAGCCATGACTTGTTTATTGGATCGATGATTGACCCTAAAAATGTCGATAAGATAGAAGTTGCGATTGATAAAGTGGTTGCAGATCTTTTACTCGGTGTTTCACTAGGCGAACTTCAAGTTGCGGGCAAGCAATTAGAAGGGGATTTTACGCCTTTAGATGATAGCACTATTGACCAAGCATGGTACGTCTCTCGCTATCTTTTGTACGACTATGGCATAGAAGCTTTGTTTAACGTGAAAGCGACGGTTAACTCGATTTCTCGTGAAGACATGAATCAACTTATCCAACGTATTTTTGGTGAGAACAGCCGTAAGGTTAAGAACATCATGCGTCCTAAAGCCTAAAGCCTAAAGCCTAAAGCCTAAAGCCTAACGTAGAGCGCGAAAACGATAGCCAAAAGTGCTTCGACAAATACCCCATTAAAGCCAAGCATTCATTGCTTGGCTTTTTGTTTTTTGACGACTTTGTATGCGTGAATACAGCGCTAGGAGGTCAGCAATTGTCAGCGTAGTGTCAAATGTGTTCGGTTGTGTTTCTAAATCAATTGTAACTTTCATAGCTGTTATATATTGTCGCAGTGTTTACTATTCAGGATTATTGTTAATTGCTTAAACTAGGTACCCGATTAGTCTTAATGTTGTTTTTACTGAGCTTTGGCTTAGTGAACTCTAACGGCTATTCGTTTCCTTCTAAGCCATTCCAAATTCAGTCGGCTCAAGAGCAATCTTCGCAGAATGAACAATCTTCCTCGATAAAACAGTGTAAACAAGCCACTACGGATAATCCGTCGGCCTATTTAGAGTGCGATAAGGCTCCGTTTGGCACCGTGCCTTATGGCGACAGTTCCAACTATCATGACACCGAGTCGAGCCTCCAAGCTGCAAACTTCAGACGTATGCTCAGTAACGAGCAAGAAAGCGTGGCCGACCTTGAGCCTGCTTATCATCTACTGATCGACTTCTCTCCCCCTTCAATACTGGCTTCTCTGCTCTTCAACACGCCGTTGTTGGATTCCAAGCAGCACTGGACCAGTATTGTGAGTTCTCCGTCCTCCCGGCTTTCTGGGTGGAAAGAGGGCAATATTCAATACTCGCATTTCCGAGAACTTCTTAGCTAATCGTTTGACCCTAAATTGGTCGTATCGATGGTCACCTCGTGCCCGTTGAACTCGCCAATTAACCCAATATAGCGACACACAATTATTAGCCTCACTATTACTCAATCAGCTTGTTTTGGTTGTGACTAGTTGTCGTTCGTGTTCGCAAAGCATTAGTTATACCAATCGCAGTAAATAACTGGCCATCCAAGCTGGTTAAAACGCTCGATCACTGCTTTTTCCCGGCGCTATTTTTGAGCACGTGTTTACGGTGATTGGTAAAAAGAAGAGATCTTGACTGTGAAAAAACGCATTCCAAGAAAACAAATTAACCACTACTCAAAGTGGAAATACGCGGTGCTTATCGCCACCATTATCATCATGGTTCTGAGTGCTTTACCTTCTTGGTATGGCGAGAATGCATCGGTTCAAATTAGCAACCGCTCTGAGCAGACGATCGACGCTACTCAAGTGACGCAATATCTTGCTAGCGAAGGCATTCAAGCCAAATCAGCCTTTCAAAAAGACAAACGTTTAGTGGTGATCTTAGAAGATGCGGAGCAACAAGCGAAAGCCAAAGAAGTGCTTAATGAGCGCCTATTGGATAACGCGACAGTTGCGCTTGCTATGGAGCCTGCAGCACCTAAATGGCTGACTGATATGGGCTTTGCGCCGATTCAGCTAGGTCTTGATTTACGTGGTGGTGTTCAGTTCTTATTAGAAGTGGACATGGAACCGGTTTACCACGCACAAGCTCAAGCGATGGTCGATGAGGTGACCAGTCAGGTGCGTTATGCACGCGGTAAAGTGGTCAACAACCAAGTTCAGTTTGATTTCCGTACCGACGCCGATTTCGAAAAAGCACAAAAGCTGATTCGTGAAGAGTTCCCACATTGGCTACGTGATCGTTCAGATAAGTCACTGACGTTAACTCAGTCTGAAGAAGAGCAAAGAACGCTAAGCAACCTAACAGTTCAACAAAACCTGCAAATCATGCGCAGCCGTATTGAAGAATTAGGCATCACAGAAGCATCGATTCAACGCCAAGGTGAAAGCCGTATTCGTATTGAATTGCCAGGTGTTCAAGACCCTGCAGCAGCAAAAGACGTGATTGGTGCAACCGCATCTTTGGCGTTCTACTCTGTTTACGACAATGCAACTCGTAATACTCAAACGCTAAAAGATACAGATGGCAATCGTGTCGTTGTCGCTCGCAAAGCAGTACTGAGCGGTGAACACATTATTGATGCTCGTAGTGGCATTGGTGAGATGGGCAGCGCAGAAGTAAACATTACCCTAGATTCTTCTGGTGGTAAGAAAATGTCTGAGTTTTCACGCCATAACATCGGTAAGCCAATGGCAACCGTGTACAGCGAATACAGTCGTGATAGAGCGGGCAACAGCAAGCAAGACAGTGAAGTGATCAGTGTGGCAAACATCCAGTCTCAACTGGGTAGCCGCTTCAGAATTACTGGTGCTGGCAGCTTGGCTGAAGCGCAAGAGCTTGCGTTACTGCTGCGTGCGGGTTCACTGACTGCGCCAGTGACCATCATTGAAGAACGTACCATTGGCCCATCTTTGGGTGCTGAAAACGTAACTAACGGCTTTGCTGCTTTGGCACTTGGCCTTGGCCTGACGCTAACGTTTATGGCGCTATGGTACCGCCGTCTTGGTTGGGTCGCGAACGGCGCATTGGTGGTTAACATGACCACATTGTTTGGTTTGATTGCGCTACTACCGGGTGCGGTATTAACTCTGCCGGGTATTGCTGGTTTAGTACTGACCGTTGGTATGGCGGTGGACACCAACGTGCTTATCTTCGAGCGTATTCGAGACAAGATGAAAGAAGGGCGCAGCTTTGCTAGCTCTATTGACCGTGGTTTCGATAGCGCATTCTCGTCAATTTTCGATGCTAACGTCACCACCATGATCGTTGCTGTGGCTCTATATACCATTGGTAATGGACCGATTCAGGGCTTCGCTCTGACACTGGGCTTAGGTCTTCTAACCAGTATGTTTACGGGTATTTTTGCTTCACGAGCGATCATCAATTTGGTTTGGGGGCGTGACCAACGCCACGATGTAAGGATTTAAGCATGAGTACTTCAAAAATGACTATTTCAGATCGCTATTTTTCAAATAGCAATATGACTCGCCTTCGTAAGGTGATGTCTGTGATTTCTATTGTGCTGTTCATGAGCTCTGTGATGCTGGTGGCAGTGAAAGGTTTTAACTGGGGCTTGGACTTTACTGGCGGTGTGGTTGCCGAGGTTCAGCTCTCTGATCAAGTAACTAAAGATGCGTTAAAAACCAAACTTGATACGGCTTTCCAACAAGACGTACAAGTGGTTGGTATGGCAGAACAGGATCGCTGGACAATTCGTTACAGCCAACTGACAGACGCTCCACAGCCAAACTTAGTGGATGCTTTGTCATCGGTGAGTGATCAAGTAAAAGTGCTTAACAGCAGCGTGGTTGGCCCTCAGGTGGGTCAAGACATGGTTGACCAAGGTGGCTTGGCGGTATTGGTGTGTTTCCTAATGATCATGCTGTACCTGAGTGTTCGATTTGAATGGCGTTTGGCACTTGGTGCTCTTGCTGCAATCATTTACGACGTGACGCTTATCTTAGGTTTGTTCGCTTTTACTCAATTTGAGTTCAACCTGACTGTATTAGCGGCTGTGCTAGCGATTCTCGGTTATTCATTGAATGACTCGATCATCATTGCTGACCGTGTTCGTGAAATGCTTCGCGGCAATCCAAACGGTGATACTGACAACCTGCTTAACGAATCAGTTAAAGCGACCTTCTCACGCACCATGGTGACATCAGGAACGACGCTAATCACCGTGTCTGCGCTTTGGCTACTTGGTGGTGCGGCACTGCAAGGTTTCGCTATTGCACTCGTTGTGGGTATTGTCAGCGGTACGTGGTCCTCCATTTCAGTAGGCATCACCCTACCTAAGTTACTTGGATTGCAGCCTTGTCACTATCAGGTGAAACCAGTAGTAGAAGTTGAGGGTGAGTATCCTTAGTTTCCTGATTGCTTAAGTCTTCTAATTAGATAGCGCTCAGCCATAGTCCTCATGGACTAACGAGTGAGTTCAGCAAAGCCTTTCGTTTGTAGCAAGACGAAGGGCTTTATTTTTTATAAGAGTCAGTCAGTTAGTTAAAAGAGAGGCTATTTCAAAAAACAATGGATTGAGCAGGCAAGCCCCCATTATATGAAGTATGTTTATATGACGTCAGTAGAAATGAGGCAAGGTAATGGAATATCGACATCAATGTCATGTAGGCGACCACGGTGATGCACTCAAACATCCAGTATTGAGTGCTCTGGTTAAATCATTAATGCAACAACACTCTCGCCTCAATGTTATCGACACGCATTCAGGCACAGGGTGTTATGACCTCACTACAGCGCCAAGCAATCACGCGGGTGAGTTCGCTGAAGGGGTCGGGTACTTGTGGCGAAACAAAGCTTATCTTCCTCCAGCATTCGCTTCTTTTATGTCGGTGCTGGAATACTACAATCCGAATCAACTTATCTCTCTCTATCCGGGCTCAGCAGCCATCACTTACCAACAAGGCCGCAGCCAAGATAGTTTCTATTTTTCAGACATTCAGCAAGATGAAGCTGATTTACTGCAAACTAACATTGAGAAGTTACAACGTGACCTTGATGTTTCAAGCAAGCTCACTATTACCGCAGGTGATGGGCTCAAAGCGCTGCCTGATGATGTAGCAAAACACGATAATCATCACCTGATTGTTATCGATCCTCCCTATGAAACCGATTCTGAATATCTCGCGGTGATCGATGCCTTGGTTAAGGCGTATCAACAATCTGATAAGGTATCTGCACTAATTTGGTACCCGCTTTACACGGATGACAAGAGCTCACTGATTCTGAATCACTGTGTTACTGCAGTGAAAGATGGTTTGCTGCCAAGTCCGATTAAGTCGGAGCTTCGCCTTCGAGACCCTAAGGGTGATGATCGCCTAATCGGCAGTGGTTTGTTGTTATTCAACCCACCACAAGGCATTTCAGGAATAGTCGCAGATACGCTTGATTATTTACACAGCCAACTCTCGACCAATGGTGAAGGCTACTGGCAAATGAGAAGCCTATAGATCTGATTTTTATGGGTTTTATGATGATTTTCGAGATGTAGATCGCTAAATCATTTCAATCTGTATGGTTTAAATTGACCAAACTCTAACTTTTATCGATTGATTTATCGCGATGAATCATATAAAAATAGTACATCAATGCGCACAGGTGCATACTGGCTCATAAGTTAAATAATTACCCAAATTAATATCAGATTGTGGTTTACCCCCTAAACTGCATAAGGCTCGCACTAGTCACGCGAGCCTTTCTTTTGCCTGTCGAAAATGTTTACAACAGATTCTCTTCAATTTTTAGTGCTTTCTCGATGAGTTTCGCATTGAAATCTGCAGCTTCCACAGAGTAATGTGCTTTACGATGGCAAGTCGGACAGAGTGCAATTACATTTTCAGGGCAATCAGCTCCACCATCAGCTAACCGTGTCAGGTGATGCACTTCTAGGTAAGGACCTGACTTGGTCTCAAAAGGCGAGGGCACACCACAACCTTCACAAAGCCCATTTGCTCGTTTCTTTGCGTAAAGCTTGATTGCTTCACTGCGGTACTTCACATGCGTGAGTTGTTCTTTGGGGTCAGCTTTTAGTGGCGTTGAAGCTAACGCAATGTCTCGTAATTGCTTCAGAGACTTACTTTTAGTTGGCTTAGTAAGGTATGAAACTTTCGGAGATTGAATGATGTTTCCGATACTTTGAGGGACGATATCTAAATGGAAAACTATTGCATCACGGAGTTGATCGTTCTTGTCTGGGCGCTGTTCGATGTGATGACAGATGTAGTTGCAAACACCGACGAATCTTACGAAGCCAGTTGAGACTGATTCGAATAAGAGAATCTCTTTGAGGTTGTTTTGGTGTTCAAAGATGGCCAAGTTTCCTTTAACCATTTGCATATCACCTTCTTGCCCTTCTCCTGTATATCGGAAAGTGCCGTCTGCACTAAAACCATCAGAGTAGCCAAATTCTTCACCAGCATCGCTAGTGAAGATAAACACATATGGGTGAGCAGCCGGCGTCGCGATACCGCCATATTGCTGACCTTTGTAATGACCGTGTATATCTGTACGTCGATTGTAAACCTGTCCTACATTGAACAATGGAGAGTCCTCATTTATCCGTTTAAATCGGAATTATTATTGATATTTCTATAATTTAATTTTTGTGTAAAGTTCAAATATAACAGTGGTTTAAGTTGAAATGTGCAATTGGATTTTCGAGTGTAAAAAGGTATCGGCTCGGTCACGTTTCTAGACAATTAAGCCTGCAGTACTCTGCAGGCTTGGTGTTTGTTTAATGCTTTATCACTACAACGCTGGATAATCGGTATAGCCTTTTTCGTTGCCGCCGAACAGAGTGGCGCCGTCGAGATCGGATAGTTCGTTGCCGTTTTGTAAGCGTGATACGAGATCTGGATTCGCAACGAATGGGCGACCAAATGCGACAAGGTCAGCGTAGCCTTTGCTTAACACTTCTTCGGCGCGTTCTGGTGTGTAGCTGCCAGCGACGATGATTGTGTTAGAGAATAGTTCTCTTAGCTCTACACGGAAGCTTTCAGGTATCACAGGCGCGTCATCCCAATCGGCTTCTGAAAGGTGCAGATAAGCGATATTACGAGCTTGCAGTTCCTTTGACGCTTCTAAAATCGTTGGCACGATGTCTGGACAATTCATGTCTTTGAAGGTGATAAACGGGGCTAAACGTACACCCACTTTATCGGCACCAATCGCATCAATGACTGCATCCACTACTTCGATTAGAAAACGAAGTCGGTTCTCGCGGCTGCCGCCATAGTTGCCGGTGCGCTTGTTTGAATTTGTTCTTAAGAATTGATCGATAAGGTAGCCATTACCACCGTGGATCTCGACGCCATTGAACCCTGCCTCGACCGCTTTTTTTGCTGATTCCGCAAAATCTTGAACCACACGATCGATATCGGCTTGGGTCATTTCTCTTGGTTGAATGCAATCCACCATGTTGCCATTTCCATTCTCATCAGAAATCCAAACTTGAGTTTCTACCGGAGCCAGTGCCGAAGGCGCGATTGGCAGTTCACCTTTTTGGAAGGTTGGATGAGATACGCGCCCCACATGCCATAGTTGGCAGAATATCGCTGCGCCTTGTTTTTTAGCGGCAGAGGTGACACCTTGCCAGCCTTTCACTTGTTCGCTTGTGTAAACGCCGGGTGTGAATGAGTACCCTTGAGAGTCATCTGAGATTTGTGTCGCTTCAGTGATGATTAGCCCTGCACTGGCACGTTGTTGGTAGTAAGTCGCCATCATTTCATTTGGCACGTTTCCAGGTTGGCTAGTGCGAGCGCGTGTCATGGGCGCCATAACCACACGGTTTTGTAGTTCTAGATCTTTGAGTTCTGCTGTTTCGAATAATTTGCTCATGGTATTTACCTTGTGTCGGTCATGTGTTGATTGATTTAACGTGCGGTGGTCACTATTTCGATTCCGCAGGGCTGAAGATAGAGTCGTTTTGTGGCTTTTCAGCTCGGTTGGCTTTTGCAATAAGCAACAAACCAATCACTGGGACAACAACGGCTGCGAATGGAATCATTCCTGCGCCTAGTTGGCTGTCGAGTACCATGCCGCCTAGGAAGCCACCGAAGGCATTGGCCAAGTTAAACGCTGAGATATTCGCGGTTGCTGCTAGCTCTTGGCCTTCGCCACCGTGGTTCATTACTCGAAGCTGCATAGCAGGAACGTTCGCAAATGATGCAATACCAAAGACAAATGCAGCTGCAACGAATAGGATTTTGTTGTCTACAACAAGGCCAACCACTACTAATGAAACGATCATCGCGATAGCCCAAAATATCGATGCTTTGCCTAAATCTTTGTCAGAAGAGCGTCCGCCCAAGGTGTTACCGATGATTAAGCCGACACCAACAATCACTAAGATCCAAGTTACTGATTCTTGACCGTAACCCGTGATGTGCATGGCGATAGGCGCAAGGTAGCCGTAAAGCGTCATGAAGCCAGACCAAGCAAAAGCGGTGATCGCCAAGCTGATGAGAAGCATTGGATTTTTGAATGCCAACAGCTGAGTTTTGATGTCTTTCGCTTCGCTGTGACCTGAAGATTTTATTGACGTTAAGATTGAAATCATGGCGATGGTGCCAAGTGCTGCCACGGTAAAGAAAGTGGTGTGCCAACCGAATTGCAAGCTCACCCAAGTTCCTGCGGGAACCCCAAGAACGTTAGCGAGCGTTAAGCCAGCGAACATCTGGCCAACAGCACGACCTGCCATTTTCTCAGACACTAAATTGGTCGCGACAACGGCACCTATGCCATAGAAAGGACCTTGCACTAAGCCTGCGATAACGCGGCTTGCAAGTAGAAGTGGGTAGCTAGGAGCTAAGGCTGACAAGATATTGCCGATGATGAACAAAGCCATTAAGCCAATCAGTACCATCTTTTTGTTAAAACGTGCGAGGTAGATGGTTAAGATTGGGCCACCAATAACGATAGCCAATGCATAAGCACTGATTAGGTAGCCAGCTTGACCTTCGGTGATCGAAAGGGATGTGGCAATTTGTGGAAGGATGCCTGCAATAACAAACTCAGCGGTGCCGATGGCAAAAGCTGCGAGTGTCAGTATCCAAACTTGGAATGGGATCTTTTCTTTATGGATCGCTTCTGGTTTCATAGTGAAGTACCTGTGTTAATTCTTGTTTGTTAGGACGTTTAGATACACGCCCTAACGATTGTTCTTTGCTTCTTTGCGAAGTGTTAGCCGAGTAGAGCCCCGCCATCGATGTCGATGATTGACCCCGTTACGTATGGGTTGTTAATCGCGAATAGATAGCCCATTGCGATATCTTTAGCCTCTCCGACTTTGCCTGCTGGTAGGTTGTTTTTCGCGTTGTCGTACATGGTTGAGCGAGCTGAATCGCCCATGTTTTTGTAAGCCTCGGTCATCGTAAGGCCGGGGCTGACCGCGTTGACTCGAATCGGTGATAGCTCTTTGGCAAGCACTTTAGTTACGCTCTCTAGTGCGGCATTAATCGCGGTTTTTACGTAAGTACCAGCAACTACTTTGCGTGACAGCATGCCCGTGGTTAGCGTGATTGAGCCGTTTGGAGTCATGTAACGTGCGGCGTGCTTGGCTACGTTTAAGCTTCCCCAAAACTTGGTATCAAATGCTGCTTTTGCGTCTGCGATAGCAACGTCTGTCACTTTTCCTGCGGGGGCGTATGAACCCGCGGTTATCACCAAGTGATCAAATGCACCGATCGATTCGAAGTATTCACAAACCGATTTCTCATTGCTGATATCAACGCCGGTGTGTCGGCTGGCAATGTGTACTGTGTTGTCTTCGTTTCTCAATTGCATTGCTAATGCTTTGCCGATACCTGATGTCCCACCAATGATGACAAATGTGTGCTTTTCTTGGTTTGTAAGTTCGTTGTTCATGTTCTGAATTCCTGCGTGTTCTGCTGATGGTTGTCATTATATTTATTCGACTAAATTTGATAATTGGCTAAAATATAAAATCATTATTCGGATTAACTGAATGGTAGGAGAGGTGAATGGACAAGTTTTCAGATATGGCGATGTTCGTGAGCATTGTTAAGCATCACGGGTTAGCAGCGGCGGGGCGAGAGTTAGGGCTTTCTCCTGCGACCATGACAGCAAGGCTTCAGGCGTTGGAAGAGCGTTATGGTGTGAAGCTGCTGAACCGAAGCACAAGACATGTGTCTTTAACTGACTCTGGGGAGCTGTATCACAAGGCGTGTCTGGAGATATTGGATAACGTTAGCGAGGCTGAAAACCTGATTCAAAATGGCGTCAAAGAGGTTAAAGGCCCACTAAAGATTGCAGCACCTAAAGACATCGGAAAGCAGTACATCCTTCCTATTTTGTCGGAATTTTGTCAGCAGTATCCAGACGTTATTCCCTACCTGTATTTGAACGATCACCTATCGAATATCGCTGAATCAGGCATGGACATCGTGATCCGTTATGGGGAATTGGTCGACAGTAGCTTGATCTCAAGACGCTTATCACCAAGCCGACGAGTGCTGTGTGCTTCACCAGAATATCTTGTCAAGCATGGAACGCCGTTAACACCACAAGATTTGGTCGAGCACGACTGTTTGGCTATGCTGCGTAGCAATGAAGAGCTCAAGACATGGCACTTTCAAGATCATGATATGAAGAAGACTGTGACGGTTGTGCCGAAGCGATTTTCAGACGATGGCGAAGTGATTCGATACTGGGCATTGCAAGGAGAAGGGATTGCGTTGAAGTCGGTGCTGGATGTGCAAGATGACATCAATAACCAACGCCTTGTGACGCTACTTAATGGCTACATGAAGAACTTCAATACTTCTACGTCAGTATCGAGCGCCGACTTGAATGTGGTGTACATCAGCAAGAAGTATCAGCCTAAGCGTATCCGGCTGTTTTTGGATTATCTGTTTGATAATTTTAATGACTTGGTCGAGATATCAGGCAGAGATTAATTATCGTTAATCTATTGAAAATGAAACCTCAATGACGATAGATCTATAGTGACTTTGAAGCTTTATTGATCAAATAAACTTTATTAACGAATTGCAGTTTACCCCCTAAGTTGCATCTGGCTCGCATTAGTCACGCGAGCCTTTCTTTTTTTGGCGATAAGTATTTGGTTTACGATAATATTTATCTCCGATAAAGGGGGAAGTAGTGAAAATACTAATTATCGAAGATGACACCACCACAAGAGAATTTGTGGCCAAAGGTCTTGAAGAACATGGTTATGCGGTCGACCAAGCAGAAGATGGCAAAAAAGGCTTAATGATGGCGTTAAGCTCCGAGTATCAACTGGTGATTCTTGATCGCATGTTACCGTATTTGGATGGAATGAAAGTTCTCTCTGCAATCAAAGCGACAGAAGAAAATTTACCGGTATTAATTTTGAGTGCCATGGACAGCGTGGAAGATCGAGTGAATGGCCTTCAAGCAGGAAGTGATGATTATCTGATAAAACCTTTTGCGCTGGCTGAACTTATCGCGCGCGTAGACATCATTATCAATAGAACCAAACGTCAGCCCGTTACTGAGACAAATTTAGTCTATGACTGCTTAGAAATCGATTTACGAGCACATCAAGTCACTTGTATGAATCAAGATCTCCAATTGCAGCCGAAAGAGTTTCAACTGATTCAGTATTTTGTCGAGCACAGTGAGCAAGTTGTCTCAAGAATGCGCTTGTTTGAGGCTATTTGGAGCTACCACTTTGACCCGAAAACCAATGTCATTGATGTTCATGTCGCCAATTTAAGAAGGAAGCTTGAAGAAGCAGGTTGCCCTGATTTGCTTCATACAGTGAGAGGGGCAGGTTATGTCCTTCGTCGATGATTACTCCCTCACTCGTTCCTCTGTATTTAAGACTCTAGTCGGTTTGTTTGTGTTGGTGACAGTGATTAATGTCATCGTGATTAGGCAGGTATACAAAGACTCAGATGCGTTCCATCGGGCACAACTCATTCGACAGCTGCAAGATGAGTCATCCGAATTCAGTTATGCAGCCAATCAAAGTAAAGAGGACGTTGAAAGGTTACTTGCCGTAAAGCAAACATCCGACACTAATTTTTACTATCGCCTTTCTGAGCGAACAAGCCCTTTACTAACCACGTCTTATCCTGTTGTTTCGCTTATGTCTGAAACCGCCAACATTAGCATTGGAGATACGCATCGCTTGGTGATTGGTATTGATAGACAGGCGGTAGAAGAGTATCGAAAAACTCTAATCCCGATTGTATTTTCGGGCATTGTACTTCCTATTGCCGTTATGCTGATCGCGGCTCTGTTTTTTACGGTTCTGATCTTAAAGCGTTTAGAAAGAGTCAACCAAGCGATGAATCGAGTGCTGTGTGGTGAAAAAAGCGTAAAAATCCCCGTATCCAAACAAGATGATGAATTTGATATTTTGGCGATCCATCTCAACTTCATGATTGAGCAAATGGCTAAAAATGAAGAGTCATTGAAGTCGTTAACAGTAGGCATGGCTCATGATATGCGCACTCCCATGGCTCGGCTAAAGTTACGCTTAGAAGAGGTATTATCGGATTCAACATTGACCGACGAACATCAAGAGCAATTCTCGGCTTGCCATGATGAGCTGGAACTCATTCTATCGCTATTCAATAGTATGTTAGAGATCACTAAGCTGAATAGCGGGCAAACTTTGATCGCCACAGAGCGTGTAGACCTTGGAAAAATAGCTCAAGATGCTATTGAATTTATTAGCCCTATCGCCGAGATGAAACAGCAAAACTTGGTTTGTCGTCTAGACCAAGAGTGCGAAGTATTGGGGGATAAAAGCCTACTGTTTAGGGCTGTCTTCAACTTGGTTGAAAATGCAGTGAAATACACACCTGAAAAGGGAAAAATTGAAGTGGTGGTTGATTACTTTGGTGTCACGGTGGCAGACAACGGTATCGGGATATCAGATAAAGACAAGATGAATGTTTGTCGGCCTATGTTCCGTGCTGATAAAAGTCGAACGGAATTTGGCAACGGCCTTGGCTTGTCTCTGGTTGATGCCGTAGTAAAGCGTCACCATGCCCATCTTATTTTAAGAGATAACACCCCAGGATTAAGGGCTCGCCTCTATTTTGAACGTTAACTTTAGTGGACTTTGTAGGCTGCTCAACACCTTAATCCTTATTCGTTAGGCGCGTTTTTTAGGGTGTAGTATTTGGTTGAATAAACTGCGCTGAGAGCCAATTTCCATCGTTGCCTTGACTAACGATTTCAATAACTTATCGGATGCGCTATAGAAATTTGTTATTGGATTTGAAAAATCTCTAATATCCAACTTTGAGATAATCTCGTACTGGTTCAACGCATCTGCATCTCTATGAGCAATAGTATTAAGCCTAACTTCACGAAACTGCTGGATAGTGACTTTATGAGCTTTGCGTAATTCCTTTAATGCTCCTGACACTTCTTTTTTTGATTCATCAGATAAACCTGTGCACTCAAAAATAAACCCCATTTTCTTGCCCGTCACCTTTGTCATATCCCATTCATATATGGTCAAGAGCAGAGTACGCAAAGCTATGCCTCGTTTCGTTTCGTTCGGATGCGCAAAAGCATCTGCTTTCAAGGCTTGGATGTCTCTTTCGGCAAGTAGAAAATAAAGACTAAGGTTGAAGAACTGTTTAGATGCAGGGAAATATTCAGCATTGATCTTTTTCATCTGCTCAACAACTGTATGAATTGTGTTGTTAATCACTTTATCTCTAAACTGGAACTCTTTGTTTAGCTTTCGATGTAACCGCCACAAGAATAATGCTTTCAACTGCTTTCCAAATTTCTGATGGAATTTCATACGCCACCATCGTTCTTGAACTTGGCGAGAAGAATTCAAAAATTTTTGACTCATCATAATATTCCACTGTAGCGCCTAACATTTTAATATCGTACATACACGAATCTATTCCGCCTAACATATCAAGATTATTGCTTATAACCAACTGAATGCTATGCATATAATGTAAAACAGTTTTATTGTTTAAATGAGTAACCTTGCAAGCACACATTACCTCCTAGGTGGGGTACGTTATCAGTCTGAAATGGTTCTTGAATTAGTGATTAATCAACGTCTTAAAAGTGGTTATTCGTGCTTACACAATGTTAAGACCCTGTCTTTTTCTCTTTACGCTGCGAGTGCAAAAAAGCCAAAGCGAATAGCTTTGGCCTGAGTGTTTTAATGTGAATCGCAACGTGTGCTGTGTTTTAGTGACGCTGGGTTTAACTCGGAAGTGGAACCGAGGTTAGATCTTGGCTTTTAGGGATTTGAGTCATCGCATGAGCGATCTCCTCTGCCTCTGTGCCAATAATAACCTGAAGGTTGTTAGCCCCAATTTTTACCACGCCCATTGCGCCAATCGCTTTCAGTGTCGCTTCATCAACAATGCTGATGTCTTTAAGTGTTAAACGCAGTCTTGTGATGCATGAATCGATACTGGTTAGGTTGGCATGCCCCCCTAGCGCTTTTAAGTATTGCGCCGCCTTCTCATTCGATGAAACTTGGTTTACTTCTGCAACGTCCACATCTTCACGTCCCGGTGTTTTGAGATCGAACTTTAGGATGGCGAAGCGGAATATTGAGTAGTAAATCGTCGCAAAGAATAGACCTTGAAGTATCAACATGTAAGGTTTTACTGCGAGCGGAAGATTGTAAGACAGCACGAAGTCAATTAACCCACCACTGAAGGTAAAGCCAGCGATCCACTGCATACTAGCAGCAATGTATAGCGACATAGCGGCAAGAAGCGCGTGAATAACATAAAGCACAGGTGCCACGAACATGAAGGCAAACTCAATCGGTTCTGTTACGCCAGTTAAGATAGCGGTTAACGCTGAAGCACCTAGAATACCGCCGACTTTCTTTTTGTTTTCTGGTTTTGCACAGTGGTACATCGCTAAACATGCCGCTGGTAAGCCATAACCCATAACAGGGAAGAAGCCACCTTGATAAATACCCGTTACACCGAGTTCGCCAGTGCCCGACCAGAATTTAGAAATGTCATTGATGCCCACTAAATCGAATAGGAAAACTTGGTTAAGTGCGTGGTGCAAGCCAACAGGAATAAGTAAGCGGTTAAAGAAACCATAGAGGCCAGCGCCTGTCGCACCCATTTCAGAAATAGAGATGCCGAACTCAACCAGTGCTCCGTAGACGACAGGCCACACATAAACCATGACTAAGCTGATACTAATCGCGGCCAGAGAAGTGATGATTGGAACGAAGCGCTTGCCACCAAAGAATCCGAGAGCCGCAGGCAGTTTTATGGTGTGGAATCGGTTATATAGAGTGGCGGCGACAATACCTATCATGATGCCAGTGAATGCACTCACTGCTGCATTGGAGGCGATAAGTTCAGATGCGCCCATTTGGTCAACAGGGACACCGGTGATTTGTGAGATAACATTCACGTTACCCACGATCATTTCCACGACGAGTAGACCTAATAGGCCAGAGAGAGCGGCAGCTCCGTTATTGTCTTTCGCTAAACCATAAGCGACACCAACCGCGAATAACCACGCTTGGTTATCCATAATGCCTTTACCACCGTATACCAGTATGGTGGCTAAGGCGCTGTTAGCTCCCCAACCTGATGGGTCAAGGGCATAACCTAGCCCTAGCATCAAACCACCAGCAGGCAGTACGGCGATCGGCACCATCAGTGCTTTGCCGATTTTTTGTAAGTATCCAAGTATGTTCACGTTTTTTCTCTCTCTATTTTTATTGATAGGGAGAGCTTACTTGCATAAGGATTAAGGATCGGTTGTGCTTAGATTAACGATTATTAATGTAGGGCGATGTCGTTGTAAAACTGAGAACTATTGAAGGTTTTATGGATAAGTTGATTGTTCTAAAAATGCTAAATTCAAAGCTTCCTTACGGACAACGTAAACAGTTCTCGTTAAGATAGCTTGACCACATGGACGTGATTGGAGATAAAAATGAAAGTCGTCGGAGATACGGTTATCCAACCTTTTCACAAGGCAACCTGCCATTGCGGTGCGGTTGAACTAGAGCTCAGTTTATCTAACGGGATAGAAAAACCACGCCGCTGTGATTGTTCTATCTGTCGTCGCAGGGGAGCGATTGTGGGCTCTGTTGCGCTGGATGGAATCAAGATCCTCAAAGGTGCTGAGCATCTCAAGCTTTATCAATTCAATACCAACACCGCGAAGCATTACTTCTGCTCAAACTGCGGTATCTATACTCATCACCAACGCCGCTCAAGCCTCAATGAATATGGATTTAACATCGGTTGTTTGGAAGGAGTAAACCCTTTTGATATTGGCGATGTGGTGACTAATGATGGTGTCAATCACCCTGCTGATCGCTAAATAACTCGTCGTTTGAGAACCAATTATTTGATAACTAATGGATAGAGGAAGGGATTATGTCTGAATATAGTGCGGTGATTCGTTGGGCTCGTGGTGACGATGAAGCCTTTAGTGACAACCAATACAGTCGCGGTCATACGTGGGAGTTCGATGGTGGTATCACTGTGCCAGCTTCATCTTCTCCTCATGTTGTGCCACTGCCGTTTTCGGTGGAAGCGAATGTCGACCCAGAAGAAGCGTTTATCGCGGCACTTTCTAGCTGCCATATGCTGACGTTTTTGGGCATTGCTGCAAAGCAGAAGTACGTGATCGACTCTTATGTGGATGATGCGATTGGTGTGCTGGAAGAAGATGAATCTGGCCGCTCGTCTATCACTAAGGTGACTCTGCGACCTGATATTGTGTTCTTAGGCACTAAGAAGCCAACTGCCAAACAGCTCGACAAACTGCATCATTTAGCGCACAAAAACTGCTTTATCGCGAACTCGGTCAAGACTGAGATAAAGGTCGAGATGCGAGATTAATTTAAATTAGTCACAAGATTTCTTTGGAAGCTTCGTCTTTTGAGCCTTGTCATCGTCTTAAGGGTATTCAGGCAATCCAGTTGATTGCAAAAGAACCAAACACACTATTTGAGGAACCCTTCATGACAGCGTTTAACAGTGCATCGAATTACGGTGAAAATGCGTTTATCAAAAGCAAACCAGAGATGCTAGATAGCATTTACAACACCACCGATGTATTCCCATATTGGGTTGCCGATATGGATTTTCAGGTAGCAGAACCGATCACTCAAGAGCTGAATCGTTTAGTTGAGCGTGGAGTGTACTCGTATGAGTTCAATGAACAGGCGGTGTTTGAGGCGCTTTCTCAATGGTATTCAAAACGTCATGGTTTGAACCTATCTGCTGATAAGTTCGTTCAGGTGCCGGGTGTGTTACCAGGCATCGCGTTGTTACTGCGCCAGTTTACTAATGAGGGTGATGGTGTACTTATTCATACGCCGGCTTACCATCAGTTCGCTAATTTGGTGAATAAAGCAGGTCGTCAGGTGGTGAATAGCCCGTTGATTAATGACGGACAGAGTTATCAGATTGATTTTTCTGGTATGGAGCAACAGATCATCGAACAGCAAGTGAAGACGATGATTCTCTGCAATCCGCATAATCCGACTGGGCGAGTGTGGACACCTCAAGAAATTGAACAAGTCATCGAAATCGCCAAGCGCCACGATGTGCTGATCATCAGTGATGAAGTCCATTCCGACATTATTTTTGAAGGTCATTCTTTTACGAGCTTAACCAGCTTTGATTACGACAAGGTCATTTCCTTGATTGGCTCTCCAGCGAAAACCTTCGGTATGCACAGCATCTCAAATGGTTATGTGTACACCAACAATCATGAGTTATTTGAAGCGTTCAAAACCAATGTGGTGGCGATGTATCTCGACCATGGTAATGCGTTCAGCACATTTGCAACCGTGGCGGCCTTTGAGAAAGGTGAAGAGTGGTTAGACGGCATGCTAGTGTATCTGCAAGACACAGTTAAGTGGATTACCGAATTTTCTGAGCAGCGAATTCCTCAGCTAAAAGTCTTCCAACCGCAAGGGACTTACCAAGTGTGGTTTGATTTCTCAGGCTTGGATTTTTCGGAAGAAGAGCTAAAAAATGTGGTGTTTGAACAGGCTAAAATGGGCTTAACCCCAGGAGGTTGGTTTGGTGCACAAAGCCCTAACTTCATGCGAATGAACATCGCGACGTCACGCGATAATATCGAGCAATCATTTACCGCGTTAGCAGATGTAATTGATGGCTTTGAGCGAGGACGTCAGACTTCTTCAACTTGTTGTAATAGCGGTGCTTCAAAAAGCTGCTGCTGATTATCCATGTTGAATTGAAAATGCTTAGCCGCTGATGCTGATCATTGGGCTCTAAAGAACAAAAAACCGCGAGGCTGCTTAGTGCATCACTGGCGGTTTTTTTGTGTCTGTGTAATTCTAAGCATGATTTTATTGATAGAGAATGTTGAGTTGCCGAGTGGTAGTTAGAGAGCGCTTGAATGATTGGTATAGGTTGGTTGGCAGAGAGTTATGTTTAGTGTCCCACTGAATAGTTTTGTACATCGTGTGAGTGATAAAAGCCAAGTGATGGCGAATGCGACTGAGTGTGGATGCCAGTTGAAGCGAGTGCGACGTTCACGCAACTGGTTGTTGGTGGCTCAGGATCATCAACTCATTGAATTTAAAACCCTGCTCACTCATGAAAAAGACGGTTGGATAGCAATCGCAATCGACAAAGTACTGCCTAAGCCTGTGGTGTGTTTGGCATCGTTGTTAGCCGCTACGCCCTCGATGACGGTCGCGCAGTTAGTGATGGAATCAGGATGTTCAATGGCAGAAGCAAGGCGTGCTATTGATGAATATGAAGGGTTATAAGCGCAAACGATAAGTGAATAGGTTGGTTTTGAAAAGAGAATCGCGAGCAGCAAAAAGCCCGTAACGATATTATGCTTTTTCAGCGGAATATCGTTACGGGCTTTATTATCTGAGCTTACGGTGAAGCTAGATAAAGAGACCAGTCATTTGATGATTGCTGTTAACGATTAATCTGCTGTTAACAACCGATCTGATGTTAACAATCAATCTTAAGCTATAAGCTAACAATCAGCCTTTGCTAAGTGCTTGCTCTAATTAAGAGTTAGCGACTTTTACACGAATCGTGTTGCTGCCAAGCTTTGACATGTTCAGCTTGTTTAGTGCCGCTTTCGCTTCTTCGTGCTCTGGCATTTCAACAAATGCAAAGCCTTTAGATTCGCCAGTGTTTTGGTCTAAAACTAGGCTGCACTCTTTTACTGAGCCGAACTCAGAAAATAGAACACGGATGTCTTGCTCAGCAGTAGAGCGCGATAGGTTACGAACTAGAAGTTTCATAATAAACCTTGAATATGAATTTACGCCGAGCATTGTCGCACACTTTCATGCTCACCCTCACAAATAATTAGCTCGAATAGCTCTGTTTACCTGTTCGATACTCTCATTAGCCGTTAACCGCGGTTTATCGTGATATCTGATACAAATCCATGCTCAGTGCTGGTTAACGCCTGTTGCAGCATTTGAGCAGCCTCTTGAGCTGTCATAAAGCTTGAAGTATCCATCGCTTTGCCGCTGGTTCCCCAAAACTCTGTCGCCATTCCGCCGGGATAAACCGCAACGATTTTCATCGGGTGACCTTTGAGCTCCAACCTTACCGATTCGATAAAGCCTTTTACTGCCCATTTTGCTGCGCAGTAGGTGGATTCTTCTGCTTTCGCGCCTTGAGCCGCGGTCGACATCACGACCGCAATGGTGACGGGTTGATCTTTGTAACGCTGAACAAGCTCGCGAATCAGAAATATCGAGGACTCGATATTGTTTTTTAGCATGTCACTGATCGCAGCTGGATCTTGTTGTTCTATCTTACCGAAGTATCCACTGCCAGCGCTGTGAACCACCAGTTTTGGTGTTTCTGGCAAGGCATCAAGCAGCTCGCTCACGGAGTGCGGGTCACATAGATCACAGGTTTGGCTAACGGTATCTGCTGGCAGGTTTTTCGCTAATTCAGCTAAACGCTGTGAGCTGCGGCCAGTGATCATTAAGCGCTGACGGCTGTTTGATGCGTTCGCATATTGCTTAGCTAAAGCTGCGCCTAAACCGCTGCTTGATCCGGTGATTAAAATCATGGGGACTCGGGATTGTTGAATTGAATCGAGATAGTAAGGCTTTGAAAGCGTGTTTTCTGAGATCTAAGACCAAGATGCTGAGGCTCATGACTAAGATTGCTCGATAGAATTGAGGTTTGAGAAAGTGATGTAAGCCAAGAAAGAAAAAAGAAGGAGTACTAAAAAGTAAAAACGCCGGCATAGGCCAGCGCTTTTGAAAATCAGATTACTCGTCGTCGAACTGTTTGGTCGTGAATGAGTCTTCGATTCTGTTGAGCTCTTCTTGATCTTTCACGCGCTGTTCTTCTTGGCGAATGACTTTCGCTTCATTGAAGCGTTTCTTTTCCGACTTAGTCAGGAATTTTACAGCTTTCTTGTTGGTCAGTGCGTAAGCAACTACGTCTTCGCCTTTTTCTCTGCGGTCGTTTACACGTTGTGAGAAACGTTCATTGTCGCGAGCTTTACGCTCCGCTGAGGTCAACTTGCTCATGCTTTAAAGCCTTTTCAATTATTCATGGTAGGGAATCTACGCTTAGCGAAACCAATGGGGAAGTGCTCATAATTGGTGGAACTGTGTATCACGTTCGCTCAACTGAGTTTAGCCCATTTGTATGCTGGTGGCGCATCTTAGCACAAAGGCTTGAGCATACAGGTATGCTATTCGAGGGATTAAACAGAACAACCCACAATTTTCTGTTGTGGGTTGAGATTGCATTGTGGGTAGAGATTGTTTGCGGGCTGATATTAAAAGGTGGGCTGAGATTGTCTTTTGGAGTAGAGGTTATCGCTGATGGAGCTAAGAATCAGAAACGGCAGTTAATTAAAGTTTCTCGATATACAAAATCACTTCACCGACTTTAAAGCCAAACTTAGACATCTCGGTTTTATTGAACAGGCGTTTGTCGTCCATCAAGAACATCCAATCATCAAGCACCACTTCATAGGTGCTACCGTCTACTTCGATTTCTAAATCATATTTCCAATAAAGCGCTGAACCTTGGGTCTCTCCATATGCCGTCCCAACGACATCGTTGGCGGTGCCTGTGTAGGTATTGTCACCGGTTTTGATGAGGTTCCAAACGCGAGTTGAACGCTCACCATCAGCAAAGGAGAACCACTCTTTGATTTCTCCGTTGTCTCCGTCCCAAGTAGCGATGAGCTTGGCATCAAAGCGGCGCAGTAAGTTACCAGAGCGGTCGAGTACCATGCCGTATGCCATTAGCTCGCCATTGAAAAAGGTTTCAAGCTTGAGCTCTGGCGTAGTGTCTACGTGGTTTTCTAAACTTGCAGAGCCACAACCCGCTAGCCAAGTGAGTGAAAACAGTGCCAAAGCAAATTTTATTATTGTTGTTTTTGGATTCATTTGTTCAACCCTAATAGTTGTTTGCGTAGACCGGGCTCAGAGGTGTTTTCAGATAACCAAATGGCTAGGAAAGCGTCACCAAACTGCTTGTCTTGGATGGTGCCTATGGGTTGCTCATCGAAATAGAAGCGACTTACGTTGTCTTCAGCAACTCGGATAGTCAGCGTGCTGCCTTCCTCAACGTTGGGCCACATTGCGTACAAAGGCTTCAACCAACGTTGGATATTGTTGTTGGAGTAACCAAGTTTGCTCCATTGGTCTTTGGTTGCGTCTACAAGGTCTTCGCTGTCAATTGCTCGGTAGTACTCAAGTTTCAAGGCGCGCTCAGAGTTAGAAGGAGTGGTGTAGAACTCTGCAGAATACAAAGTCCAAAACAAGTAACTCATTTCTCCCTGACCGCGCTTATTTAAATCATCGACAGCAGAAGCTTTGGCATTCCCGATAAATAGGAGTGCTGCGCAAATGAGGATTAGAGTGGCTAAGCTAAATAATCGATTTCTTGATTGCACGCTTGCTTGAGTGCGAACGCGACTAACATCGCTCTCAGATTTGAACGCTTGCGTAGGGTTGCGTGGAAAAGCCATAAGTCACCTCGTTGTTGCCATTTTGGGTTGTATTAAGTTGGAGTAAGCGGCCACCAGTAAGGGCAACAAAATCCCCCAACTTATTGCAAGGGCAGCTAACACCGATGCGTCTGGCCAAGTAGTAAGAAGGGCGCCTGCTTTGATGCCTCCCCAATAACTACTAGTACCTGCTACGAACCCTATGACAAACAAGATCACTTTCGAGCATTTTAAAAGCCAATTTAGGCTGTGGTTAAAACTGATTAAAAACATGATCCACAGGCAAACGAGCCACACTGGGAACCACGATTGATTAGCAATTTCAGAGTCGACGGCAAACACGCCGAAGTGAAGTAAGAGGCTATCAAGCAACAGCCCCAATGGTAATAAAATGAGTATTTTCAGATCGCTACTGCGGGTAGGGGAGAGAAGGAAGTGAACGGCCACAATCAGTGGCGCCACGAACGGGGCTTGCGCGGTAAAGAACGCGCTGCAAACCCAGGTCGCTTGAAACAGAACGAGATTAATAATCCAAAACCGTTTCATCTTTTGCTCCAAAGTAACGAGGTTTTCTAGCAACTAAGTGATGAGTACTGATCACGCGCTCTTTGAATGCACCTTCACAGTAGCAGAAGTAGAAGATCCACAAGCGCTTAAACTCTTCTGAATAGCCGAGAGACTCTAACTCTTCCCAACTGTTTTCAAAGGCAACATTCCAATCATTAAGCGTTCGAGCGTAGTGCAGGCCAATGTCATCAATTTCTTGGACAACAAGGTCTGTACTGGTCGCAAGGTGTTGGGTCATCACTGAGACCGAAGGTAGGCAACCGCCTGGGAAAATGTACTTCTGAATAAAGTCGACGCCTTTGCGGTATTTGTCATAACGACTGTCGGCAATGGTGATTGCTTGAATCAGCATTTTGCCTGATGGTTTCAACAGTGAAGAACATTTCTCAAAGAAGGTCTGTAGATATTCATGGCCGACCGCCTCAATCATCTCGATAGAGACCAACTTGTCATATTCACCAGTAAGGTTACGATAATCCTCTTTAAGCAGGGTGATTTTGTCGGTTAAGCCAAGCGCTTTTACTCTTTGTTCTGCAAGCGCGTGTTGGGCATCTGAGATTGTGGTTGTGGTGACATGGCATCCGTAGTGTTGCGCCATGAATATCGCTAAGCCACCCCAGCCTGTGCCTATCTCGACCACGTTATCGTTCTCTGACAACTCTAATCGCTCACAGATGGTTTTCATTTTGTTTTGCTGAGCCTTCGACAAGGTTTCTGCTTCTTCGCTGTAGATAGCGGAAGAGTATTGCATCGAGCTGTCTAAGAAGCGTTCATACAACTCATTGCCAATGTCGTAGTGCGCAAGAATATTACGTTTAGAGCCTTGCTCGGTATTGGCATTCTTACGACGCAACAATAGGTTTTTGATGCGAGAAATCCATTGCGTTTTATCGTCAAGCTCGTCGAGTTGAGATTGATTTCGAGCCATGATTTGAATCACTTTGGTGAGATCTGGGCTTGTCCATTTTCCATCAATGTAGGCCTCAGATGCGCCAATACTGCCGTCAATCACGACATCTCTAAAAAAGGTTGCATCGTGAATCACGATTCTACCTTTCAAGTCTGCTTCTCGATCGCCGAACACCGAATGCTGGTCGCGCTCAATAATCTCAAGCGTCGCGAATTGCAGGCTTTCTAGAACCTTAAAGATTAAAGCTCGATATTTACAGTTGCTTGAAACAGCAACGGCTTTAGCTTGTTGTTCAATGTTGTTGTTTTGTTTGGCAAGCTGTTCCATGTAAACCTCGCTGAGAAATTGTTTTAAATTTAGTTTTACTGGCTGAGGGTTAGAAGTGTTGGTCTCGTTAAGCCAACCCAAGCCTTCACTTTAGACATCTTTAAGGCGTTTTAGACGCTGAGTCTGGATGCGCCACAAACGGTACTTTTTTCAGAAATAATTTGAGAGCCTGAAAGTAGATACCCATTACAACCTTGATTGTCATTGCAGGGGTCCGCAGTACCGTTTTCCTAATGTTTGCTTTTGTTACCGACTGCTTTGAGAGTGCTAGTGTGGCATCAAAAATCTTGTCGCTACGATGACTCTCGATGTGTACTAACGTCCGTTTCGTTGGTGGCTTTATTTTCCACAAGTAGTTCATGTCTAAATCCATGAACGGCGAAACGTGAAATTCTTTTTTTACTTTCAACTCTTTGTGCATGTCGATGAGATAATAGTGTCTTTCTCGCCAAGGCGTATTGCTCACTTCGGCCAACATATAGCGACAATCACCAGTTTCGTCGTAACAGAAAAAACAGTTGATTGGGCTGAAATAAATCCCTAAACAACGGCACTGAGCCAGCATCGTTACACGGTTTGATACAGACCAAACCCCACCAAGTTGTTGTACTTTGGATGCTATACGTTGCTTAAGTGATTTAGGTTCATCAGCTGTGACATTTTCTTTTTTTTCAGCGAGATAATCCGATTCAACAAAGCGAATCGGGTTATACCACTGAGTACCGAATAAGCGACTGCGAGTGGTTGTTTGAGGGATTTCATCGAGATCTAATCCCATCATGTACAACTGGTAGCTAAATTCATGAGTAATATCGCCAAAGCGGCGGTGGCGTACGTTACCCCAGTAAATGCCGCTGAGCTCTTCACTCTTTTCTGATGCTATCCCCATGTCGGGTGTCATGGTGTGAGTGTTCATCGTACTGAACTCGTGCTCAAATCTAGGCCAAAGCGCTTAGTCACATCGAGAGCACTGTGAACACCGTCTTCATGGAATCCGTTGTACCAATAAGCGCCTGCAAAGTGGGTGTTGTTTTTGCCGCAAATCTGCTCGCGTTTATGTTGGGCTTCTACCGTGTTCGAGTTAAGTACCGGATGATGGTAAACAAAGCTACGAATGATTTTATCAGGCGCTATCGCATCACTTTGGTTTAGGGTTACACAGAAGGTGTCTTGGCTTTCAATGCCCTGCAGAATGTTCATGTTGTAAGTGACACAGGCAGGTCTTTGGCTGTTGCCATCGAGCATGTAGTTCCAGCTAGCCCAAGCCAGTTTACGGTCGGGTAATAGGTTGGTATCTGTGTGTAGAACCACCTCATTTCGGCTGTAAGGGATCTCCCCTAGTACCTGTTGTTCTTGTTCAGTTGCGTCGCCCAGCAATCGCAGGGCTTGGTCTGAGTGACACGCAAATATTACCTCGTCGAAGTCTTGTGTGCTGCTATCTTCGAATTCAATGGTAATCCCTGACTGTTGGCGAGTGACTTGCTTAATCGAGGTGTTTAACGCGACCGGTTTATTCAAGCATGAAAGGATGATCTCGACGTAAGAACGCGAACCTTTAGGAATCACATACCATTGAGGGCGATTGGCAATGTCTAACAGGCCGTGATTGTAGAAGAACTGGATAAAGAACTTGAGTTCGAATTCTTCCATCTCTTCCAAGCTTGTGGACCAAATAGCAGCACCCATCGGCAAGATGTAATGCTGACTGAAAAAGTCGGAAAATTGATTCTCGCGCAGGAAGTTGCCGAGGGTAACATCTGGCGTGAATTGGTTGCTTTCGAACTGGGCTTTACACAGCTTATTGAACTTGAGGATGTCAGATACTAAAGACCAGAACTGAGGTTTGAAAATATTACTCCTCTGAGCGAATAACGAATTAATGCTGTGGCCGTTGTATTCGAATTTAGTCGTGGTGTTGTGTACGCTGAAGCTCATTTCGGTCGGTTGCCTTTCGACACCGAGTTGCTCAAGCAGTTGGTTGAAGTTTGGGTAGGTTCTGTCGTTGAATACGATGAAGCCAGTATCAATTGAAAACGCCTTGCCTCGGTGTTCAATATCAACCGTAGCAGTGTGCCCGCCGACGTAGTCATTTTTCTCGAATACCGTAACTTCGTGGTGCTTATCTAATACATGTGCGCAAGTCAGTCCAGATATGCCTGAACCTATAATGGCGATTTTTTTCATTGTTATACCATCCTTGAAGCGAGTTTTTGCCAAACTGGAGTCGGTAGCATTCTTAGTAATTTCATTATTAATATGAATCGTCTTGGGAAATCGATCTCGCTCTTTCCTTGAGCAATACCATTTACGATTCGTTGAGTGGCTGCCTCGCTACTAATAATCATAGGCATAGCGAAGGAGTTTCGCTCGGTTAATGGTGTTTCAACAAAGCCTGGGTGCACAATTGAGACATGAATGTTGTGCTCGGCGAGATCAACTGAGAGCGTTCGACCTAAGTAGGTGAGAGCAGCCTTTGAAGCGCCATAAGCTTCGGCTCTTGGCAATGGTAGAAAGCTCGCGCTTGAACTGACCAAAACCAAGCGGCCGCCGGGCTTGATGTTTTTTAGCCAAGCTTTAAGGGCGTAGCCAATTGAAATTAGGTTGATGTTGATGACGCGCTCGAACAACTCTGCGTCGAAATTGACAGGATCATCGATGTACTCACAATCACCCGCGTTCAAGATCAGTAGGTCGAGCGGCTTATCTTGGTCGAGTGCTGGGAAATTGTGGTAATCGGTCAGATCAAAACAGAGTGGGTCAATTGACGAGTGCGATAAGTCTGTCTCGTGAGAATCAACTAAGGTTTGCAGTTTGTCTTGATTACGGCCGCAAGCAATCACTTGATGCCCTTGTTGGGCGTAATCTATAGCAAGTGATTGGCCGATACCTGAGGTCGCGCCTGTGATCATAATACGCATTATCGGCTCGCTCTTTTTTTGATGGATTTGATCGCGCAACCCAATACTGGGATGTGCTCGTACAGCATAGAACCCACATCCAGATAATCGCGATGATAAACCACTTGATTGTCCAACATTTTGATATGGCTGTGCCCTTGAACTTCAATCGGCTTTTGCCCATTAAGTTGTTTGTGAGCGAATTGCATCGTCCAATACACCGAAGCTTCGTCGTTCACTTCGAAAGTGTGTTCGATATGAAAGTAACAGCTCGTTACCTGGGTGTAGAGGTTCTCGAAGTAGTGCGTAAGCGCCGAAATACCGCTGACATGATGCAGCGGGTCTTGGAATTCAATATCAGGGTGATAAACTGTCTTAAGCACGTCGAAATTGTCGGTTCCGAGTTCTCGATACATGTTGAGAAAGTTATCAAGCCATAGAGAGTTATCCATAATATTCACTCTAATTATTTGAAGAAGGCTAAGGCTCTCAATCGTGCTTCTTTGTGCTCAACGATGGGTTGCCAGTATTCGCTGTCTATTCCGTTTTTAGCGATAAAGTCATGTGGGAAATGCACATGCTTATCTGGGATATTTTGCAGCTCTGGTATGTACTTACGAATAAAAATTCCTTTTGGATCAAACTTTTCACTCTGAGTGATTGGATTGAAAATTCGGAAGTAAGGTTGAGCATCACAGCCCGTACTTGAAGCCCACTGCCAGCCACCATTGTTGGCACTAAAGTCACCGTCGATAAGGTGTGACATAAAGAAACGTTCGCCCCAACGCCAGTCAATAAGCAGGTGCTTGGTTAGGAAGCTTGCCACCACCATTCTTAGCCTGTTGTGCATCCAGCCCGTTTCAACCAGTTGACGCATTGCTGCATCAACCAATGGATATCCTGTTTTTCCTTCGCACCAAGTTTTAAAGCTAGGATGATCGTGATACCAATCTAAACCATTGTATTTTTGCTGGAAGTTAGCGCCTTTAACCAGTTTAGGATGGTGGAACATCAAATGCTTATAAAAATCTCGCCAAATCAATTCGTTGAGCCAACAAAAGGCCGGTAATTGCGTATCAAATAACAGATCGGGTTGTTGCTGAATCAATTGAATCGCTAACCAACGTGGGCTCACTGCGCCAATTGCTAAATAAGGTGATAGGCCCGATGTTCCTTTAACTGAGGGAATATCTCTCAGACGTGCGTAGTCGTTGACTTTATTGCCTAAGAAATTGGGGATCACATTGCCCAATACATCTTGGCTTAATGGCCAGCGACTTGAATCAACACGAGGAAAGTCGAAATCATAGCCAGCGGAGAGGGTTAAGGCTTGTAAGTCGTCAGGAAGCTGTGTTTGTGAACGTTCAGTCGGCACGACAGGAGCTGGACTGCAGATGATGCCTTTCACCTGAACTTCTTTTAACCAAGCGTTCTTAAAGGGCGTAAAGACTTTGAACATCTCGCCTTGTTTGTTGAGAACGCTACCGAGTGGCAGCATAACGTCACAATCGCTGATCTTGAGGTTTAGGCCGCTTGAAATCAGCTCTTTATCGCGAGCTTGTTCATCGACCTCTGGTTCAGAGTTAGCGTAGACGCACTTGGCATCAAGCTGCTGGCACAAATCGATGAGCTGTTTGGATTGGTCGTCAAAGTCGCTAGCTTTCAGGTGAAGCAACGTTATCCCGAATTCAGCGAGCTGGGAATCGAGTTGTTTTAGATGACGATAGATAAAATCAGCTTTGATTGGCGCAAGATGGTGTTGCTGCCACGTTTGAGGTGTCGAAATGAAAACGGCGGTCGTTACGCCGTTTTCAACTGCCGAGAGGAGCGCTGGGTTATCGTGAATCCGCAGGTCTCGTCTTATCCATAGAATGTCGCTCAATATCCGTATCTCAGTTTAAGTTCTTGTGGGTGCGGGTTTAGGTAAACCTGTGATTCAAGGTACTCGTTTGGGTATTCCATCAAGTAGTGGTTGATCAGTGTTAGTGGAACTAACAGAGGAACTAGCCCTTCTCTGAATGATGAAATCTGATTCGTGAGCTCTTGTTTGTGAGCGCTGCTCAGTTGTTTCTTAAAGTAACCTTGTAAGTGATGCAGAGTATTAGCATGACTGCCGCGGTTTGCATGGTGCATTAGCGCCGTCATCAGACCTTCGATGTACTTTTCAGCCAGCTCATCAATCTCTAAATCGTTACTCGCTAAAAGTTTGCCTAGGCTCTTATAGCCTTCAATGTGGTGACACATTACCAGGTACTTGTGAGCGCTGTGGAATTGAATCAGCTTGTGTTTAGTTACGCCTTCGTCAACAAGGTTGAGCCACTTCTGATAAGTGAAGACACGTGTCATGAAGTTTTCGCGCAAAATAGGGTCATTGAGGCGACCATTCTCTTCAACTGGAAGTAATGGGTTGCCTTCCATCACTTGTTTGGTGAACATGCCTACGCCTGTCGATTCAGAGCCGCGACCGTGGTGGTGGTACACTTTTACTCTTTCCATACCGCAGGTTGGGCTTTTTTGACACACAATGAATCCTGCGATGTGCTGGTTGCTCTTTGAATAGTTTTGTCCAAACTCGATCAGATCATTGGTCACATCACCAGAACCGTCAGGTCTAGAAACGTGAATGATATTGTCTAGCTGACGAACTTGGCGAATGGTTGGGCGAGGTGTTGGAAGACCCACTGCCATTTCTGGGCATACTGGTTCTAGTTCAACATAATCTGCAAGGTCATCTGTACAAAAACGAGAGCGTTTGTGACCTGTATCGAAACGTACCTTATGTCCTGCAACACAAGCACTAATGCCTATTTTAATTTTCTTTTCCATTGGCCAACTCCTTTGCTCTTGCTTTGAGCTATTTATTATATTTCAACATTGCTAATCGTACTTACAGAGCTGGGTGTGTTTTAAGTCTCAACAGCGTTGATGTTTTAAGCCAGATGTATTTGACGATATACAGGATAACTTCATGCCATCCTGTATATTTATAGCGTGCAACAGGGTTAATAGATATATTTACCGAGTGGATTGAATAACTGGCTCACACCTTTTGTGAAGTAAAGCGCATCACTTGAAACGGTTAAACACACACAGCCTTCTTTAGTCGCAGGTTGGTGGGTGTGTTCTCCATCTAACCAGATGAAATCGCCTTTGTTGTAGACGCCCATTTCGTCTTCGAAACTGCCTTCTAAAAGAAGCGTGATCTCGAAGCCTTTGTGGGTGTGGCAAGGAACTTGTCCATCTTTGTCGATGTGCAGCAAGCTGGTGTGGTGTGCTTCGTCGTCAAAATCGAGTCGCGCTCGCGAAATTTTGCCTAAGTTCATCCAGTCTTTTCTCGCCACTGAGTTCAACGCGCGAGGAATAGTGAACGTGGTGTCTGCAACCGTAACTTGCTGAACTTCGGGTGTCACTTCGATAGCTTGAGATGAATCAGCAGTGATTTGAGCAATCGTATCAAAATCAAACTCTCCATCATCGGATAGGAACGCGTCCATTTCGCTGTCAGAAAGTTGAAGCCCTGAGGTATCGCTTTCAAAGGCAGATGTATCGCTTTCAAAGACAGTGTCAGCAGCTTGCGCCGTCAGCATGCTCACTTGTTTTTGGCAGTGTGCACAAAGCCCTACATGGCTAGAAACAATCAGAGAAACCGAATCCGCTAGATTGCCATCGACAAAATCTTTCAAGATTGCCGCATTTGGGTGATGTTTAATCATGGTCTTGTTCCCCCATGTGAACTTTTAGTTTGGCGAGTGCGAGTCTTAGACGTGATTTAACAGTTCCAAGCGGGACATCGAGTTGTTGGGCGAGCTGCTCTTGCGATAACTCTTGGAAGTAGACACCTTTCACAATGGTTTTTTGAGCGAGAGGCAACTTTTCGATTTGAGTCATTACATGACGGCTCATTAGATGATCGCCAAACTGAAGCTGATCACTTTGTGATTCGGCTACCATGGCATCAATTGGCCAAATGTCGTCAGCGATGGTTTGCTCTGCTTTCGCTTTTACCTTTCTTAACATATCAAAGGCGGCGTTCCGCATCACGGTGTATACCCAAGTGGTTGCTGCGCCTTTCTCTTCGTTGTAGAGATGCGCTTTCTTCCAAACGTTGGTCATCGTGTCTTGGACTAGCTCGTTGGCAGCGGCTTCACCGCCCAACTTACTGATGCCAAAACGCTTGATTTTGGGAGCAAAGAATTTAAACAAGCAAGTAAATGCCTGCTTATCTCTGTCTGAACCAACCAAAATCAGCCAGCTTGAGAGCTCTGTAGGTACCTTACTTTCGGTAGGTAGTTTGTTGTCGGGGATAATGACATGCTCCTTGCCGTTCCCTGTTCTTCTGCTTTCCACTTGCATAGTAATCAACCATCATGCGAATTTGATAGACACTACGTGGAGAGTGAGAGTAGGGATCACTTTATTTTAAATTAATTTCTACTATACAAAATTATAGTGAATAAAAGTGCTTATTGCCCTGTAATGATTTGATTCAAAAAGGGAACTAACGAAGGAAAACTAGCGGGTTCTGTGAATTTGGTTTTCTTTTCCAATGGGATAGGCATCATTTCGAGGAGTCGAGCACAGATCCATTGAGGGCTTTCAAAGTCAGGAGACGGGTAGAGTGTTCTGATCGAATCATGTTCTCGAAACAACTCGACAAGAAACGCGGTAACCACGTTCGGCACCTTATAGCTGTGTTGTGGCCAGTGAGGTAAAGGGCGGAAATCACTTTTGATTAAATCATCTGTGTCGCGGAAGGAGGAGTGAAGCTGGACCAACTGTTCGCCTTCAACATCGATTTCCAAGATTTGGTCATCGGACATATTGAAATCGACAATAGACACTTTTGTCCCCCAAGAACTCAGACGTTCGGAGTTGGTGTTGTCCTGAGTCGCAATGATGAAGCCGTCTCCCTGCGCAGCATGAGCAACCATTTTCAAATACTTGGGCTCAAAAATACGCAGTCTTTGTCTGCCCCTTGGCAAAATGAATAACGGGAGAGGAAACACCGCAAGCTCTTGAGAAGTCTCTACGGGTGTTTCTGGTTCGGTTTCTATCCGTGTGATCTTCTCAGCTGAATTCGGCACATAGCACTCCTTAGTTCATACATGGTTGAGTCTGTACGGATTTGATTCGTACGTAATTCAGAGATGTATACGCGTGCTCGTTGAAGTTCGATCAATGTGGGGTGATGTATTGAACAGGAAGTTAGAGAGAGGGAGACATGGTTTTTTGTCGCGTTTATTCGCAATTTAATCGGTTTAACCTTTTTTAACTTACGTCATTAGGTAATATGGGTTAAGAATTAGTCAATGGATAGATAATAAGTGACACGCTTATCTTACGTTGCTTATCTCTTAGTTCTTCTTTACCTGACATCACATCAAAGGAATGGTCATGATCGTTATTTATGGTATCAAAGAGTGCTTAAATCCGATTAAGTTACAGCTTTCTAATGTCTTACAACAATGTTTGAACAGTGAGATGGGGTTACCTGATGACAAACGAGCGCATCGGTTTGTACCATTAGAAAGAGATGATTTCTTTTATCCCGAAGGGCGAACAGAAGCTTACACCGTCATAGAGATCAATATAATGGAAGGGCGAGCGGTGAACACCAAAAAGCGCCTGATTAAGAAGATATTTTCTGAAATAGAAAAGCAGCTGGCCATCTCTCCCATTGATATCGAGATCACCATCAAGGAGCAGCCATCGCATTGCTGGGGCTTTCGAGGCATGACTGGCGATGAAGCCCAAGATCTTAAGTATAAAGTAAAGGTCTAGGGTTTAAGCTCCTAACTCCTAACTCCTAATACGTAAGACAGAAGACTTAAGCTAACCTATCTAGTCGTGGTTTTGGAGTTTGATGCCAAAGCCGTTAGATGGGCTGAGTTTGGACATATGAATTATAGGTAAATCATTCATGGACAATGCCCTAAAGAGACGAGTTTCTTTGTTTTCCGCTGTATGTCACTACAGTTCGTTTGCGACAGTGGCAAGTTTGTTTTAGAGTGCAACTCTTCTCAGCATTTTTAGATTAGTTATGGTTAGAATCAACACGAATTTAATTCAAAAGATACTCATTACACTGCCTTTGTTTTGGATTGTTACCGTTCAGGTGTGGTTAGGTCAGGGGAGTAAGCCTCTTGCGGGTATCACTTTATTGATTGCGGCCTGTTGTGCTCTTTTGTACCGAAAAAACAAGGAGAAGCATGACTGGTTTGAAGATGGCTGGGTGTGGATACTGCTCTTGCTCTCTATTTTTTCCACTATATCTTACGAGTTGCATGGTTTCAGTAGTCAAGAATTGAGGGCAACGTTGATTGCTCTGGTATTTTTCCTTTTTTATCGAAATGGCTTTGTTAAGTTATCAGGTATACAGAACTTATGTTTCACTTCTGTTGTCAGTACAACCGTCCTTGTTGCTTACTATATCTTTTTTCTCTCTGGGGATCGGGGGAGCTTGCCGTCTAATGCTCTTGTTATAGCTTCAATTCAAGGCTTCTCTGTCATTTTATTGCTCGCACTTGGGTGTGTTTCGTATGAAGGGAAAAAGCCCAAAGCAATGGCTATTTTGGCATTTATAGGCTTTCTATCCATGTTTTTGGTGGGGTCAAGAGGGCCTCTACTAGCCGTTATTTTTATTGGTTTAGTTGTCCTATTCAAAATGATGATGCAGCATCGTCAGTACAAGGCGCTGCTTGGTATTAGTGTCATGGTCGTTTTTTCTGTGTTTTTGATGTCGAAATATGACGTGGTAAGTGAACGTATTGACTATAGCTTGCATGAGTACCATGAGATATCACAAGGCAACATGGATACTTCCATAGGCTTAAGATTACAAATGTATCAAGCAGGGTTCGATTTCTTTGTGGATAGCCCCTTGCTCGGCATTGGAGGTGATAAAGAAGCGCAATTAGATAAACTCTCATTCACGCCAACAAATTCGGGTAAGAGATTTATCGTTAATGCGCATCTTCATAACAACTATATTGATAAAGCGGCTTCATCCGGTTTGGTAGGCATTGCCCTTCTTATGCTTAGCCTGATGTACCCTTTGTTTAATTCAAGATACAAGCTATCGCCCATTGTATTGTTACCGGTCGTTTATTTTTCTTTCATGTGTCTATTCGATTCACCTTTCAGGAATGGTGATTTAGCTGTGATGTACTTTGTGTTTATTGGAGTACTACTAAAACTGCAAGTGAGAAAAGAAGCGTAATGAAACCAGCGTATTACGCTAATTTCATTGTGGGTAGTTTTAGTGCGTTTATTGATTTAAGGTTATAACGAACAAATAATGAATAAAAATTTCAGGTATGACATCAATGCATTACGTGCATTAGCTGTCTCAATCGTCGTCATTTTCCATTTTTTTCCGGGTTTTATCACTGGCGGCTTTTTAGGTGTGGATGTGTTTTTTGTCATTTCAGGTTTCCTGATGACAAAAATTATCATGTCGAGTTTGGAAACTAATACCTTCTCATTAAAGGACTTTTATTTAGCGAGAGCAAAACGCATTATTCCTGCCTTAGCGGTTATGTGCCTTGTTGTGTTACTCGTTGGCATTATTTACCTAGACCCTTGGGCGTTAAGAAAATTAGGTAAGCATATTCTCACCAGTGTCGGGTTTGTTTCTAACCATACCTATTTAAAAGAGTCGGGATACTTTGATGTGGCCGCGCAAAGCAAGTGGTTACTTCACACTTGGTCTTTATCCGTAGAATGGCAATTCTATGTATTATATCCTCTTGTTTTAATGGCGACCTACAAGTTATTCGGAGCTAAAGGTGCAGCCGTTGCTATTGGAACGACTCTAATCGGAAGTCTAGCTTATAACTATGCGTATTTAGGGAGCTCGGCTTCTTATTACACATTACCGTCCCGCGCATGGGAACTGCTCGCAGGTTCGGTAGTTGCTTTGAAAAGAGAGCCCATTGAATTCAAAAAATCCAATGTTCAGTTATTGCTGTTAGTTGCTATTGCCTCACTGTTTATATCTCCTTTCATGATCGACAGCAGCACACTTTGGCCGAGTCATGTGACGCTTATTCCGGTCATTGCTACCGCGATAATTCTGCTTTTGAATTTGGACCTCAATTTTACCTTTCATAAATCACGGCTGATACAAGGGGTTGGGTTATGTTCCTACTCAATTTATCTCTGGCATTGGCCTATTAATGTTTTCATTAAAAACCTCACAAATAACACTATTACCCACAATATAATCGGAGTAATGGTTTCGGTCTTGATGGGGATCCTTTCATTTAAGTTCATTGAAAGTTACCGACCTAAGGAGAGACCCAAAGGCGGTAAATTCTTTTTGAACTATTACCCTCTAGTTCTTGCTTCCTTTATTGCCTTGATAGGGCAGGTTATTTATGAAAGTGAAGGATTACTTTGGCGCCTGGATAAAACACAGCTCGTCATTGCACAAAGTGTCTATGACCGGAATCCACGAAGCGGAGAGTGCCACGTCGAATTTGGACCATCTCCTGAGTGTCACTATGGCTCAGGACCCGTATCCGCGATTGTTTTAGGCGATAGTCATGGCGCATCGATAGTGAGAAGTGTTGAGGCGTCAGCACCTAACGATACATCGGTCATCGACTGGACGAGAAGCGCATGTCCGACGATTTCAGGTATCAAAAGAGTGCTTTCAAGTGGTGAGTTATCAGAAGAGTGTGGGGATTTTGTCTCAGCATCGTTAATTAAAGCTAAAACTAATTACCCTAACGTTCCTGTTGTTGTCATTAACAGAATGGGTGGCTATCTTTATGGTTCGAATGAAGATGGGTGGCAAAGTGAGAACGAAAAGATCAGTTTAATCGCAGGAGATAAAAGGTTTCAGACCAGATCGGAAGAGTACCTGAACTCAATCTTATCCAGTTTTGAAAAGACCATGTGCGAGCTTAGTCAATCTAACCCTGTTTATTTGGTCAAGCCAATCCCTGAGCTTAAGAAAGATGTACCTAAAACTATGTATAAGTATTCGATTTTAAATCAATCTGATATTTCGGTTTCTATTCCTCTTGAAGAGTACCGACAAAGAACCGCATTGATTACGAAATCTTATGAAAAAATCAGCCAAAACTGTCGAGTTACTCTTATAGACCCTGAGCCGATATTTTGTGATGATCAGCAGTGCCTAGGGGATATCAACAATCACCCAACATACGTTGATGACGATCACCTGAATGAATTTGGTGCTGGCCAACTTATTCCTCAATTTCGCGAAAAAATATGGGGTCAATCAGCTCCGTAGGAAATGCTCATTCGCCCTTATTGTTTACACGAAAGAATAAGGGCGTTTCTGTGTTTGGAGCTATTGTGTTGGTCTTAAATGATTCGTTTAGGTAGCGATGTTTAAGATAAATTTCGGTTCAAGTGAACCATTGTGCTATACTCCGCGCCCCAATCCGAATTGGCTTGTTAAATCTTAGGAAATTATTATGAGTGTTAAAAACGAACTTCAACAAATTAACAACCGTCTAGACAAGTGTCGCAACAAGTTAGCGGCTGCTAAAACTCGTAATGATCGTCCTGTTGTTCGTCAATTTGAAGATGAGATTAAGAAGCTAACCAAGAAAATCGCTCAGCTGAAACATAAAGAAAGCTACGATGTGAACCAAGAGCGTAAGTCTCTGGTTGATATGCCATTTAAGCGTGAGATTACTAAGGCTGAACAAGCGGATATGGGTAAACTTAAAAAGTCTGTTAAAGGATTAGTAATTGTTCACCCAATGACCAAGATCGGTAAAGAGCTTCGCATTGAGGTTATGACTGGTTACGCACCGAAAAAATTCTAATTGCCAGTGATGGTGATGAAAAAGGAGCTAGCAATAGCTCCTTTTTGCTTTTTTAGGTATTAAAAAAGCAGAGTCAGCGGTAATAATACTCACGCCGTTTTCAACTTTTTAGAGGTGATTGTTGTCACAAATCCTTTTATCTCCTATAAAAGTTAACGTGCTACTAACATGGCACCAAGTGAACGCAGTAATGTGTTCGCTTTTCGAATCTACAATTTCTCTCCAGTTTGTATAAATATAGGTAGAGCAGCACAGATAATTACAGATAAAACTAGACTCGTTAAGGAAGATGAGAACGTAAAAAAATAGAGGTTATATGAATCAATTAATTTCAATTGGACCACTAGAATCCTTCCTAATCGCGATTAGTGTTTTGTTTCTAGGTCATTTCGTCAATGCAAAGCTTCCTGTTCTCAAAAAGTACAATATCCCAGAGCCCATTGTCGGCGGCTTGATTGTCGCTTTTGCTATTACAGCCCTGCACTTTAACGGCCTTGATCTTGAGTTTTCTTTGCCCTTGCAGAACACATTTATGTTGATGTTCTTTGCAACGGTCGGCCTTGCAGCTAACTACACACAGCTGATGAAAGGTGGTGCCAAGGTATTCCTATTCTTAGGGGTGGCTTCGGTTTACATCATTATCCAAAACGGTGTAGGCGTAACCTTAGCAACGACACTAGGCCTTGAGCCCTTGATGGGTTTGATTGCTGGCTCTATCACCCTTTCGGGTGGTCACGGTACAGGCGCGGCTTGGTCTCAAACTTTTGCAGACACGTTTGGCATTGCAAATACGCTAGAAATCGCAATGGCTTCAGCGACCTTTGGTTTGATCATCGGTGGTATTATCGGTAGCCCAGTGGCGCAAAAGCTGATTGATAAAAACCAGCTTGAATCTGAGTACGGTACTGGCACGCATACGCACGAACGCTTCCCTGAACTTGTTACTTATAACGAGTATGAAGAAGACAAAGTGACGGCGAAGAAGGTGATTGAGGTGTTGTTCATCCTTCTTATCTGTATCACAGGTGCGAAGTACCTAGAGCAGTGGGTGGCGACTTTTGAAATTTCTTGGTTGATGATTCCTGACTTCGTTTACGCGTTGTTTATCGGTGTGTTCATCACTAACGTGTTTGAAGTGACCAAGCTGCATAAGACTGACAGCGAAACGGTCGATATTCTTGGTACGGTGTCATTGTCACTGTTCCTAGCAATGGCGCTAATGAGCCTTAAGCTTTGGAACATCTTTGACCTTGCGATTCCGTTCTTGGTTATCCTTGCGGTTCAGGCGGTGGTGTTAGGTATCTTCTCTTACTTTGTGACGTTTAAAGTAATGGGTTTTAACTACGACGCAGCGGTTATGGCAGGTGGTCACTGTGGTTTCGGCCTAGGTGCAACACCAACAGCGGTAATGAACATGGGCTCTTTGGTGAACCGTTTTGGTCCATCGCCACAAGCCTTCATGGTGGTGCCAATTGTTGGTGCCTTCTTTATCGATATCGTTAACCTGATTATCCTTCAAGGTTACATCTCGTTTATCGGTTAATGTTCGCCTTTGCTTAAACGCGATGAGCTCATCGCACTAAGATGAACACAAGAAAGCCAGTTTGTTGACTGGCTTTTTTATTGCTTGCTTATACTCGAGTTGCTCTAGTATAAGCATCAAATTTTCCCGAATTTGATGTGTATTTTTGCGTTGAATACAGCCGAACATATGTAATGAGTCGACTGCTTTTACACCTTTGTACTTATGATGGTGAACTGATTTGCAACTCCTTTAGTAAAGGAAATGCAGCCTTGATGTGCTCTCCCGTGACAATGAATCCAACCAACTGGTTATCTTCATTGAAGCCTTTGGCGACAATGCCTTTAGGATCGAATCGAGTTTCCCAGCTCTGAGCTGTGTGAATATCGCGCCCTGCCAGCTGAATCGGGTAACTCGGTGTTTTCACCTTGGTGATCATATGAGGCAAGCTGAGCTTTGCATCGCCCACTTTGATCTCGCCTTTATCCTTAGTTAACTGCTTGGCCAACACGTTTGCCGATAAGATTGCTGGCTGCAAATAGGCCATCACGCGCCCTTCAATTTCAGCGCAATCACCAATCGCATACACATTGTTGGCGCTGGTTTTCAGGGTGTCATCGACCACAATGCCTCTGTTGACGTCTATTCCCGCTTGCGTGGCTAAAGCCGTATTTGGCCTTAACCCTGCTGCGGCAATCACTATATCTGCTCGTATTAATCGAGAGGCGGTAGTTTGTAGCCTAACTCCATCGTGGAGGTAAGTCGTTCGACAAATCGCAGAGTCGGTTTCGACGGTAACCCCTGCTTTTGTCAGTTCCCTTTCCAATTCAAGCGAAACGAAAGGTGGCACTAGGTTATTCAATAGATAACTTGCGGGTTCGATAATCGTGACATCTTTACCCGCAGTTTGAAGGTCGAATGCGAGCTCGACCCCAATCAAGCCTCCCCCCACCACAATGATGCGTTGAGCGCGGTCGATCTGAGCTTTGTGTTTATCAAACTCTTCCAAACTATTTAACGTAATGGTTGCGCTGCGTTTAAGCCCTTTCGCTGGTGGTATAAAAGGCGTCGCACCCGTCGCTATTACCAACTTTGAATAGTGGATAGATTGGCCATCAACATGAACACACTGCTGCTCAGTATCTATCTCGCTCACAAGTGCTTTGGTTTTGATGACCACGTTGTACTGCTCAGCCAATTGTTGAGCGTTATGTACTGCCAGTGTTTCCGGCGTTTGTTCCTGACTGAACGCGTGCGAAAGATTCGGCTTACTGTACTCAACCCCGGCATCGGCGGTGATCATGGTAATAGCGACATCTTGGTCAATTTTACGTACCATCTTTATGGTTTGTAGGGCGGCGAAACCACCGCCCACAATAACAATGTTCGACATGCTACTTCTCCACAAACACTTCTTTGCCTAAATGGCATTCAGGGCAAAGGAAATCATCAGGTACTTGCGCCCAAGGAGTTCCAGGTTCGACGCCTTGGTAGGGTTCGCCCAATTGTGGGTCGTACACCCATTCACACACTGTGCAACGCCAGCAAGTGCAGTCTGCACTGTGTGCTGGCTTATCTTGCGCTTCTTCTGGCTTCAGCTCTGTTGCGTCTTTGAGCTCGGTAGTGGTGTTTGCCGGTGCTTGTGTAGCTTCAAGCGGTGTTACATGATGTGATACTTGTTTCGGTGTGCTCACTTCATCTGCTTCTACACGCCAAACCTCGGCCAGTGTTATGCCGTAATCGATACATTGGCGAAGAGCGTCTGTGTCTGGTTTCCAATGGATGTGTTGTGGCGCACTGACTTCAAAGTTGGCTTCACGTAGTCGAGCGTCGATGCGTTTTACCGCGCCGCCTGTCCAACCTGAAGAACCAAATGCAGCGGCTCTTTTACCTGAAAAACGTAAGCCGTGGCTCTCTTCTAGTAGTGCAGCGATTTGCGGCATCATCACATTGTTCATGGTCGATGAACCAACAAGCACACCCTTTGAACGGAAGATATTGGCAAGGATGTCATTCTTATCGTGCTTAGAGATATTAAAGACCTTGATTGCTGTTTCTGGGCTGCCTTTACGGATACCTTTTGCAATTGCGTCAGCCATCATGCGAGTGTTGTTCGACATGGTGTCGTAGACAATGGTGATACGATCTTCTTTGTAGGCTTTAGACCACTCGTAGTATTGCTCAACAATTTGCGTCGCGTTGTCGCGCCAAATACAGCCATGAGAGGTGGCGATAACATCGATAGGCACACCTAAGTTCAATACTTCTTCTATCTTCGCTTTCACCAAAGGTGCGAAAGGTGTGAGGATGTTCGAGAAGTAACGCAGACATTGGTCATGAAGCTCGACTTGGTCTAGCTGATCGTTGAATAGGTTCTCATCACAGTAGTGCTGACCGAACGCATCGTTACTGAACAGGATCTCGTCACCAGTGAGATATGTTGCCATTGAGTCTGGCCAGTGCAGCATTTTCATCTCAACAAAGATGAGTTGCTTACCGTTACCGACATCGAGCGTGTCGCCTGTTTTAACGGTTCGGAAGTTCCAGTCTGGCTGGTGGTGATGGCCAACAATAGAGTTAACGCCAGCTTCTGTGCAGTAGACGGGTGTGTTTGGAATTTTGGCTAATAGTGCTGAAAGGGCACCTGAGTGGTCTTCTTCAGCATGCTGACAAATGATGTAGTCGATCTCATTGATGTCGATTTCCATCTCAAGGTTTGCAAGGAATTGTTCAGTAAAGCGATGATCAACGGTATCAACAAGCACCGTTTTCTCTTCACGAATCAGGTACGAGTTATAGCTGGTACCTTTGTTCATGTGGTATTCCTTACCATGGAAGTGTTCTGTTTCCCAATCGTGGACGCCAACCCAGTGAACATTTGATTTAACGTGAATAGTCATAATGATAATACCTTATTTAAATATCTAAGGTCATCATCGCACTAGTTGTGCCATGTTTTTAAGTATCTGTTTTAAATGTGTTTGTTTGGTCTTTGTGTTGTTTGGTGAGTCATTTTGACGCTCTGTATTTTGTGGTTAAAATGAATCTTAGGTGTCTTTATGACTTTGTGGGTTTATAGCGGTTTGGCAAGAAAATTAATGATGTTTGCTCAGAAAGAGCAGGGTGAGGAACCTGTTTCAACAAAGGGGATTATAGCGTAACTCCTGCGCTTCGCGAATTAGAACACGTGGATTGATTAGGTATTGGTGGTCTAAAAAGCGGCTGGAATGGCTAAAGCTGAGATAGAAAGGATGGATGCGAAATACAGACATGAAAAAGGCCAGACGAGTGTCTGGCCAAAACAAGGCAGTGTAATTTAACAGTCTGAAGTGCTGTTGAAACTATATTTTGTAAAACGAAAAAGCGTTTTAAAAATTAAAGCGTTGTAACTGTTTAACGTGTTATAGCTGTTGATTCATTCGTCATCTTAATTAACGCGTTAAAGCGTCGTCACGATTTCATCAAGAGCTAGGCGCGCTTTTGGTTTACCGTGGTTATAGTCTTCGCCGTCTTTGTGGTAGCCGATTGCTAGCGCTACATCAACAACGTGACCGTCTAGTTCGTCAGCAAACTCTTCACCGATCATAGCGGCATCTACGCCTTCCATCGGTGTTGAAGCAATACCAAGACGAGCCAGTGTGTGCATTGTGTTACCTAGCGCGATGTACACTTGAGACTTAGTCCAGTTTCCGTTGAAACCAGTCTCATCTGTGTTCATTTCTGCGAATGCGTAAGCCCCTAAGAACTGCTCGTACATTTCAGCGGGTAGGTGACCAGAGCTTACTTCTGTGTCAGCACGCTTTGCGAATTTCTCTTTAGTGTACTTAGGATCGTGAGCAAACAGGATCGTATGTGACGCTTCTTTCGCATGCGGTTGGTTAAACTGGAACATGTTCTCGAAAGTATTGTGGAAGCGTTGTTTTGCTGCGTCACTCTCAATGATGATGAATTTCCAAGGCTGAGAGTTGATAGAAGAAGCTGACAAACGAAGTGCTTCTTTGATTACTTCCATGTCTTCCGCAGAGATGCGCTTTTCTGCATCGTATTTTTTAGCTGTGTAGCGAGTGTTTAGATCTGAAATGATTGGATGAGTCATGTTGAATCCTAATATCTATCAATATAAATGTTGTAGGGTGTTATGTTCGGTAACGTCAACAATAAACGGATAACGCATTTAGGCTATATCTCTATAGAAGTCGTTTCTAGAACAGTCAGCCTCTAAAAGGCTGAACGCTTAAATGGCTATCGAACATGCCCCAATAAATCGAGTATCTGCGGTAGCTCAAGTTGATGGGTGTAAGATAATAGAAGATTGGCTTGGGAAAAATAGCGAACACATCAAATCACTATGGTTAATAATGTCCATAATGATTTGATTAGTGTGATCTGGATGTGTGTTGGTTTTCGAAAATCAGCCAGTTAGTACGCTTTGATTCCATATTGGCGTAATAAAGAGGGAAGTACACTGTCGAGGTTTGGGATATCTTCAGGGTTAAGTTCAATCAAGCTAAAACCGTGCTCTTGGTAAACTTTCTTGGTCGCATTTCGTTTGTCTTCTTCTATAGGGCCTGAATCTGTTCCCCAGAACTGAATGTATACCTTGCCGCTTGGCAGGTAGAAATCGCTCATTACTTCTTTTGATATCGGGAGCGGACGTTCATAGGCATGAACCACTCCCGCCATATAAAGCCAGTTATCGATGATCAGCTCTCCCTTTGAACGCACATAATGTCCGTCTAAGGTTCGGTGTTTCGCCTCAAATTTCTGACGAAAGCTAGAAAACGAGACATCGGTAGAGTGGCTTTCAGCATCATGCCCTAGAAATTCGACAACAGATTGCTTCAAACGTTTATTGCGAACTAACGAATCGTGCCATACCACAAATAGGTTTTGAGTCGCTTTATCTTCCCTTTGCTCACCGCCTGCTTTTAAGCCTGTTGAGGTGACATGCCAACCATCTTCTTCACGTGTTATCCAACCAAGCTCGCTGAGCAACAGGTTAATTTTTTTTGCGCTAAGTTGAAAGGCACTGCCTAGTTGAGTTGCCGTTAGCGTTTTTCCAGAGAAAGAATCTAGGTCGATGAGTAGTTTTTCTGGCCAGACAATAAAGACACCAAACTTCTTGTGTTCGACATACTCCCCACCAAAGCTTTCGCCTCGTTCTGTGAGTACCCAACGCTCCTGTGAACGCACGATATAGCCAGCTGTTTTCAAATCACTGAATAGAGCCTTTGCTTCTATCCCTTTTTGTTTGGCTAGTGCTGATGTGGAAATCTTGTCTGGCATAGTCTGTTTCTCAATTAGCAGTAGAACTGCTGATTAATGTTGAGGGGCTGTTGTATAGAATAGGGAAATACAATAACACAACTGTTGATACTAACTGCAGTTCACTGGTCCATGTTTTTAGTGAGTATTCGCTCTCATTTTGAATGTTAAGCAAAATGTCGCCTAATTTGTAATTAAATTACAGTTTTAGGATTTTTACCCATCTTGGTGCATATTTATTATTCGTGACACGATGTTCTTTTATACGGGTTATATAGATCTCAGATGCTATATTTTATTAAGTGTGATTTATATCACTATTTATTTTTAAGTATTACAAAATAAAATGCGATCTAGATCTTGCGTTAATGATATTTATTCTCATTAATTTGGCTTTGTAATTTAAATTCATGATGTTTTTGTGATCTAAGGTGTACTCGTTAACCCGAAAGTGTTTTTTGCGTGTGATGGTTATCACGAAAGTTGGGCTGAGGTGCATTTTAAAAATGTTGTGATACATTTTAATCGACTTTTGAGTACACACTTTCGGTCATTTGACCAACCAATACATTACGGGGTTCTACCTATGTTATCACCAGAAGCAAAGATTAAGGTTCAAAACTTTGGTCGTTTCTTATCCAATATGGTAATGCCAAACATCGGCGCATTCATTGCGTGGGGTTTCATTACTGCACTATTCATTCCAACGGGTTGGTGGCCTAACGAAACGTTAGCATCAATGGTTGGTCCAATGATCACATACCTATTACCACTATTGATCGGTTATACCGGTGGTAAAATGGTTGGTGGCGACCGCGGTGCCGTAGTGGGTGCTATCACAACGATGGGTGTTATCGTTGGTACTGATATCCCAATGTTCATGGGTGCAATGATTGTTGGTCCACTGGGTGGTATCGCAATTAAGAAATTCGATGAAGCTGTTCACGGTAAAGTGAAGAGTGGTTTCGAAATGCTAGTGAACAACTTCTCTGCGGGCATCATCGGCATGATCTGCGCGATCATCGCGTTCATCGTGATTGGCCCTGCGGTTAAAGTTCTGTCTTCTGGTTTGGCGGCTGGTGTTAACGTAATGGTTGAAGCGGGTGCATTGCCTCTTGCCTCTATCTTTGTTGAACCTGCGAAAATCCTATTCCTAAATAACGCAATCAACCACGGCATCTTCTCTCCACTAGGTATCCAGCAATCTGAAGAAATTGGTCGCTCAATCTTCTTCCTAATCGAAGCGAACCCAGGTCCAGGTCTTGGTCTTCTACTTGCTTACATGGTGTTTGGTAAAGGTAGCGCGAAGCAGTCTGCTGCTGGTGCATCTATCATCCACTTCCTAGGTGGTATCCACGAAATTTACTTCCCTTACGTTCTAATGAACCCACGTCTAATTCTTGCTGTAATCGCGGGTGGTATGGCGGGTGTATTCACTAACGTAGTGTTCGATTCTGGCCTTATCTCTCCAGCATCACCAGGTTCTATCTTTGCTATCTTGTTGATGACGCCAAAAGGTTCTTACATCGGTGTTGTACTTTCTGTAATCGCTGCAACGGCTGTGTCTTTCATCGTAGCTTCAATCCTACTTAAGACTTCAGCTCAAGGTGATGACGAAGATTCACTAGAAAAAGCATCGGCTCAAATGAAAGACATGAAAGCGTCTTCTAAAGGTGCAGCATCAGAAGCTGGTGTAAACCTAGCGGATGTGAAAGCTGTCTATGTAGCTTGTGATGCAGGTATGGGTTCGAGTGCAATGGGTGCTGGTCTACTTCGTAAAAAGGTAGCAGCAGCAGGCCTAGATATTGAAGTAACAAACTACGCAATCAACAACCTACCGGCTGATTCGCAAATTGTTATCACGCATAAAGACTTAACAGATCGTGCTCGTAACACCGTACCAGGTGCAATGCACATGTCTCTGAACAACTTCTTAGATGGCGCAGTATACGACAACCTAGTAGCAGAACTTGTTGAAGCACAAAGTGGTGAAGCGAAAGTAGAAGCTCCGGCTCCTGCAGCAGCACCAGCTCAAGAAGGCAACAAGCTTGCACTGACTAATGACAGCATCTTCCTTGGCCTTAAAGCGACTCAGAAAGAAGACGCAATTAAGTTTGCTGGCGAACAATTAGTAAAACTTGGCAACGTATCACCAGAATATGTAGATGGCATGTTTGCTCGTGAAGAGCTTGTGTCTACTTACCTAGGTGAGTCTATCGCTGTACCACACGGCACAATCGAAGCGAAACAGTACGTACAAAAAACCGGCATTGTTTTCTGTCAGTACCCCGAAGGTATTCAATGGGGCGAAGATGAAGATGAAGATGATATCGCGAAGATGGTTATCGGTATTGCCGCACAAGGCGATGAGCACAACATGGTGCTGATGGCTATTACCAATTCACTCGACGATGAAGAAGCTGTGGAATGCCTACAGAACACAACAAACCCTGCTGATGTTCTACGTATTCTCAACGGAAACTAACAAGCTCTAGTCAAGCTCCTGAGTGAAGGAGGCCAGTATCCCCCTACTGGCCTCATTTCCGGTCTCAATCTTTATCTGTAGATAAAGGTTCGGTCTGAATAGGTCACTGCTTAATGCCTAGGACGTGATTGAAAGCGGCATGTGTTTGAGTGGTTAGCTATTTAGATTCAAATATTTATAAGGTCAAAATTATGAAAGCGTTACATTTTGGTGCAGGTAATATCGGTCGTGGTTTCATTGGTAAGCTTCTTTCTGATGCTGGTATGAAGGTTACGTTTGCTGACGTAAATGAAACGGTTGTAAATGCGTTAATTGAACGCCAAGAATACCCAGTTAAGATTGTTGGCGAAGAGTGTGTTGTCGAAGTTGTTAAGAACGTGTCAGCAGTAAACTCAGCGACAAGCGCAGTAGTAGATTGCATTTCTGAGTCTGATCTTGTGACGACAGCAGTGGGCCCTACGGTTCTTAAAATCATCTCTAAGTCTATCGCTCAAGGCATTGAAAAGCGTGCAGCTGCAAACAACACTGCACCAATGAACATCATCGCGGCAGAGAACATGGTTCGCGGTACTAGCCAATTAAAAGCAGCCGTGTTAGAGCACCTTTCTGATGAAATGAAAGCGTTCACTGAAGAGCACATTGGCTTTGTTGATTCAGCGGTTGACCGTATTGTTCCACCGGCAGAAGCGGGCGAAACAGACCCTCTAGCGGTAACGGTTGAAACGTTCAGCGAGTGGATCGTAGACCAAACACAATTCAAAGGTGAGATTCCAAATATCCCAGGTATGGAATGCACTGACAACCTAATGGCTTTCGTTGAGCGTAAACTGTTTACGCTAAACACAGGTCACTTAGTAACGGCATACCTTGGTGTGCTTGCCGGTCATGAGACTATTAAAGATTCTATCGAAGATGACGTAATCCGTGCTGAAGTAACAGCGACGATGGAAGAGAGTGGTGCGGTTCTGATTAAGCGTTACGGCTTTGATCCAGAAGCTCACGCTGCCTACATCCAAAAGATTCTCGGTCGTTTTGCTAACCCGTTCCTACGTGATGAAGTGGGTCGCGTTGGTCGTCAACCTATTCGTAAGCTGAGCCCACAAGATCGCCTAGTTAAGCCTCTAAACGGTACATTAGAGTACGGCCTACCGAATGCTCACCTAGTAAAAGCAATCGCTGCTGCGTTCCATTACAAGAACGAAGACGACCCTCAAGCGGTTGAACTTCAAGCAATGTTCGCAGAAAAAGGCTTTGCTGAGACATTAGCGCATTATTCTGAGCTGAATAGTGACTCAGAAGTTGTTAAACTAGCGGAAGAAGCTTATCTAGCATTGAAATGATAAACCATCAAAGTGCCACACCAGTGGCACTTTATTCTTTTAGAGCAACCATGCCCATACATACAACACACGAATCAGAGTTACTTGAAGAACTAGCCGAATCAGCTGATGCTGCGGAGTGCCTGTTGTGCGCCTACGATGTCTTAGAAGACATGCTGGACGCTTTGTTGAAAAGTATCTTCTATAAAGATGACTACGCAGTAAAATTTGTTGTTGACCCTCTCCTCACCACCGATGGCCCTTTAGGGGAAATTCAGGTTCGAACAAAATTATTGTTAGGGTTAGGCGTGATCAGTAAAGAGGTGTATGACGATATTGAAGTTTTCGTTACTCTAAAAGAGTGGGTAAATATTCAAGAAGGTCAGGTGAATTTCTGGGACCAAGATGTCGTTTTTGAACTTAATCGTATCAATGCTATTCAAAAAATGATGCCAATCGACTACGCCCCGGAGTTGGTCGAAGGCATGTCTGATGATATGAAGCGGATGTTTTTAGAGCGCCATTTTCAAAAAGTGCGCTCTACGATAGTGCTAGCGGTTAATGATATACATCAGCAGTTAGCGAAAGAGAATGTGCTGACCTCTTAAGCTATCTCTAGGTAGTGAAAGTAAGCTCGGTGCTATTTATGATCTACTTTTGTCAACCACAGATCACACTGATCGATGAGCTCTTGCAAAAATTGTGTTGGGTTCGCAAGTTTCTCATTTCCTTTTACACTTGTTGTCGTTACCTGCCAAAAACTCAGTGAGACTAGGTTTCTTTTGTATAGGAACTCATTTAACTCTGCTGATGAAAGCGCAAGGGTCTCCCCAAACACATCATATAACTGTTGTATAACTGGCTTTAGCTCTGTGATAGTGCCTTTCAGAAACTGCTCTGAAGTCAGGTTTTCAATGGCTTGGGTATCACTAGAACTGTTTTGTTTACAAAGTGCTCTAATCGACTGGTAGAGTGAGTTTTCCAATCTTTGTACTGAAAGCAGAGCTTTTCCAAGTAGAGATAGTTGTTCATTGCTTAGGTTAGTTGTGTCTGTCATTTAAGTCAGTTCCTAATAAATTGAAGTCTGTTTTACCTGAATTTTGAGCTAGCTTGTTCGGGCGTATAGGTGTCTGCATTGAAAATAATATAGTCACCGCTTATCAATTTTTCACATTGAATTTGTCCTTTAAAGCCAATGCTGCACAGTTTTTTTAGCAAGTGTGGCTTGGCGTTATCGTAGACAATATTCAAAAAAGGAAGGTGGTTAGAGTGAACTACGTTATGTAGATTAAACTCTTCTAATGCCTCTGAGAGGTAATCACTGTCAGTCAGTTCGATGACCTCGACAATTTCATTCAACAACATGTCTATTTCCATATTTTTTAGTTGATAGCGATTGTGACATAAAAAAAAAACCACTTCCGATAGAAGAAGTGGTTTTAATTCTACAATCAAGATCTACATCAAATTATAGGTCTTGAATGTTCTCAGCTTCTAGCTCTTGGAAGTAGCGAAGAGTCTTAACTTTTAGCTCTTGTTGAGCTGGCTCATCAGCAACGATGATAGCTTTACGGTGCATCTGTAGAGCGGTAACAGTCCACATGTGGTTTACAGAACCTTCGATAGCCATTTGAAGCGCTTGCGCTTTGTTGTGGCCTAGAGAAAGGATCATTACTTCTTCAGAATCTAGAAGAGTAGCAACACCGATAGTTAGTGCGTATTTAGGAACTTGGTTGATGTCGCCATCGAAGAAACGAGAGTTCGCGATACGAGTGTCTTCAGTCAACGTTTTGATACGAGTGCGTGAAGATAGAGAAGAACCTGGCTCATTGAATGCGATGTGACCGTCGATGCCTACGCCGCCCATGAACAGGTTGATTTTGCCGTATGAACGGATTTTCTCTTCGTATGCTGCACAGTGAGCATCGATGTCTTCAGCTTTGCCGTCTAGCAGGTTGATGTTTTCTGCTTGGATATCAACGTGGTTGAAAAAGTTCTCGTGCATGAATGTGCGGTAAGACTCTGGGTGGTTAGGGTCGATACCAACGTACTCATCCATGTTGAATGTTACAACGTGCTTGAAGCTTACTTCGCCAGCTTTGTAAAGTTCAATTAGCTCAGCGTAAGTAGTTAGAGGTGTGCTACCAGTAGGAAGACCTAGTACAAATGGACGCTCAGCAGTTGGAGCGAATTTGTTGATCGAATCTGCGATATGACGAGCAGCCCATTTACCTACTTTTGCTTTGTTGCTTAATGGAATAAGTCTCATTGATTTTGCCCCTAGAAATTAAATATTATAGTGTTCTGAAACATTAATTCGCATTATAAAATAAGTTATCAGATTCCGCTATTGTTTTAGGTCAAGTTTTTGCCTTTTTGATCATATCTGTGATTGGAATTCTCAAAATTGCACAATTATTGTATGGATATTTGGTGGCGTTAAACAAGATTAATACGTTTGTCATATATCGTCGGATGGATTTGATTCAGGGGCTGAAGGATCAACAAACTTTATTGGATGAAGAGTAAGGGGGCAATGAAAATGCGATCAAAGTATGGTGGCTATGTGGCACTGCCGTACAAAAAATAAGGAAGTTTCGCCGACAGGCGTGAATTATCATTGGGTATATTTAAGAATAGTGATTATTCAAAGGTATCACTATGAATTTTATATAAATATTGGTAAAACTGGACAGGTTGGCTAAACTTATTAATTACGAAGAAGATGCGAGTTTATTTTAAGTTCCCGCTAATCCGAGATGAACCCAAAAAAAGCTCAAAGTGATGAGGTATCACTTTGAGCTGTTTTACTAATCTTCTAACACTAACTCTCTTTCGTATTCTTCCCGAGAAACTTCGCTGCGTTTGCAGCCGTTTAGGGTATGAAAGCGACGGCGTCCACGAGCCAGTTGAATGTACTTCAACCAAACACGCTCTAACTTGGACTTCGCCTTATGAGGGTGAGACAACACTTTGATGAAATGTTTTTCTTCTGAGTTGCTTGGCGAAAGTTCGCCAGTCTCAAGTGCAAGCATAGTGTCACCAAACAAGGTTAGGATTTCCTCTTCTGAAAGAGTAAAATCACCCGACTTAGCAAACCCTCGTGGGAATTTAATGGTGTCATAAAAACGTTTTTTTCCGTGTCGGAATTCGGTCTCAGACATATCAGCCTCAGTAATGTGGTTAGATAGAAATTAGTGTTTATTGCTCACGCGAAAATATTGTTAAAAGGCTAAAATAGGAAACAAAACGTTTTTGCCTTTACGATAAACAATCCTAGATCGGCTAGTTAGCAGATTTATTACAGAGATGTATTTTTGATGGATGTGAAAGTATTTAGAACCTTTCTTGAGGTTGCAAGGGTGCGCCACTTTGGGCGTGCAGCTGAAAACTTGTATTTAACACAAGCAGCGGTGAGTGCGCGGATTAAACAGCTTGAAGGCTATTTTGATACTCAGCTCTTCATTCGTGACCGCAATAACATCAAGCTGACCTCTTCTGGTGAGCGTTTGATTGGTTATGCTGAAGTGATGGTATCCACCTTACAACAAGCCAAATTTGAGCTGTCGTTAGAGAGTGGAAAAGCGTTGCAGTTAACACTGGGTGGCACACCGAATATCTGGGATGCGTATCTACAAAACTGCTTAAGTGTGGTGACCGACTCTTTCGGTGGCTACGGCTTTATGGCCGAGGTGATGGGTCGCGAACAGCTGAACCGTAATTTGCTAGAACGAACCTTAGACATGGCTTTTGCTTTCGATCAGATCAAAGCGGAAGAGCTGAACTGTAAAAAAGTCGCTGACTTGGTTTTGGTGTTGGTATCAACGGAGCAAGATGATCTGGAATCTGTATTCCAACATAAATACGTTTATGTAGACTGGGGAACGCGTTTTGGTTCTGAACACGCCGAGCGTCACCCCAAAGTGCCTGCGCCGTATCTACGTACCTCAACAGCTCGTATCGCTTTAGATTTTATCTTAGAGAAAGGTGGCAGTGCGTATTTACCTGTTTCTATGGTTGAACCTTTTATCGAGTCGGGTCAATTGCACAAGGTCAAAGGGGTTGAAGACTGGTATCGTCCAATTTACCTGAGCTACCGTAAAAGCAGTACTTCGGTTGATGCGATCATTCAGGTTGAGAAGTTGGTTAATGAAATTGACCCATCGACTGCCTACACGTTGCAACAAGCCGCTGAACAAACACCAGAGTAACAGCTGTTTCTGTAACCAATATGCTTTGTTGACTAAATAAAAATGGCTCCTAACTAGTTATATAGTTGGGAGCCATTTTTGTTTTTAAACCAGAGATGATTTTCTTTTCCAAATCAGAGATAACCCTAACTCGGATAAAACCGTTTAAGCCTGGTATGCGTAACCTTTTTTAAAAGCCCTATCACTTCAAAGCACTATTCTTCGAAAATTCTAGAGATTCATTAGATTCTCGATAGACTCTTCAAGAGAGTGTGACATGTAAGAATGGATTTGATTGCCATCCGTTGCGTCAATCTCAATCTTAGAAATCCCCTTATCCGCTTCGTCTTCAAGAAAGCTTAGAGACTGTTCGACTGATTGACTGGTGAGAACCTGTTGGTTTGATAAAACAATACGACATGTGTGAAGAACCATAGCCTTTTCCTTATTATTCGATAGGTCTCTGCATCTTAATGTGCTGAGTACCGTTCGTTGACGTTGTGAGAATAATCCTTTCTCAAGGTTAAATTTAGTCGAATTGAGCGAAAAGAAAACCCTTTTTTGTGATTTATCTAACCTTCAGTTCCGAAAATGGCTAGCGACAATAACAGTTCACGGTAAACTTTTAGTTATTGGAGCACAGTATGGCTAATGAGAAGGACAGAGTATGTCTAAGAATATTCATCACAACAGCGCGTTAACGAGTGAGCAGTGCCATTTGGCTCGATATGCGCGAGATGTTCGCTTTGATGGGATGTTTTTCACAGCGGTGAAAACCACCGGGATTTTTTGTCGCCCTATTTGCCCTGCAAGCCCACCCAAAGAAGAAAATGTCGAATACTTTTCTCATCAAGCTCAGGCTTTGAAAGCGGGTTATCGCCCATGCTTACGTTGCCGACCAGACAGCGCGCCTTTTTCTCCGGCTTGGAAAGGTGTTGAAACTACCTTTCTGCGAGCTATGCAATTAATCGACAACGGTGCGCTGAATTCGGGGTCGATTGTCGACCTTGCCACTCGACTAGGCATCTCAGATCGTTATTTACGAACCTTGTTCGACAATTACATCGGGGTGTCACCGAAGCAATATAGCCTTTATAGCCAGTTGATGTTTGCCAAGCAGTTACTGCATACCAGCAGCATGAGCATTACCGATGTCGGTTTTGCGAGTGGTTTTAACAGCACGCGCCGCTTCAATGATGCCTTTCAAAAAGAGCTTCAGCTTTCGCCAAGTCAAATACGAAGAGCTAAGCCAAGTAACAATCTAAGTAATCATATCCAACTCAGTTTCCATGGCCCGTTGGACTGGGATCATTTGCTGGGCTTTTATCGACGACGAATGATCGAAGGCTTAGAAGAGGTGGGCGACGGTTATTACCAACGCACAGTGAACGTGAACGGCTCGAAGGGCTGGTTCAAGGCCACTTTAGCCAAAGAGAGCAGTTTGGATATTGAGTTTGAGTTGGATGATATGAGCCAATTAAGAAGTTTGATCGCCAATATTCGACGTATGTTCGACCTTGATGTTGATATCAGCAAAGTTGAAGATTTCTTTAGCACCATTGATCCCAACTTGGTGGCTAAGAGTGGTATTCGTATCCCTGGTGTGTGGAGTGCTTGGGAAGCCGGAGTAAGAGCTATTCTCGGGCAGCAAGTCTCGGTAACAGCGGCCATTGGTCAGCTCAACTTGTTGGTGCGAAAGCTCTCAGGTTCATATCAGGTGTTTGATTCACAAGAGCAAGCTAATTCACAAGAGTGCTCTGACTTACAACAAATTGCTGATTCATCAGAGAAAGCGTATTTCCCTACACCTAAACAAATAGCTGATGCTGATGTGAGCTTTCTAAGGATGCCGGGAAGTCGTAAGGAAACCTTAAAGCGTTTTGCCCAATACATGGTCGATAACGAAGCTGAGCATCCTTCTAAGTGGATTGATCTCAAAGGTATTGGTCCTTGGACGATTCAATATGCGCTGCTGCGCGGGCTCAGTGAACCTAACCACTTGCTAGTAGGCGATTTGGTGGTGAAGAAATTCATCGAGCATCGCCCTACCATTAATACAGAGAGTGTTTCGCCTTGGGGAAGTTACGCCACGTTCCATTGTTGGAATCAGTCTTAAACGATGTTTCAAGTGGAATAGAGATACCTCTCTGATATAGAAGCAATGAATAAACATCGGAATTACCAAGCTAGGAGAGATTATGACTAACCGTTTTACTTATTATCAAAGTCCACTAGGAACCGTGACGTTACAGGCGAACGATGAAGGGCTGCTCGGCCTTTGGTTTGAAACTCACACTACCAAGCCTGAACAGTTAGGTGTTCAAGATGATAGCTTTCCGATCTTTGCGTTGGCTATCAAACAGCTCGATCGTTATTTTGCTGGTGAAGCTATCCAGTTTTCTGTGCCTATCGCAGCCAAGGGCACTCCGTTTCAGCAGTCGGTTTGGCAAGCGCTGATGACCATTCCTTATGGAGAAACATGGAGCTATGCACAATTGGCCGATGCGATTGGTAACCCAAAAGCGGTGCGTGCAGTGGGTTTGGCGAATGGCAAAAATCCGGTGTCTGTGATTGTGCCGTGTCATCGTGTGATAGGTAAAAATGGAAAGCTGACGGGTTATGCGGGTGGCGTAGAACGTAAACAACGCTTGTTAGTGATTGAGGGAAGAAAACAAACTTAGAAAGCTACTTAGCTAGCGACTTGAAACTCTGTTCTGTCGGTTAAGGTTGAAGGTTTGTACGACTGAGGAGGAATATTAAGAGGCCTCAAGCGTGACTCTGCAATAAAAACGTGACTTTGCAATAAATTCGCCACTTTCTGGAAAATAATGATTTGGTTGCATATTATTTAGCCATGTTTTTTAGGCAAGGATGCCCAAATGAATAACCATCATTTTCTGATAATAGCTTTCACTAGTGTGTTATTGCTGACCGGTTGTTTAACTGATACTAGTCGCCCCTTTGAAGTACCGCAGCTTGTTTTGTTCAAAGGGATGTATGAGAACGCGGACGATAACAGCTATCTACTTTTTGAGTCAGGACAAATGACCTATTAAACAATCGGTAACACGGTCACTAGAACTTATCGTATTGAAAATGATTTGATTAACATCGAGTTGAATTCAGGAAATAGCCGAGTGGATTCTGGGCTGATGATGCGTATTCAACAAGAAGGAGCAGTGTTAACCTGCAACCAGTGTCCAGCAGTGCAGTTAAGCAACGTCTGGACACGTGTTGAAAAGCCTTTAGTTGATTCCCCTTTAGACTAGAACATATCACCGTTCAGCCATAGGTGAGCGGCGATACTGACCCCATAACCAATCATGATTACTGGCATCCATTTTAAGTGGCCAAAAAAGGTGTACTTACCATGTGCAGCCCCCATTAATGCCACACCAGCGGCACTACCAATAGACAATAAGCTGCCGCCAACGCCCGCGGTTAGGGTGATCAGTAGCCAGTTGCCCATCGACATTTGGGGTTCCATGGATAACACGGCAAACATCACCGGAATGTTATCGACAATAGCCGATAAGATCCCCACCATGACGTTGGCCCAAATTGGATCCCACTGGCTATACATCACGCCCGAAGCTAATTCCAAGTAACCAAGTAGACTCAAGCCACCGACACACATTACCACGCCGTAGAAGAACAAAAGCGTGTCCCATTCGGCATGAGAAACTCTTCGAAATACATCGAATGGCACAACAGAACCGAGTCGTTTCAGGGCGCCTTCATCGTTATTGGCGATCGCTACCGCCTTTTTCTTGGCGAGTGAGTTGGGCAAAGTCTTGCGTAAGTAATAGCCAAAGAACTGCAGATAGGCGAGCCCCATCATCATGCCCATTACTGGAGGGAAGTGGAGTACGGCATGGAAAGCAACAGCGGTCGCTATTGTCATGATGAACAAGAATACGATGCGCCTCGCACCACGTTTTAATTCAACGTGTTGATGGACTGTGTCGGGCTGAGTGGTGGGTACAAAGTAAGACATGATCAACGCAGGGACGAGGTAATTCATCACCGAAGGAATAAACAAAGGAATAAACTCACTAAAACTCACATAGCCAGCCTGCCACACCATGAGCGTTGTGATGTCTCCGAATGGACTGAATGCACCGCCAGCATTGGCGGCTATCACGATATTCACGCAGGCTAGGTTGACGAATTTAGGGTTAGAACCTGCCACTTTAAGAACCACAGCGCACATCAGTAGAGCTGTCGTGAGGTTGTCGGCGATAGGTGAGATAAAGAAGGCCAGAATACCGGTTATCCAGAACAAAGAGCGAAAGTTAAAGCCTTTGCCTACCATCCACGCTTGCAACGCATCAAACAGTCTTCTCTCTTCCATGGCGCTAATGTATGTCATGGCGACGAGTAGAAAGAGTAATAGTTCGGCGTATTCGAGTAAGTTGTGTTCGAGCGCTTGTTTGGCGACTTCAACAAGGTTGTGTTCTTGGTAGGTAAAACCAATGATTATCCAGATCAGGCCCGCTGCAAGTAGAACTGGCTTGGATTTTCGGAGTTTTAGGTATTCTTCCATCATCACCACGATGTAGGCGACAACGAAAATGGTCAGCGATAGGTAGCCAGCAAATGAACTGGTTAGTTTGAGCGGCTCTCCCAACTGAGAAGTGGCAGCGCCTGCTACCGTAGAAAAAAATAATAAAGAGAGAACAGCAGAAAGCTGGATACCTAACATGGATTACGCTCCGAAGTTAATCAGTTATTAACACGGGTAAAAGCGTAGACCTAAATAACCCTGTTCAGTGTGATAGATATCTTAATAATTCAATAGATTATATAGAAAACAGTAGATTGGGTGAAAACGTGAGATCACGATGAAAGATTTTTTTGAGCTTTCTATTCGAAGCCTGATTATTGTGGCGATTATGTGCGTTTTTGGTTGCGGTGTTGAAGCTAGGTTTGTTTAGTTTTGTATGAGAAGTATTCTAATTTTTTTAGCGTATACCTCTACTTTAAAATTTGAATCACAGTTTTATATGTTGCTTTGGTTCTTCTATTTAAACCGATGCACTATTTGATTTTGGTCATTAACCTTTTGCTCATTAGTTTGCACTATCTATACGTGTTCTGTTCCACATAAACGAGATGTATAGAGGTCCTTATGACTAATCCAACCAAAACCGATCGTAAAGTCACGATCGGCAGCTATATCGCACTCGCGTTCGCGATTGTGTTCTTTTCAGGCTTAATGCAGTCCAATGAATGGTATGGAGTGCTCGATTTTACGACGCTCAACGGTTCATTTGGTAAGGTCGCTTACGATGTGAGTGAGTCGGCTGATGGTATCCAAGCGGCAACGACGTCACTGCGTGGTAAAGGCGGTAGTGGTGCGCGCGACGGTTTCATTTTTGCATTGACACTTATTCCGACCGTGATGTTTGCACTGGGTATGATCAACGTACTTGAGCACTACGGTGCACTGGACGCGGCTCGTAAACTACTAACTCCACTACTTCGTCCTTTAATGGGTATTCCGGGCAACTCAGGCTTGGCACTGATTGCTTCTCTGCAAAGTACCGATGCGGGTGCTGCGATGACACGTCAGCTCAAAGATGAAGGGCATTTGACTAAGCGTGAAACCGATGTGTTCACCATGTTCCAGTTTACTGCGGGTGCGGCGATCGTTAACTTTTTCTCTTCAGGTGCGGTGTTGTTCACTCTAACGGCGATGGATGGTTCTTTGGCAGTGACATCGTCAATAGGTCTTGCTGTTGCGGTGATGTTTATCTTCAAGTTTGTTGGTGCGAACTTATTCCGCCTTTACCTCAATATTACTGAAGGTAAAGAAGACAAAACAAAATCAGACAAAGAACAAAAACTGGAAGAGGAAGTAGCATAATGAGCGAAGTTAAAGCAAAGAAACCAATGGTTACTGATATTTTCGTTGAAGGTGCTAAGAAAGGCTGGGTTATTGCGACAACCTCTACAGTACCTAATGTTCTGATGGCGTTTGTGATTATTAAGGCGTTGCAGATTACTGGTGCACTGGATCTGATGGGTAGTGTGTTTGCACCTATCATGGCGGTATTTGGTTTACCGGGCGAAGCGGCAGCAGTATTGATTGGCGCGTGGATGTCGATGGGTGGTGCAGTCGGTGTGGTTATCACGCTATTTGACCAAGGCATTCTGAACGGCAACCATATTGCTATCTTGGCGCCAGCTATCTACTTGATGGGTTCTCAGGTGCAATATATGGGACGCATCATGGGACCAATTGGTACTGAAGGTCGTTATATTCCTGTGATGATCGCGATTTCAGTATTGAATGCGTTTGGTGCTATGTTTTTTATGAACATTATTTTGTAACGTGGCTTTGAACGATTAGCTACTATTTGAACGATCAGTTACTAATAGCTTTTCGATGTTGAAAAAAGAAACCCCGTTTGGCTTTCACCAAACGGGGTTTATTCTTTTTCGTAGCCATCCTGCTACTGACGTTGTTACTTATTTTTTAATAAGGTCACGTATGCTCCTTGCATCGTTCCTTGATTTGGCTAAATCCTTTAACCTATCCAATCCATCGCCTTCCTAGCGGTGTCCATGCTAACTCATCATCCTGACAAGTGACTCTATCCTAGAGTAAAACTTCCTTGCTGATCACTCATCCTAAGCCATCAAATCTTCATCCTGAAGATACCTAATCCGTTAGGCTTTTTCCTGTTCCTGCCAACTCCCTGTCGACATGAGTATTAAACACTTTGGAGGCTTTATTCGCAATTAGCCTTAGGAAATAAATATCCTCGTTAACTAAAATAAATATGCGTGGATTCATATAAAACAAGGGGTTGGGTTTGTAATTTTACTTTTTTCTGCGAAGCTTGACTGTGATCTCTTACGTTCGGTGTGAGAGATCTCTTACAAATGTTCGGGCGCGAATATCATTCGTTGTCGAACTCATCCGTCGATAGGTGAGCGAAATACGCTCAACAAACTCAAAGTAATAGGAAAATATAATGGTTACAGCACTTTACGCAGCCTTGCTGACGGTCGTAATGATTTGGTTGGCGATAGAAGTCATTAAGCAAAGACGAATCAATCTGGTTGCTCATGCAGATGGCGGTGTTGAGTCGCTACAGATAGCACGTTCCGCACAAAGTAATGCAATGGATTACATCCCAATTACGGTTATTTTGATGGGCTTTTTGGAGATGAATGGTGCCAGTGTGTGGCTTATTCATGCCATTGGTGTTGCATTTATTCTGGGGCGTGTGATTCATGCAAAAGGTATTCTGGCAAAAAACTTAAAGGGTAGAAAAGTGGGCATGGTGTTGACGCTTATCTGCATGATCTCTTTGATTGTCCTAAACTTAGCTTACCTACCTTTTGATAAAATGTTCTAGGGAGCATTATGGCATTGCGCCTTCCCCCTGCTTGGGCGATTGTCCTTGCAGGTCTCATACTGAACGTCATGGCTATTGTCATGTCGAGCTTGGTGCTCGACAAAATTGAAGCGGAAAAATCGGAATACAACGATCGTAAATACGGTAATGTGTACTCAATACAACTGGCCTGGAATACGATCGAAACCTTAGAGCGCAAGCGTGAAGCCATTCTGATCCACCTAGATAAACCCTCAACAGAAACCGCTCAACCTGCCACCATCCTCGATGAAGCGCTGCGCGGCCAACTCCGGAGTTGGGTGAGTGAGGAGGTGCCAGCCATCTCGTTGGCTAATTTACCCAAGCTTATGATGCTGATAAACAGTGCTCAAGAAGCCCAACGAGCACGAATTGATGACTACTATTTGGATAATCTGACCTTGGTTGAATTAATCCAAAGGCTCGATGAAAAAATGGCTTTCTACAAGAATATTGCCCTGTTTCTTCAGGTGTTTGGTTTAGCACTTATCTTAGCTCGCGACCTCGCTAGAAGGCCTTAGTATCTATTTATCTACCACTTATCTACTCACTTACTTAGCTACCTAGTTATCTACCCATCGACTGGTATCGCTAGCGAGACTCACTTGGCAGGTTAGGGTGCTGCTGGCCTTGGTACTTCTGTAATTGTTCTTTTAGCCCTTTAAACGTGCTCAGTGCACTATCAATCGATAATTTGTTCATTAACCAATTTGGCAGGATGCCACCTGCGTTCGCGTAAGCGGTATAGGTGATATAGGTATTACCATTGGTGAGCGGTTGCAGAGTCCATAAGGCATCTACATCATAAATTCGAATGTATCCCGACTCTTTCGCCAAATAATCAGACGCATCCTTGATCGACAAGACAAACTGCCCATCCTCGACGCTGTATTTTGAGTAGGTCACCATATCGCGGTCTCTGGCAGGCCAAGGCGCTTTGAACTGGGTATAGACGATATTTTCATCCTCAGATATCTGCATCAAAACACGACTTTCCGATACGTTATCTATCCAGTTTGGCACGTTCGCGCTGTCTTCCAATAACAGCAAAAAACCAGAATAAGTGGTGGGCGTTTGCATTTGTGCTCGTATTTCTACCAAGCCTTCAGTGTGAGGTCTCTTATCAATGATGATGCCATCTTCACTTTTCACGAACTGCCATGGAGCAGCGTAAGTCAGTGTTGATAAAGCATAGAGTCCGATTGCTAAAATCCTAGGTAATATCATTATTCTTCCATGAAAAGAAAAGCTTATCTTTAGGAGTATAGAATAAAAATGGTTTTGATTCGTGCTGAAATCGCACTGATTTCTCTCTGATTTGAGCGTTACATCGCTGTTTATCTTGGTGTTATCAATAATTGGCTGCTTATTTGTATTTGAGCCGTGAAAATAAAAACGGAAGCGTTCGGTCGCTTCCGTTTTGTTAGTGGGCAATGGATAAACGTTGAAGGCTAGAACCTAGAACTTAAAGCTTGTAGGCATCCACGGTTTTTATAGTGGTCCAATTGCTGTTGGCGTCTTGGATGAATTCTTGCGTATTCTCCAGCCAACGCTTTTGAACTGACTTATCTAAGTTCAAGTACAGCTTCCCACCTTCTACTTTCCAAGCTAGTGGGTCCGTTTCAAATTTCTTACCCATTGCCACACCAAAGGCACAATAGCCACCATATTGAGGTGCATAAGCCGATGGGTTAGATCGGAATTCATCTCGGTTTTCACTGCTCACAAAGTTATAAATCGCATTCTTATAAGTCGCTGTGAATTCAGATGTGCCTTTAACTGGCCCCTCATTGGCAAAGTAAGCGACAGGGTCATAACCTTTAATGGCGAGGTCATTGTTGTCGACACTCATATCAAGGTCTGCTGCCATTAACGAAAAGCTGGTTCCTAGTAACGCGGCCAATAGAGTGACTTTTTGACTGGTCGATTTCATGTGTGACATATCAAGTTCCTTGTCAGTGTTGGTTATTTTGTTTGAAGTAATTTAGCCCACTTGTCCGGTCTATAAAGGGACAAAAGAACTAAAAACTAAGCGAATCGTTCGGAGAGTGCATGGATCTGCTGTCACAATTAATGGAACACTTCTCGATACGCACTGGCGTTTTCTATTCTGGAAACCTGTGTGGGGTGTCGTCATTTAACGCGCAACAAGGCAAAGAAGGGCACCTTCACGTATTGAGAGCGGGCGAGTTGACCTTATCTGGTGCTCATATGGAATGCAGGCAGCTTTCTCAGCCCTGTATTATTTATCTGCCGAATAGCACACCACATGTAATTGAAGGTGTGGGAGAAGGTGCTGAGCTTGTGTGTGCGAACGTGGAGTATCGTTCAGGGCAGATGAATCCTTTATTATCGGCTCTGCCCGACATGATAGTGATTCCGTTTGAAGATGCACCGAACTTAATGCCTGTGATTGAGGTGCTGTTTCGAGAGTCGGGGCAAGCATCTTCAGGACAACAATCGTCAGGGCAGCAATACCTAATGGACAAGTTGAGTGATGCGTTGATGGCGTTGATTTTTCGTCATCTCATTGAACAGCAAAAAATCGATAGCGGCGTTTTCTCTGCTCTTGCACACCCAAGGCTTGCTGCTGTGGTGACGGCTATTCACCGGTTGCCTGCTCGTCACTTTTCGGTTGCAGAAATGGCGTCATTGGCCGCGATGTCTCGAACTCAGTTTATAGAAGCGTTCAAGCGTGAGGTGGGTGAAACGCCGGGAGATTACGTGCAAAAGTGGCGTGTTTCCGTTGCTCAATCTCTGTTACTGCAAAATAAGCCCATCAACTGGGTTGCCGATGAAGTCGGTTACAACAGTTATTCAGGTTTCTCACGCGCATTTCAGCATGTATCGGGTGTGTCGCCACGTCAGTGGTTAAAAGAGAGTAACGCATAAGAGGGAAAGGGATGTTGGAGTTTAAAGTTGCCAGTGAAAGCGAGTTAGTGCTTTCACTGGCAAGGCGAACCTCATTGCAGAAAAGAATGTTACATCGGGGCAAATTACAGACTGAGGGGGGTCACTAGGCCTGTAATACGTCGTTGGCTAGATGAGCACTAACGAAGTAACCAGTGGCGCAGTGGCGTTTTTTCTATACCAGCGATCAATATAAAGCTCAGGGTAAAGGTGCCGAAGAACACGGTGATGTCTTTAGCTAGCTCAGTGATGCCCAATACTCCGCAGACATTGAACAGTATGATAATGATCAGTAAATGGCTGACGTAGATACCCAGCATGCGATTTGAAATGGCACGAACCCAAGCGTAGTTACCCATGTTTGGATTAGCCAAAAGCCACATAAACACGCCCATCCCCCATAGCGCCGTGCCAAACAAGAAATCATTCATGTTGAATCCGACGTCGAACGTGGTGAGCCATGCCGCCTCAGCAAAGTGAATCAACATGCCTAACGCTAATAGCCCCAACGCTTTAGTTGATGACACTTTCCATTGATTCTGACGAATAAGGAAACCTAAGGTCACCATTAACGTGCTAAAGAACGGGCCATTACGCGTGAAGAAGGGTGCTTCTAACCCGGTTAGCGTTGCGTAGCTGCCCGCTAAAACACCATAAACGTAAAGTACAATAGCCGCTGGTAATAGCAGTTTGTCGAGTTTCATTTCGACGATCAAAGCAATGATCAAAACGGCACATACGAGAGCGGGAATAAACCATAAATGAACCAATCCACCCTCTAAGAAAGAGTTAAGTGGCGTGTTCATTAAGAAACCCCAATAGCCTTGGCGCTCACCTAGGTAGCCAAACTCTTCTACCTTCGCGAGGTTGAATGGCATCACTAAGCAAATGATGCTCCATGTCAACCATACTTTAAGCAGTGGTTTAGAATAATTAATGACGGTTTGCCACGGGGATGCAGTCAACTTGGGCTGAATAAGATAACCGGAAATTAGGAAAAACAGAGGCACGGCAAAACGAGCGGTTTGGTTGAGCACATAACCGATCCAAGGCACTTCATCTATTTGCCAATAAGTGAGTGCCATTTGGCCGTGCAAACCAATGATCGCCAAGATAGCAATCACTCTGCCTAACTCGATACTGGCGATGTGTTGTGAAGGCGTATGTTGAACGGAAGACATATCAGATCTCTCAGTAAAATTTTTACGAAATCTAGCAGCCTTTATGCCCAACCAGTTAGTCCTAAATCAAGGCTTATGACCTTTGTTTCAAGGCTTGTGTCGGTTTTTTGAAGCTTGTCGCAGCTATATTAAATCCATTGCAGTGAGTGCAAATATACCTAGTGTACAAGTGATAAGAGAAACAACAGTAGTAAGAGCTATGATGTTAGCCGCGAGTGTTGAGTTTCCTCCCATCGCACGCGCCATAACATAGCTTGCCGCTGCCGTTGGTGCTGCGCTCATCAAGAAGATAAGTCCGAGATCGAGCCCTTCAAACCCTAAGTACCAACCAGCCAGTGTAGTCAGTAAAGGTGAGGCGATTAACTTGTAACTAGAGGCGAACCACGTAGACAACTTTTCTTGTTTAAGCGAACTAATATCTAGAGAACCACCAGTACAAAGTAGAGCCAAAGGCAAAGTCATGTTGGCAAAGTATTGCCCAGCATCAGTCACCATTTTTGGAATCGGAATTGAAAGTGCATAGAAGACGACTGCTAAGAAAATAGCGATGATTAACGGGTTTTTGGTGATGGACTTGGCGATCACTTTAATGGCTTTAGCGCCGGTGTCTTTGCCTTTGGGTGTCAGTGCTATCACGGCTTGAATGTTATACAGTACGGTCAGAGATGCGACATAGATAGCAGCCAATGCCACGCCTTGGTTGCCATAAATATTAGCCACGTAGGCGAGGCCGATGATCGCGGTATTAGCGCGGAATCCACCTTGGATGATCACACCTTGATCTTTAGAGCTTTTGAATACCAACTTGGTTGAGAAAATCGTGAACAAGAAAAAGACAAAGTTAGCGATGACGCCAAACGCAACTAACGCGCTACTGGCTGAAAAGTTGTGATTCGATTGAACAATACTCAGAAATAGCATCGCGGGTAGGGTGACTTGAAACACCACTTTGGACGCGACATCAATGAAATTATCATTGATCAAACCGATTCGCTTGAGCATCACACCAAGAAACAGCATTAAACAGATAGGGCCTGTTACTGACGCCGAAAACGCAAACTGTTCCCAAAGTGTGTTCATTGTTTTTCCTTTGTTAGTCGATTTCAATTTCCTTTGAATACTGTCGCATTTTTCCACAGTTCTTTGATAAGACAAAATGAATACCAAGGGTTAAGTAAAAAACCTTGAAAAAAAGAACGAACGTGCTAAAAATGAAACATGAGATTTATTATTGGTGAATAATGAGCAAGGGAAAGATAACCAAAGAGTATATTTTGAGCCATGCATTCGCGCTTGCGAGTGAGAATGGTCTCGAGAGTTTGACGATTGGTGAGTTAGCCAAGCAATGTGGTATGTCTAAGAGTGGCTTGTTTGCACACTTCAACTCTAAAGAGAACCTGCAACTCTCTGTACTGGAATATTCCAACGCCATATTCACTGAGAGAGTCATTATTCCCGCAAGAAAGCTGGGGGATGGTGATATCGAAGCGAAATTGAAACAGTTGCTCGACAATTGGTTGGGTTGGAACCATTCATTCCAAGGCAGCTGTATGTTTATTGATGCTTGGAAAGATGCAGGCAGCGAAACGTCTGTGATTCAGAAGGCACTGCAGAAAACCATTTCAGTGTGGATTGATTACTTGACGATTCAGGTAGCAAAAGCGGTTGAGAGCAAACAGTTCAGGGCCGATTTAGATCCCAAACAGGCAACCTTTGAATTATATGGCCTTTATTTGAGTGCGAACTTGTTCTACTCGTTACGAGGTCAACAAGCGAGCCACACCCATTTTTGGAGTGGTGTACAGCGCTTGGTAGCCAGTTGGAAAGCTGTTTAATACATACAGCAGGTTAACTCGTAAGCCACTTAGCTCGCAAATCATGAAGTTCGAAAATCATGGAATTCGCAAAGCATGTGACCTTGCTTAGTTAAGGTTTGCAAAAGATTTTAAGAGAAGTGGCGGCAAGCAGTCATAAATAGCGTTTTCGCCATTTTTTATACTAACAAATAGCACGGTCGTTCGATTTTAGGGCCGAGCTCGATCCGCCAACAATGATGGCGATACAAGGAACGGTCATGAGTGACAAAATCTATTTCAATACATCGAACAAATTTAGCTTCAAGCGTAGCTTGATTGGCGCTACAACCAATCTGCACTACATTTTAGCGCCAAGTCATGCGAAGAAAACGGCACGTAAGCTGCTGCTCACTCCAATGCGTACTGAGCAGAAAAATGCCGATCCGCAAGGGCTTATCAAGAGTGAAATCAAAGGTCGTGATGGCGTCTTAAAAACGTATTCTTTGGGCTCGGGTCCAGTTTGGGTTCTGACTCATGGTTGGTCTGGCACCGCGAGTCAGTTCTTCCCTCTGATGGAACATATTGCAGCCAAAGGTTTTACGGCTCTGGCTTATGATCACCCGGCGCACGGTGGCAGTGATGGTGTACATGGTCATATCCCTGCATTTGTGAATGGCTTGGAAGCGATTCTAGATTCGGTTGGGGAGGTAGCAGGTTTGGTCGGTCACAGCATGGGTACGGCTTCTGCATTGGAATGTAAGCACGTTAAATTGGAAAACAAGCCGCTGTTGCTGATTGCACCTGTACTGGATTATCTAGAAAACCTATTTGGCAGTGTTGCTCGTTCTGGTTACTCAATGAAACTGTTTGAGGCGGTAGTCGGAGAAGTAGAAGAGCAATTTAACTACCCGATTCAATCTGTTGATCCTTATGGAAAGCTAGCGCTTCGTGAGTCTCAAACTATCATTGTTCATGATGAACAAGATAAGTTTACTAAGTTTGATGTGTCGAAGCGTGCAGCCTATGAAATGGGTCGCGTTAACTTGATTGCAACTCAAGGGCAAGGCCACGGACGAGTAATGAAGTGCCCACAAGTGTTCGAGAGCTTTGATAACTTGATTAGCTAAGCCTAACGAGCGTAAGTCAGTAGAACGCAGGTTAAGAAAACAAACACTAAAAAGGCCAACCAGACATTATTTGGTTGGCCTTTAATTTTAGGTGTTTAGTTGACGCTTAGTTGGTGTTTAGTTAAACCCTACTTTTAGTTAGCACAGCTTGCTGGGCCGATCTCTTTCCACACGCCCCATTGGCCAGTCGTTGTTGGATCTTCACCTGTTGTCCACCATTTCGCTTCCCAAATCTTACCACCTTGAGTCACTTGATCACCGCCATTGTAGACCGCACTTGAATCCCAAGCGTTAGTACACGTGCCACCGCCTGTGGTTTTCTTAAGAACTTTCACTGAAGTAGCCGCGACTGATGTCTCTGTACCATCACTGACTGTCACTGAGAAATTCAGTGTCGTATCTTGCGTGTATTCAGCCGCGACAAAGCTTACTGAAGCGCCTTGAACAGTAGCATCAATACCTGCAGGTACATCCCACGTGAAGGACAGCGTGTCTTGATCCACATCGCTCGAAGCCGAAGCATCAACCACAACAACGTCACCCGTATTGGCTTCAGCCGGAGCTGCAACCACTGCTACCGGAGCTGTGTTGATTGGGCCTGTGTTCTTAGGGTTTACCGTGACAACAACTGTGTCTGTTGACGTTGCGCCTTCGTTGTCTGTTACGGTTAGGCTGAATGTCAGAGTCTCTTGCTGTGTGACTTCCACTACATCGAAACTCGCAACAGCCGCATTCGCGCTGGCTAGCGTTACCGCAGTTCCGCTTACTTGTGACCAAGCGTAGCTCGCAATTGTACCGTCGCTGTCTTTTGAAGCGCTGCCATCTAGAGAAACAGAAGCAGGGCCTTCAACCGATTGATCTGCGCCCGCTGCTGCGGTTGGTTTACGGTTTACAGGGTCAGTAGTTCCACCTGCTAGACCTTCATGCATCGCATTTAGGATATCGCCGTTATCCGCATCAATTTCCCAAGAGAATAGACCCGCAAGGCCAAGGCTACGAACGTATGCGCCTTTTGCTTTCACTGAGCGGTCATCATCAAATGTGATCAACTTGCCTGAAGTACGGTTCCAAACGTAAGGCGCTTCTGCCATTTCGTCGTAGCCATATTCAAAGCCGTTGATGCCTTGGTTGTTTGCACCAAGCATGTTCGCTTTTATGCCTTTGTAGTCAATAACGCCATCTTCCCATACGCCTTGCGCAGAGCTGCCGGTTAGTTTGCCATTACCCACGCCTGTCATTGGATCGCTAGGATCTGAAAGTGATGACGGTAATACGCCCTCCCAACCACGACCGTACATTGCTGTACCAACCACAAGTTTGTTCGCTGGAACGCCTTGCGCAAGAAGCAATTGGATGCCGTTGTCTGTAGTGTAGGCTGGGCCTGTGTACTGTTCGCCATTTTCATCTAGCCCTGTACCATCACATTGACCCGGGCGCATGAAGTTACCGCAGTTCAGTGCTGTTTGGTGGCCTAACACGTTGTTCCAACCGCCGTAGAAGTCGTAAGTCATTGCGAAGATGTAATCCATGTATTGGATTGCTTCACCATAGTTCACGTCTTCGATCTTGTCGTGACCGACACCAATCGCAGAAGTTAGCTCGTAAGTACGACCGTTTTCCGCTTCTAGTTGATCAAGCATAGTGCGAAGTTCTGCCATCAGTGCAATGTAAGCTGGGCCATCATTCACAGGGTCACCAAGGTCTGGCGCCGCACCGCCTCCACCAGGGAACTCCCAGTCGATATCTACACCATCGTAGAATTTCCACGTGTTAAGGAATTTCTTAACCGATGCAATGAAGGTGTCTCGGTTAGCTTTAGTTGTGAAGTCGAAGAATGGGTCAGACAGCGTCCAACCACCAATCGATGGAATGATCTTCAAATCAGGGTTACGCTGTTTTAGCGCCATCATCATCGCGTAGTTACCCTTGATAGGTGAGCTATATTCGTGTCCTGCTTGAGGGAAACTCTTCTGGAAAGCCGCCCATGGGTCATGAATCACCACTTCGTAATCGTTAACGCCCTGACACGCTGTCATGAGTGCGTTGTAGCTGTTACCGCCTACTGATTTCACTGATTCGTTAGGACCACAAATTGGGATGAAGCCGTAAAGGATATGGGTCAAATTGTCAGCAGGTAGGTTATCGACTGTGTAATCACGGCCATAGATGCCCCACTCAACAAAGTAAGTACCTACTACCGTGTTTGGGTCTGTGTTGTATGACTTGTTGTTTGGATCCACATTCATCGAAAGTGGCGCTAGGTGTGATCCATCGGTATCAGCGATGGTGATCTGAGCGGGTGCACTTTTGGCACAGCCTGTTTCATCACACGCTTCGATTTTCATCTCAAATAAGCCGCCTTGGCCATACTCGAATGAAGCTGTAGTTTGGCTGCCAGTAATTGGGCCAGTAGCAACTTTAACGCCATCAAAGTAGATGTTGTAAGTGTTCCCTGATGTTCCGCTCCATTGGTTGAACTTGACATCGACCTTTGCTTTGTCGTGATACTTAACCATCTGGTTGTAACCAGAGGTTGTTTCCATCGCGAGTTCAATTTTAGAAAACTGTAGGTTGTTGGAACCGTACATATCAATGCTAGGTGCTGTTGGCGCGGCCAATGCTGTACCAGATAGCGCTAGAGCAATACTCGCAGCACAGGTGTTTATACGAATCATACTATTTCTCTCATTCCTTGAAGGTTTAGAACCAAGTGGTCCTAGAATCGGCTCCCGTCAGTTTTGAAGGAGCTTCCCCGTCAGTATTCGAGAGAGTTTTAATTTCATGACTGAAAATAAATCCGTTTTCGATGGACAACTAAAAAATTGTATCTTGTTACAATTCTGTTGCTTAATGAATGAGAGGCTGAGTCCATGTTTTATAAAATAAAACCTCACTCAGAAGGAAAGTCTCATAAGTGAAATTACACGACATGAAGTTATGAAAAAGTGCGGCAAGCTATTATTAAATATCGTGAACTGAAGCAGTATCACAATCTGAAGCACGTCATACCGGTGCTTGTAAGAGACAGGTAGTATTGATGCAAGAGGGGTTACTAAACAAAGCGCTGTTGAAAGTATTATTTTTTGAATTGCTCAGCTAATACTGAGCGTCGTTGCTGCATGAGTCCTTGAGTATCACCCGCAACAGTATCTTCATACCCTTCTTTTATGAATTGTTTGGATGGTGTGTTAGGCACTAACCGTTTTAAACGAGGTGAATTGTAGGTACCGCTAATGGTATAAATCGTTGGGCCTGAACCTGTGTTGATCGTGACATCTTTGCCATCAAAATCAAACGAGGTACTGATGAAACGATAGTTCATCATCACACCATCATCGGAAAGTGTAAGAATATCTGTTTTGTAAGGTGGAGCACCAATCTCGATCCATGTGCCATGGACGTTACTTGGGCTTACAGATTTTTGGTAGGCTTGGTAGCCAAAATAGCCGACGGTGAGGGCAATCATAAAGCCAGCCATTAAGAAGGCGTAGAGTAACGAATTGGCCAATATATCGCTGCTTTTCGTGGTATTTTTAGCCATTATCTCTTCATTTTAGTTACTCATACTGGTGATGATTCTATAAAATAAAACGATAGGTTGCAAAGGTTCTTATAAGAGTTAGAAGCAGGATCGAATGTTCTTTTGAATCAAACTGCCTCAGTGATTTTTTACCCACACATTCAGTCTTCATGCTTTGTTAAGGAATATTTACTTAGAATGATTAGGTTGTATACCCAATGCCACGCCTAAAATGATTTCATCTCGAACGAAATTTAACTTCGAAAGGTCAACAGATCCTAAGCTATATTCATTTATTTCTTGTAGGACAGTCTCGAATTGGTTAAAACAATTAGCACCTAAATTTACGCATAGGCTTATTCGTTGAGCCTAGTAATGCAATTTTGAGATAACAAGGAAGTACAATGATTAAAGAAAATACATACTTTGAAGGCGGTGTTAAGTCGTTAGCGTTTAACCAGTCTGGTGCTGATGTGAGTGTTGGTGTGATGGCCGCTGGTGAATACACATTCGGTACTGCAGCTCCGGAAAAGATGACTGTTGTTAAAGGTGCTTTAATTGTAAAGCGTGTTGGCGATGACGATTGGACGACATTCCAATCTGGTGAGTCTTTTGACGTTGCGGGTGACTCTTCATTCGATTTACAGGTTAAAGAAGCGACAGCTTACCTGTGTGAATACTTGTAGGAAGGCCTGAGTTCGTTCAACCAGAGTATCGTTTATCTATGGCTTAATAGAAAAAAACCACGCTCTAGGAGCGTGGTTAAATAAGTGATAATAACCGGCAGTGGATAGTGTCACTTGTTTTTACAGTCATCAAATGGATGACCAAATTGTTGTTCGTTGCAAAATCTCTTCAATCTTCAATCTTCAATCTTTAACTTCAATTCAAAGCTAAAAGCGCAAAGACGTCGTCAATTAGTAAGTCTCAAAAACGCCATTGTTGTAGTCCTGAATCGTCTGTTCAATTTCTTCCATCGAGTTCATGACAAACGGACCATAGTGCGCAACAGGTTCATTAATCGGCTCACCAGAAAAAATCAGTACACCTGAATCTTCTAAACTACTCAGAGACAGCAAGTCAGCTTTAGTGAGTAACGCAAGTTGACCTTGGTTGATGACTTTATCACCGATCTTAATACTGCCTCGGTACACGTAAGTCATGGCATTGTGATTAACATCTATCCCTAATGTTATTTTTTGCCCAGAATGAGATCGCCAATCCGCTACGCTTAACGGCACACCTGTTTGTTGCAGTGGGCCTTGCGTTCGTAAAGCCTCTACATCATGGTCAGCTAGGTTATGCAGTTCGAATACACCAGCAATAACTCTCAATAAACCATTTTGTTCACTTTGATGCTCCGCGATGCTTTCACTTTGGAAGTCGTGATATTGCGCTAGTTGCATTTTGTGTGTTGCAGGCTGGTTTATCCAAATCTGAAATCCATGAAGTACACCTTCTTCCATCATTGGCATTTCGCTGTGAATCACACCACGACCCGCGGCCATCCACTGTGCACCACCGCTGCGAAGCTCTCCAACATTCCCCATGTGATCTTTGTGCTGGAAGTGACCTTGCAGCATGTAAGTGAGCGTTTCTATCCCACGGTGAGGATGTGGAGGAAAGCCGCCAACATAATCTTTGCTTTCATCCGACTTAAGTTCATCAATCATTAAAAATGGAGAGAAACGCGTGTTATTGAAACCAGCAAGTCTTTGTATTTTTACGCCATCACCATCGGAGGTAGCGTGTGCTGCAATCACATGATCTACTGCTCTTACACTCGTCATTTTGAAATCCTCATAAACTTGAATAGCTGTAGTTTATGTAATTTGATTTAAAAAGAAGATGGCACAGTGTTGAGTGACTTATTCGAAAATTTTGAACAGGTAAGAATATGAAATTATGTCTATACTTGAATAGAGAGCAGACCGCCAAGGAGGCCGCTATGGCAGTACAGCAAAAACATGGCGAAAGGCAAGGTCGGATGGGCTTTGATAACGATTTTACAACGGAGCAAGGTCAGCGTTTTACAGAGGTTGCGAATAAAGCGGTTAAGCGCCGTGTTAGAAAGCACCAAGCAGATGGGCCTTTTATACACTCGGCCAAGCAAGCCGCTTTTAAAACCGTTGCTAAATCTAAGAACGAAAACCGAAATTTAGTACGACAAGTCGTATGGATTATTGTTATTGGCTTAGTGAGTTTATGGGCCATGTATATGGCAGGCTAGCGTGGACGCGTTTTTAATAACGTAACATTGTTCCCTTCGACCTTCGCTTCAAGACAACCTTCAAGCTCAGATGATTCCGATTCTGAGAAGGCGAGGTTCGTTGGTAGCTCTTCTATCAAGGTTGATACGGGATTATCGTGATAATAAGCGTATCGATTTTTTCCTGAATGTTTGGCAACATACATCGCTTTATCAGCACATCTCGTCAGCTCATGTAATTCTTGAGCATCTTGCGGGTACAACGAAACCCCAACACTGAGTGTCAATTCCTTGATTCTCTCGTTTGTCTGGCAACCACTTTCGAATAGCCCACAAATCCGGTCTAAAATACCGTCTAGATCTTTGCGAGTTGGTACATCGTAGAGCATCAAAACAAACTCATCTCCAGCAAAGCGCGCAATCGAATAATCGTATTCATGACTTACCCTGTCTCTGGTTCGGATGTTGTTGCTCAAACGATTCGCAAAATGCTGCAAAACACTGTCTCCGACGTCGTGCCCGTAGCTATCATTAATGCCTTTAAAGTCATCTATGTCCAAAAAAACTAATGCAGTCAGTGAGCGTTCACTATCCACTGTCGCAAGTTTTTCTGTCGCCCAGCGTTCAAAGCTCCAACGGTTTGCCAAGCCTGTTAGTTGATCTCTATAGGCCAGATCTTCAATCCCCTCTTTATATAGGCGTTGAATATAACTGACGGCTTTTGTGTAGTAATAAGCTGATGTGTGACATACCAAGCTCATTGTAAATAAGCTAAGAATAAATCGGTGTGAGCTGCTAAAAGGTAAAGAAAAGCTGCTAGGCATCGCTGTAATCAAGGTGCTGATAAATACACAAAATGAGGTACTGAATATAATGCCAATTCTAAAATCGTTTATGAAAATAACGGCAGCCAAAATCGGGTAGAGCCAAAGTGTCCGCTCGGGAATGGCGTGACTGTACAAGAATAGGATGACTCCTTGAACGAGCAGAACACCACTTAGAATCAATTCTGAATACTCAGCGGCAGTGACTTTTTTACGTAAAATGCATTGGAGATAGCAATAAGTGCAAAACACAGTTCGAAAATTGACAGAGTGTAATGCTGACCTTGGAAGTAAGCCCAAGTGTAGAATGTGAATAACGCAGCGGCAGCCAGTGAAAAGGAGTGGACAATTTTTTGCTTGCGAGTGGATCGTATGTCCGCCATTTCTTCTAGGTGTCTGCCGACGAGCCTTTTCATGTGATTTGTGCCAAAGATTTTGATGATTGATGTTAATAGTAGATGAAATAAAAGTCATAGCAGAGTGTTAGTGACCTTTTTAGTGTGACTACTATCAAGGTTTCATATTTAAATGATGAGTGACTCATAATAAATAGTGATGCGCGTCACTAACGGTGCAGATGTATCCGTTAGTGAAACAATCACGGTTCTAGTTGCAGGAAGTTACTTGGCTATTATCTACTTGCTTTCCAATACGTTACTCAACATAGTTTGTAGATAGCTAATGTTTATAGATACCTAAATTTGATAGAGGCTCATAATGTTAATTACCTTTAGTTGCAAAGCTCATGCTAGCGTCACGATGTTTGGTGAAGTCGGTCTTCAGTTCATTAAGATGCTTGGGCATAGTGGCACTATTCCAGGAGCAATTGATGCTTCAGAGGTTTCTCAAGCGTTAAGTAATTTGCGTGCTGCGATCGCCGCTGAGCAGAGCAAGCAGGTAGAACAAGAAAATACCGATGATGACGATAATGAAGAGGTTGTTGAAGCGCCTGTTAATATCGGTAGCCGAGCGTTCCCGTTAGTTGAACTATTGAAAGCGGCCATTAAAGACGAATGCGAAGTGATGTGGGAAGACGGTAGCGGTAAGCGATTGTAAGAGTATTCGAGCTCTTCGAATCAGAAAACAAACGTTTTCATAGGTTGACTAATAAATGCAAACTGAAACAATACGCTGCATTTATAGAAGTGTGTTGATCTAAAGGAAATTTGATGAGCTCTTATTCTCACGTTCGCAGTTACGCCAGTTTATTCAGTGCCTTATCGTTGGCGCTTGCATCAGCTCCGAGTGCCGCTGATATATCAACAACGCCCGTCATTGGTGGCGTGTTTAGCTCCAGTGAAGTGTTGAAAAATCAGGTGCTTTCAAGCCTAAGTTATTCTGCCAAACTCACTCGTGATGCAGCTCTTTTCACCATTGGTGGCGTTACATTAGATGCGTATATTCTCGCTCTCCCTTTAGATGTCAAAACCAAAGCCAGAGTCGTTGCTCAGTTATCTAACCCGACGTACTCAATTCCTTTGGGTTATTTTCTCTATAGTTATTACGACCGCTATTCAGGCTTGGGCAGTGAAGATGTGTTCAAATCTTACTTGTCGACGGTTTATGATAAGCAGGCGCTAAAGGGCTTTGAACATAGCCTTTATCATGTTGGAGATAAGCCAACCTCAGAGCATCACGAGCCAGATACCTCGACTGAAGCAACGGGACATCATGAAGGTATTCGTATCGATGAACAGTTCATTGCCAACATGGTGGTTATCTACGATGCGTTATTCGAAATTGGTGTCTGGCAGGATATGGACACGCTCCCTGCGAATTACACATACTTAACCAATAGCCCTGAAGATCTAGCGATCGTCGCTCAGATTCAACCGATCATCGTTGATTTGATCGGTAAAGCGGCATTGGGAATGGATGACGGCGATATGAAGTCTGCAATGCTGGCGATTGCAGAAGATGGTAAACCAGAAAACGCTGATAAGCCGAATAACAAAGCACAAGCTCTTACCATCACGCTTATTGATTTTGTGCGCTTAAACTTGCTGAAAGCCTACCGACAGTTTGTGTTTAAAGAAGAACGCGCAGCAGCGCTAGATGATTGGATGCAGCAAGCGTTCAGTGACCAGCCTGATGCGCTCATTCAGTTCTTAGATTCCCAACAGCACAAACGTTTTGCAGTTCAAGTGACGGTCGATGGTTTACAGCAAGGATTGATCGAAGGTTTGGTCGATGATAATGCGCCTTTCATTTCAGTGGCTTACCAAAATCATAAAAACCGAGCGCAATACAAACCTCAGCTAGAAAAGGTCATTGAGCCAGAACATCAACAACAGGTGAGGTTCATGGAAGTTCTGTCTGAACAAACCTACCGTGATCCGAATTATCTTCCGTTCTTCAAAAATCTCTATCAAGAGCATCGAGACAATATTAGCCGAGTGGGTATCTCTTCAACTCCCACAATCAGTGTACGTAACCTACCTATCATTAAAACGGGCGCGAAAGTATCGGGGCAAGGTGGTACGGGTATCCCTAATTTCCACTTTGTTGACCGAGAGATCGACCGAGCTTATTACTTCTTCGGAATGATGCCCTGCAGTTGGATGTGTTGATGGCGAACAACAAGGTGCAGACCATGTTTGATCGCCTTGATTACCTTAAAACGCTGAACTGCAACGCCCAATACGATTGGAATGCTCATACCACTTATGATGGGTTAGTGAACCTAGGCTTGGGTGAGTCACTGCGTGATTATGGTGAGAAACGTTGTGTGAAAGAGCTTCAAGAACGTTCAGAAGTCGAAGTGGTTTTGCAAGAAAAGCGTCAAGCCTTGATAGAAGATATTGAAGCGTACCAGTCTATATCTAGCTTTGATTTTTTCACTAAGTTTTCAAAGAGAACTCAGGTTAAACAGTCGATCACTCAGTTTGCCGAGTTAGATGGAAAAGGGATGCCAGACTACACCTTGGTGTATAACCCATGGCCGGATCATTTCGCACACTTTACCGGTCCTTTTAGTGACGAAATTCTGATGCCGACTGGAGAGCTCAACCGACTGGACTATTGGATTCGCCAGATTGAAGCGACCTACCGCAGTGCAGGCGTTTACGATAAAACGCTATGGGGCATGGCCGGGGATCATGGTTTAACGCCGGTGTTCTACGCGCTCAATCCCGAAAAGCAGGTGTTTGAAGGCTTACAAGCAGAGCTAGAGTATCCAATTGTGGTTAAGAAAATATCTTCAGACGAGGGGGAAGGGCCTAAAATCACCAATGCTCTAAGCTATCCAAGCTCGAAAGAATTGGATGTGGTGGTCGCCTCTACTGCTGGTGGTAACTTTATGATGGACTTCTTTAATTCGGCTAAAGGGTGGCAGGTTCAGCCGGTTTACCAAGAACTCACGCAGTGGTCTCCGATTGCAGCGCCAGCTGGTCAGAATATCGACATCATTAATCAGATAGCGCAACGCTTGCCTGAAAGTCTTGAGTATATGGTCGTAAGAGAAAGCACATGTGATCAACAACGTTGCGCTGTTCGTGTGATTGGCAACCGTGATTTAAAACGGGTCGATGAATTGATCACACGTGAAGGTGACAAGCTTTTCTATGAGTCATTGGAAGATAACCGAGCGCCGATTTTGCTCAATACGCAAAGGTTAAATCCATACCTAGCATCACCAAGCGAAGCTGATTTTTCACAGTACTCTCTATTAGTAGAAAAATGTATTAATCGAGCGGTTAAGGCGGATGTGACAACGTGGTGTAGCAGTGCTGAGTGGACTTCATTGACGCAACCAACGCCTCGACCAGATTCAGTGAATCAACTGGCTAATATTTACCTTGAAGATAGGGCTGGCACGGTTAACTTGTTCCCTAAAGCGGGAATTGGTTACAACACTAAGGTGCCGGGTCGTCATGCTGGTGAGGATTACTTAGAGAAAGATGCCTTCATCGGATTCTGGGGAGCGCCAATTGGCGATAACTCTCAGCAACTGAAAATCGAAGCTAATGGCTCTTTGGCTCCAACGCTGTTTGAGTATTTGACCGGAGAACCTGTGATCGAAGGTGAGAACGGTTGGGGTTTTCCGTCGTTGCTGAATAAGTTGGATGTGTCTAAGAATAATTAAACTCTATTATTTATCGTTTAGGTTACGATACCGTAAAGCGAATCTAATGTGGCTTTTATTAGCCACTTTAGACTTCAATCAACTGCTCAATACAATCGATGTTTAGTTTGCTTGGGGCTCCTATTAAATACCTTAACTAACGACTCCTTTCCAATACCTCTTCACGACATAACACATTTTAAATAAAGTGATGCTGTTCACGCTTTCTTGACTCCCAATTCTGAACTAAGAATTTTTCCTAGTTATTCTAAGACCCTCTCTCATGCGGTCGCTTTTTAGACTCCTTATTATTTCATCATCGAATTGCAAAGAGTGCATGGTCAGTAATGTTCCGTGCAGACCTCATCAATAATAAGAGAGTTCACAATGTTAAAGTTCCTAGATCAGGTTAGAAAACCGACGCTGGATCTTCCGGTCGAAACTAGAAGAAAAATGTGGTTTAAACCATTCCTACAATCGTACCTAGTCGTATTCATTGGCTATTTGACCATGTATTTAATCCGTAAGAACTTCAATGTCGCGCAAAACGACATGATTTCTACTTATGGATTATCAATGACCGATCTAGGTCTTATTGGTCTTGGTTTTTCAATTACTTATGGTATTGGTAAAACGGTTGTTTCCTACTACGCGGATGGCAAAAACACCAAGCAGTTCCTGCCATTCATGCTTATCCTATCTGGTCTTGCCATGTTGGGCTTTAGCTTCAGCTTGGGTGGCGGCAGCGCTAGCTTATTCATGATGGTTGCCTTCTACGCATTGAGTGGTTTCTTTCAAAGTACCGGTGGTCCTTCAAGTTATTCGACTATTACTAAATGGACGCCTCGTAATAAGCGTGGGTCGTATTTAGGTCTTTGGAACATGTCACACAACGTAGGTGGTGCAGGTGCTGCTGGTGTAGCGCTGTTTGGCGCTAACTACTTTTTTGATGGCAACGTAATTGGTATGTTCGTGTTCCCATCGATCATCGCGATTGTGGTTGGTTTTATTGGGATGCGTTTTGGTAACGACTCTCCAGAAGCATACGGTTTAGGTACAGTTGAAGAGTTGTTTGACGAAGAAATCAGCGAAGAAGATACTATTGCTGAAGAAAATCAAATGACTAAGAAAGAGATCTTTGTTGAATATATCCTTAAAAACAAAGTGATCTGGTTACTCTGCTTCGCGAATATCTTTTTGTACATTGTTCGTATCGGTATCGATCAATGGTCTACCGTTTATGCGTATCAAGAGTTAGGTCTATCAAAAGAAACGGCTATTTCAGGCTTTACTCTGTTTGAAGTTGGCGCTCTGGTCGGTACATTAATGTGGGGTTATTTATCAGACCTTGCTAACGGACGTCGTGCTTTAGTTGCTTGTGTATCGCTTGGACTGATTATTGTATCTCTAGAGTTTTATCAGCATGCAACGAGCGAGTTCATGTACCTAGCATCACTATTCGTACTTGGCTTCCTAGTATTCGGTCCTCAGCTGTTGATTGGTGTTGCTGCGGTAGGCTTTGTTCCTAAGAAAGCAATCAGTGTGGCTGATGGCGTGAAAGGCACATTTGCTTACCTAATTGGTGACAGTTTTGCCAAACTTGGCCTAGGCATGATTGCAGACGGAACGCCTATTTTCGGCTTAACAGGTTGGAAAGGGACATTTGCAGCACTCGATACTTCTGCTGCCATTTGTATTGTTTTACTGCTGTTCGTTGCTATTGCGGAAGAGAAGAAGATTCGTCACGCGAAGAAGATGCACCTAGCGGCTCAAAACGCGTAGCTTGTCTGAGTACTTGTTCTCGCGCATTTGTTGTCGCAAAGAGAGTTTCGGGTAGATAGTTTCACGTGATTTATTGGTTTAAAGCACGTGAGATCATACCAATCGTTAGTTCGATTCAGTATCATCTCTACCAATAAACTTAATTTTAGATAGCTCCTGTTGGGGCTATTTTTCTTTCTCACTCTTAATTTTGGTTAATATCATGATTAATGTTGCGCTTGTTGATGACCACGTCATTGTTCGATCTGGCTTCGCTCAATTACTCAGTCTTGAAACTGATATAACGGTCGTGGGGGAGTTTAACTCTGCGGCAGAAGCGCGCCTCGGACTGCCAAGTTGTCACCCTGATGTCGTTATCTTGGATATTTCAATGCAAGATGAAAGTGGCCTGAGCTTATTGGAAGAGATTCCATCTGGCATTGCTAGTATTATGTTGAGCGTACATGACTCTCCGGCGATGGTTGAAAAGTCATTAGAGTTAGGAGCTAAAGGTTATCTCAGTAAACGCTGTAGCCCTGATGAGTTAATTCAGGCCGTACACACGAGCGCAAATGGCGGCTGCTACCTTACGCCAGATATCGCCATAAAACTTGCGACACCAATGAAGAATAAAGCCTCGTTAAATCAGCTCACCCGCAGGGAAAGCGAAGTGTGCCAGTTATTGGCGACAGGGCTCGACGTGAAATCTATTGCTGTCGAGTTAGGGGTTAGCCATAAAACGGTACATGTGCACCGTGCCAATGCCATGGACAAACTCAATGTTAAGAACAACGTTGAGTTAGCTAAATTGTTCGCTCAAGACCAGTACTAATGCGTTCTTATCTAGCCACCTCCTTATGCGGGGTTTTTATGGCTGGCTGTGCATGGTTCTGTTTATGGGTTATTGCCTTCTATTTCATTAATGACCCTGAGTTAGCCATTCTGCTTTTCCCATTCTCACTCCGGTTAGGAATGACGCTGCACACTCGCACTCACTATTGGCCTGCTATCTATATTGCAGAGTGGGGGCTCGCGATTGCCCTAGCTCTCCTACTTGATGAACCTCAATGGCTGACGATACTAATCGCCAGTGGACTAAGTATTCCAGCCACTCTGATTGCCAAACGTTATTATTCTGGTGACCTGAATCGTCACTTGTTGGTGATGGCGAGCTTAATCATGGTCACAGCACTCATCAATGTTGCCGCGGTCAGTTCTCATGTTCCGGCTGTTTACATGGTGTGGTTGGTGAGCACCACAGGTGGTTTGATGTTAGTGCCGATGTGTTATCTGGTATGGAATTACCTATTCCAAAACAAGTGGGCGCCACTGAGCTCTTACTTAATCAACAATGTCATTGAGTTCAAAATCCGTCACATCGCTTTATACAGCCTCTTGTTGGTCGTCAGTATTTTGATACAAACCAGTTTGCCAGATGAGCTAAGGCGCTTCGCCCCGTTCTGTATGGCTATCCCTATTATCTTGCTCGCCGTTCGTTATGGATGGCAAGGCGCCTTGCTCGCTACCCTGCTAAATAGCGTCGCGTTGATTGCAGCCCACAGTGGCACGTCCAAACTCGAAATTACTGATTTACTCTTGTCTCTTTCCGCTCAGACCATCACAGGTATTTTGCTTGGTTTAGCTGTTCAAAAACAAAAAGATCTCAACTCGAAATTACGCAGTGAGCTCTCTAGGAATCAAAACCTTTCCCGTCAGCTAATCACGGCTGAAGAATCGGTTCGTCGTGATATTGCCCGTGAGTTACATGATGAGATAGGCCAGAACATCACGGCAATTCGGACTCAAGCGAGCATTATCAAACGTGTCGATGCGGCTGAAATGAGCGTTCGCTGTGCTGGTACGATTGAATCATTGTCGTTGAATGTTTATGACACCACTAAGCGTTTGCTAACAAAGCTAAGACCAAAAATGTTGGACGACCTTGACCTGAAGGACTCCGTTGAACAGCTCATACGGGAAATGGAGTTTTCAGATCACGGCGTTGATATCCAGCTAAATTGGCACGGTGACTACTCATGTTTGAGTGACACGCTCAAGGTTACTCTCTTCCGACTGTGCCAAGAGTCTTTAAACAATGCCCACAAATATGCTGAAGCAAGTGAAATTAGAATAGAACTGATTCTAGATGATCAAGCTTATCTTCGAATTACAGACAATGGTGTTGGTTTTACAGCGCAGGATCTTCTCAAAGGAATGGGTGTTCGTGGTATGCAAGAGCGTGTTCAGGCGCTCGGTGGCAAGATGGCAATCAACGCTAATGACTCTTCTTCGGGTACTAATATCAGCGTTACATTACCTAAAGTGTGAGAACGAATATGTTTGGATTTCTGCGCTCAACAACGTCAAAAAGTCATACTCTAAGCGATGATGAGGTCAATCAGCGTTATCGTTATTGGCGTCTTCACATCATGATAGGAATGTATGTCGGCTATGCAGGTTTTTACTTCACTCGTAAAACCTTTAATTATGCCGCGCCAGCCATGATCACCGATCTTGGCTTAGACAAAGGCGATATCGGCTTGATTGGCACGCTCTTTTATCTTTCTTACGGCTTAGCTAAGTTTATTTCAGGCACCATATCGGATCGGTCGAACCCGCGTTACTTCATGGGGCTCGGCCTAATCGCGACAGGCTTGATCAATATCGCGTTTGGTTTTTCTAGTTCGTTGGCGGCTTTTATATCGCTTTGGGTGCTTAATGCATGGTTCCAAGGCTGGGGCTGGCCATCGTGTTCCAAGTTATTGACGACCTGGTATTCTCGCTCCGAAAGAGGCTTTCGCTGGGCTATATGGAATACAGCACACAACGTTGGTGGGGCATTGATTCCTATTCTCGTCGGCTATCTAACTCTCCAATACAGTTGGCGATCTGGGTTCATATGGCCGGGTGTGATTGGTGTTTTTATTGGTCTTATCGTCTGTTTACGCTTACGTGATAAGCCCACGACCATGGGGCTTCCGACGGTAGGGAAGTGGCGCAATGACCATCTAGAATTGGCGCAAGAGAGCCATGGGCAAGGGTTAAGCTATCGAGAGATCCTGAAAGCCTATGTGTTCAGCAATAAGTACATTTGGCTGCTCGCCTTTAGCTATGTGTTGGTTTACATCGTAAGAACGGCAGTTAACGACTGGGGCAATTTATATCTCACCGAAGAGCACGATTATAGTTTGATAAACGCCAACGCTGCGTTGTCTCTGTTTGAGATTGGCGGTTTCGTTGGTTCACTTGTTGCTGGATGGGGATCGGATAGGCTGTTTGGTGGTAACCGTGGTCCCATGAATATCCTGTTCGCGATTGGTATCTTCCTCTCGGTATCCGCTTTATGGCTTATGCCTCTAACCAACTTTGTGTTTCAAGCGGCTGGGCTGTTTTGTGTAGGCTTTTTTGTGTTTGGCCCTCAAATGCTAATAGGTATGGCTGCCGCGGAATGCTCACATAAAGACTCCGCAGGAGCTGCGACAGGCTTTGTTGGCTTATTTGCCTATATGGGTGCAGCACTTTCTGGCTACCCATTAGCGCTCGTTCTAGAAACTTATGGTTGGAGTGGGTTCTTCATTACCATCTCGACTTGTGCGGCCGTTATTGGCTTGCTGCTACTGCCTTTCCTACAAGCCCAATCGCCTCAGAAAAGTGCAGAGGTTCGCTCTGGCTTTTAAGGGATTTCTTCGTAAATAAGATAGCTGCTAATGGTCCTCTGGTTATTATGCAGCTACCCTATCTTCAGCGTTTTTTATACGTAGCATTCAAATGTGACTCTTTTCACGCTTTTCATGGTTCTCACCTGTTTCTAAGAATTTTTCCTATTGCGTCTAAGACCTCATCTCATGTGGGTTCTAGCTGCTCTCTGTAGTCTTTCTAATTATTTACGTTATTAGAAATTAGCTCTCTGAATTGTGTTCAAAGGGCTCACTACGGAAAACGCCATGTCACTCAGCCACTTCTCAGAATACTCATTTTTCCCAATGGAAAACACCATCCAAAATTATGCATGGGGGAGTATTTCTTCGATACGTGAACTGTTTGGCTTTAAGAATGAGTCACAAGAGCCGCAAGCGGAAGTTTGGATGGGAGCGCATCCAAAAGGTTGCTCAATGGTTAAGCTTGACCAACATTTGGTGCCTCTCTCTGAGCTGATTAACAAGAATAAACCCGCTTATTTATCTACTGATATTGCGCAGGAGTTCGGTGAACTGCCGTTCTTGTTTAAGATCTTGGCAGCGGAAAAAGCGCTATCGGTCCAGGTCCACCCAAACAAGCACCAAGCCGAGTTAGGCTTTGCGAGAGAGGAGCAAGCAGGAATCCCTCTGACTGCAGGGCATCGTAATTACAAAGACTCTAACCATAAACCTGAATTGGTTTACGCGATCACTGAATACCAAGCGATGAATGGCTTTCGAGAATTTAACGAAATATTAGGTTTGTTCAGAAGATTAGACTCTAGCGTGCTCGCTGGCTTGATTGAAGAGTTTGGGACCCACCTTAACTCTCTAGGTTTAGAAGCGTTTTTCCGTGATCTATTAACGCTTAATGACCAATGTAAACATCAAGCACTAGAGCAACTTCTGACTTACGCAGCCGCTCACCAAGATCAAACAGAATTTGCATTGATCATTGAACTTAGCCATCAGTACCCGAACGATATCGGTCTGTTTTGTGTTCTGCTGCTTAACTTGATCACACTAAAGCCAGGTGAAGCGATGTATTTGAATGCGAACACTCCGCACGCTTACATTAAAGGTACCGGGCTTGAGATTATGGCAAATTCAGACAACGTGCTACGAGCAGGTTTAACGCCAAAACACATTGATGTCGCTGAGTTAGTCGCCTGCACAAAATTCACGCCAATTCCGTTCGAAGGCTTGTTGTTAGAGCCATCAAAACTGGGTAAATGTGATTGTTATGATATCCCGGTCAGTGACTTCAATTTCAATATCTTTCATCGTCCTCATCAAGAAGAAGTTATCACAAGTGGCGCTGAAATTTTAATGGCAATAGATGATGACCTAGTGCTAATGAGTCAGAAAGGCGAGCACTTAACCCTCACCAAAGGGCAATCGGTATTTATCCCAGCTTATATTGGCCATTACGAATTGAGCAGCAAAGGGCGAGTGGCGAGAGCGTTTAATTAGCGAAGTCGCTTCTAGTTTAAATAGAGAGTCATCCCCACGAAATTAGTATCACTATCATCAACAATTTGGTAGTCAAGCGCTTGATAAAAACTGATGGCGCGGGTGTTACTTCTAAAGCTCGACAGAGTGACTTGGTTTCGTTGCTCTTGATGGGCTTTTTCGTGGATGCGTGACATGACTTTTTTACCAATAGACTGATCTTGGTATTGATGGGAAATGATCTGAAGGTGAACATGGTATGCGTTGTCATAAGGCTTAAAACACACAAGTCCAACCCTTTGTTTTCCTAGGTATACCCAATGAAACCAAGAGGGATTGTACTCGTTTAAAAGTCGTTGACGTTGGAAGTCGTCATCCCATCCGAAAACGCTATCAACGTGTATGAAAAGCCCTTGCTTAACACACGCAAACAGTTCTTCGAATTCGAGATTTGAAACGAGCTGGAATTGTATGTTCTCTTCTTCTATTGTCACTCTGCTCACTTCCTTATCAAACGCTTTCGAATAAGCAAACAGTAACATAATTGAAGAAGCCGAATTAGCTTAGATTTGCGCTGTTATGAAACCAAAAAGCCATGCGTAGTGCATGGCTTAGAATACAGTATCGGATTGATTTTTCTATACGATCTTAAGCGCGTGATGGCGCGTGAGCTGTTTGTGTAGCGAGTCTTTTAGCTCCATGCGTTCTACTTTGAGGTTGTGCATGCTGTCGTCATCGATAGGGCTGCCAGAGATTTCTAGCTGACGGATGTCGTAGTCGAGTTGGTGGTATTTTTGCATGTCTGCTTTGAATTTTTCGTCGTCGTGGTTGAGCTGAACAATGTCTAATTTAAGATCTGGGAAATCTAAGATAAAGGCATGGTTTTCATTGAGCATTGGCACTTCCTCTCTAGTCGGATTTTTAGGGCGTGTTGATCTTTCGAGCTTGTTTTTGCGGCGAATTGCTGGGTATTTCTACAAGGCAGAGGCTTTGATGTGTAGCTAGCCTACATGAGAGGCCGATAACGTAGTAGAAATAACCAGCAAACGCTGCCCGAAGGGTTCGGCTAAAAGCGTTTTACTCTTTGTTAAGGGAGATTTGCTTAGAATGACTAGGCTACTTCTCCCTCGCCGCGATTAAAACGCGTTTATCTCGAACAAAATCCAACCGCGGAAGGTCAACACGCCCTGACAGTATAGAAGCAATTTATCGAAAGAAATGTGGTTCAAAACACAAAGCCGTAAAGCGATCAAAAAAGGGCACAAACTCGAGGAATCATCTTCGAACTTGCGCCCTTTTGTATGTATATAGCTAACTATTTATAGTTATATGTTTAGAATCCTAAGAGTTTAAAGCAGAGCGTTTACTTCGCTTTCTTGCCAGAGCGTTGCTGCTCTTTGTGTGCAAGCTTCTCTTTCTTACGTTGATCGATAAGGTGAGCAGCATCGCCGCCTACGTGGGTTTCGCCACGAGCATTCGACAATTGAACTTGCTTTTCACGTTCACGGAAACGGGCTTTTTGCTCGTCGCTGTGCTTATCAACACATTTAGGGCAGCTTACGCCTTTCTCGAAGTGCTCAGAGGCTTTGTCTTCGTCAGTGATTGGCAGACGACAAGCGTTACACACATCGTAGCCGCTCTTTTCTAGCTGGTGGTTTACTGCAACACGGCCATCAAATACGTAGCAGTCGCCTTCCCACATGCTCTCTTCTTCTGGTACTTCTTCTAGGTACTTAAGAATGCCGCCTTCAAGGTGGTAAACCTCATCAAAGCCTTGCTCTTTCATGTAGGCTGTTGATTTTTCGCAACGAATACCGCCAGTACAGAACATCGCAACTTTCTTGTGCTTCTTAGGATCAAGATTTTCTTCAACGTACTGAGGGAATTCACGGAAGGTTTCTGTGTTTGGGTTTACAGCATTTTTGAATGTGCCGATGTCCACTTCGTAGTCGTTACGGGTATCAACCAGAATTACATCAGGATCAGAAATCAGAGCGTTCCACTCGTTTGGTTTCACGTAAGTGCCAACAACGTGGCGTGGGTCGATACCCTCAACGCCCATGGTTACGATCTCTTTCTTAAGCTTAACCTTGGTGCGGTTGAATGGTTGTTCTTCGTTGAACGACTCTTTGTAAACAACATCAGCCAAACGAGAATCTTGTTTGAACCATTGAAGAAGAGCGTCGATAGATTCGCGCTTACCTGCAACGGTGCCGTTGATACCTTCACTCGCAAGTAGCAAAGTACCGCGGATTTGGTTGGTTTCTAACACGTCAGTGAGTGGTTGGCGAATTTCTTGGTAATCATCAAGTGCTACGAATTTATACAGAGCACATACAACATATTGAGACATGGTTTTTCCTTTCTGCGAGCTGGAACGTAAATCCAGAGCGGTTGCCTTTTATGATACAGACTGAGTTTAATTTACTCAGGTTTGCCCATATTGGCTTATTAAAATCCGCCGCAGTATAACCAAGCCAAGGATGGACAAAAACCAACCAAAAGTAGGGCTATTTATCATTTCTATTTATGTGGTTTATGGGCTAGGAAATTCAACAAAACTGTTTTATCAGGTTCGAATTACAACATGTATTCCCAAACCAAAAGGCCCTGCTGTAAAAACAGCAGGGCCTTGGTATTGAATCTGTCTGACTTAATCAGCGATTACGCTTGGTTAAGTACTTCCGCTAAGCGTTTTACCGCTTCTGTTAATTCTTCTGGGTTGGCGTTGGTGAAGTTTAAGCGCAGTGCAGCTTTAGCTTCATCAGCCTTTGGATAGAATACTGGGCTTGGTACTACCGCTACGCCATTCGATAGCAGAGTCTTAGCTAATTCGAAGGTATCGCACTCTGGGATTTCAACCCAAATGAACATTCCGCCATCAACGGATTTTAATACACAGTCAGTAGGCAGCTGTTTTTCTAGCTCTGAAAACAGCACTTCATAACGAGACTTGTACAAGGTGCGAATGTTTTCCATGTGTACGCCAAAGTCTTCATGTTTTAGAAGACCGACAAGCAGCGCTTGCATGGGTACACTTGAGTGCAAGTCAGCGCCTTGTTTTACTTTGATTAATGGCTCAAGGTAGCTGCGTTTACCTGTTACCGCGCCAATACGTAAACCTGGCGATGCAATTTTAGAGAATGAACGAAGAACGATAGAGTTGTCAGGGCAGAACGAAGAAACCAACGGTAGTTCTGTACCGGTGAAACGTAGCTCACGGTATGGTGCATCTTCAATGAATGCCACGTTGTATTTGATGCACAGTTCAGCGACTTTTTGACGAGTTTCTGTTGCCCAGCACACACCTGTTGGGTTGTGGAAATCAGGCACGGCATAGAACATTTTCGGTGATTGCTGTGCAAAGCAGGTTTCTAGTTCGTCTAGATTTGGGCCAAATTCAGTTTGAGACACGGTAGCGATGTTTGCTTGAACTAGGCCAAACACCTGCATCGCACCTAAGTAGCTTGGCGCTTCCATCACAACCACATCACCCGGGTCAACATACGCACGCGCAATCAAATCCAAACCTTGCTGAGAACCTGTACAGATCATTGCCGTGTGAGATTCTGGCAATTGGTAGCTTTGTGTTAGGTGATCAAGCAACGGGCCATAACCTGCGGTCGAACCGTATTGGAAAACTTCAGGCATGTTCGCTAGGTTTTCTAGCGTAGGCTTCATTAAATCGATAGGGAATGTTTTCGCATCGGGTAAACCACCGGCCAACGAAATAACATTTGGATCGCTTGCGGCTGCTAGGATCTCTCGAATGTATGAAGATTGAATCTGTTGTAATGACTGTGCGATTTCCATGTGTTGTGTCTCGTCTTTTATCGTTTTTATTCTATCGCTTGATATTACACGGCAATTGTAAAAACTAGCGTGTCCGTTTATGCTCTTAAACATGTCCATTTATGCTATTTAAACGATGTCACGACAACACTTATCCCGAATCAATGATGTTTTGTTCCATATTCATCAAGACATCAGCCAACCTCTGTCGGCAAAAGCGCTCTCCGAGATTGCGGCTTATTCAGAGCAACATTTTCATCGCACCTTTAAAAGCGTGGTTGGGGAGTCGCTACATCAGTACATTCGACGCACTCGAATGGAGTATGCAGCCAATCAATTGATGTTCGATACCACGTCGTCAGTGGTAGAGATTGCTAGTAAATGTGGCTTTAGTTCGGTGTCTTCATTTAGCCGAGCATTCAAAGCGACCTTTAACATGTCACCGGGAGAATGGCGTAAACACGACTTACAGATAGCAGAAAAACCCTATTTGAAAGATCCCGAAGTAGCGGCGGGTTATTTGAACGTAGCGCAGCGAGTGTTACCTGAACCGAAGATCGTTGAAACACCGGAGCGAATGGCGGCTTATGTTCGACATACGGGTTATAACCGTTCTATTCGCAACGCGTGGTTGATATTGAAAGCGTGGGCGAACTCAGAACAGCGTGACTTTTCGAGCCAATTTGGTTTGCATCACTCAAACCCTGCTTGGGTGGAAATGGACCAGTGCCGCTATGTGGCGTGTATCGCGATTGATGAGCCGATTAAGTATCGCAGTGTTGTGAACCAGATGGTGATTCCGGGTGGGTTACACGCGGTATTTCGACTGAATGGCCGTTATGGTGAACTGCTACCACAGATCAGTATGGTATTAGAAAAATGGTTACCTGCTTCTGGTTTCAAACAGCGCTCGACTCCCGCGTATGTGCATTATCATCAGAATCATTTTCTCAACAGTGATGAAGTGTTTGAGCTTGATTTCTATCTGCCAGTGAGTTTTTATTAGTAACCCCATTTTTGAGGAAAAATTATGTATCTCGTTTTGTATTGCCACAATATTGGTATGACGGACTTTTCATTCTTTGAAACGGAAGATTTTGACAAAGAAGAGGGCTATATCGTGCGAGGTAAATGGCCGAATGAGAAAGCGTTTCGTGATTACTTAACCAAAGAGTTTGGTGACATGAGCGAATTTCAAGTGATCGACTTAATCGCCAAAGGTGCAGAAGCAGAACACTACTCGCCAGAAGAGTTGATGCGCTTAGCTTTGTAATATCTAGCTTAATAACGGTTAGCTCATCAACATCCAGTTAAGTAGCATCTTTCGAACAAACGAATAAAGAAATGGCAGCCTGACTGGGCTGCCATTTTTGTTTTAAGTGAGAGCAAATTGCTCTGTACTAAGAGTGAAGCTACTGCGCCACTTCGTCCACCAAGTACAAGATGGATTGATACGGAATGCCACTGTGATGCGACAAACCGATCTCACAGGTTCGGCTGTTACTAAAGCCGCGAGTGCAGTTGCTCGGTACTTGTTCTTTGAGTGGGTGTACCGCCGCCTCATTCAGTTCTGGAGTGGTAAAACCTTTATCACCCGCCCAACCACAGCATTGAATATGCTCAGGAACGATGACTTCTTCGGTACAGGCTTTAGCAAGGCTCAACATCGCGCCTTCCAAGCCCATTCGACGAGAGCTACAAGTCACATGCAGCATCACGGTTTCTTGCAGTGGCTCAAGTGTCAGGTGCTCAAGCAAGTATTGGTTCACAAACCCTGTCGGCTCTAGTACCTCTAACGGTTTGGTGAACTGTTCAATACTGCGTTTAGCACATGGGCTAGTATCCATTAAGACTGGGTATTCACCCTGACGACTGGCCTGCCACAACACTTCTTCGAGCTGTTGAGCTTTAGATTGGGCTAAATCGATCATCCCTTTGCTGTCGTAAGGCATGCCACAACATTGGTCATCTAGCTTCTTCGGAAGAATCACCTCAAATCCTGCTTTGTTAAGCAAAGACATGGTCACTTCAGTTAGAGGACGTTGGTCGCCCGCATCGCTTTGTTGTCCCATGGTGCGACTTGCACAGGAAGGGAGGTAAACCACCTTCTTATGATTGCTTGAGTTTTCTGCCGTCACTGGTGATGAGACTAGCGAGTGGCTATTGGATTGTGGCATCTCCGGCATCCAAACTGGTGTCGCGCCTTTAGTTATTGAGCGCAAGCCGTTGGTTAGCTTGCCGACTGTGTTTGCGCCCAATACTTTGCTCGCCACTTGGTTGGTTTTGAGGCCAGCCTTAGTCAGTTTAGTGGTGGTCGAGAAATGATCCGCTGTCCACTTAGCGATTGGCGTAAATTTCTCGTACTTGGCAATACGAAGCTTCTTAATCAAATCACCGGTGTTGATTCCCACTGGGCAACGCTCGGCACACAGGCCGGTTGCAGCGCAGGTATCGATACCTTGATATTCGAAGGTTTTCTCTAGTTCGCTTGCTTCTATTTCTTCACCTGCAGCACGGCGGCGTTGTAACTCGCGGTACAGCACGATACGTTGGCGAGGCGATAGGGTTAAGGTACGAGACGGACAAACAGGCTCGCAGAAGCCACATTCAATACAGCGGTCGACAAGGTCGTCAGCAGCAGGCATTGGCTTCAAATTCGTTATGTGTGAATTTGGATTGTCGTTAATAATAACGCCGGGGTTGAGCAGTCTTTCTGGATCAAACAAGGCTTTGATCTGTTGCATCAAGGCGTAGCCATCTTTGCCCCATTCCAATTCGACATAAGGCGCCATATTACGGCCAGTGCCATGTTCTGCTTTCAGTGAACCTTGGTATTTCACCGCGACCAGTTCGGCAACGTCATCCATGAAACCGCCGTAGCGATCAATTTCTGTTTGGCTGTCAAAACCTTGAGTAAACACAAAGTGCAGGTTGCCTTCGAGGGCGTGACCAAAAATAATCGCTTCGCTGTAGTCGTATTTATCGAACAGCTCTTGCAGCTCTCGAATACCATTAGCAAGGTTTTCGACAGGAAAAGCCACGTCTTCGATGATAACGGTAGTGCCAACTTCACGAACGGCTCCAACCGCAGGGAACATGCCTTTTCGAATGCCCCATAGGGTTGCGACTGTCTTTGGATCGGAAGTGAAAGGCACCGATTCAACAATCGTGTACTCAGTTAGTGCACCCAAAATTGATTTACATTGTAAATCTAAGTCCGGCTGGGAGCTGGCGTGTGATTCAACCAAAATCGCCGCGGCTTCTAAGTCCAAGCTTGGCATAAATGCAGGCATACCCGGTTTATCCGCCACTGAACGCAGTGCTCTGCCATCCATCAATTCAACCGCAGCAACGGGTGTTTTTGATAGCGTAGTAACGGCTTTACTGGCTTGTTCGATGTCGGCAAACACCAACAGAGCCGAAGCTTTGTTCGGATGTTCGATCACCGTGTTGTAGGTAATCTCAGCGATGAAGCCTAGCGTGCCTTCAGAACCGATCATCAGGTGTTTAATGATTTCGATTGGGTCGTGGTAATCGACCAATGCATTCAGAGCGTAGCCCGTAGTGTTTTTGAGGCGGTATTTGTGGCGGATTCTGTCTGCAAGTTCTTGGTTTGACGCTGTCTGTTGATGTAATTCAACAATGCCTTCAAACAGTTCTTTGTGTGATTGCTTGAATGCCTCAACACTTGCGTTATCAGCCGTATCAAGCAGGGAGCCATCACTCAATACGATTTTCATGCTCTCAACGGTGCGGTACGAGTTTTGCGCAGTACCACAACACATGCCACTGGCGTTGTTCGCTGCAATACCACCGATTTTACAGGTATTGATAGAGGCTGGATCTGGGCCGATTTTACGTTGGAAAGGGGCAAGGTATTTGTTGGCATCTGCACCAATCACACCCGGTTGAAGGATGATCTGATTGCCGTTGTCGACGATTTCGTGGCCGCGCCAGTCGTCGGTCAGTGTGATGAGTACCGAGTCTGAAACCGCTTGCCCTGACAGGCTGGTGCCCGCGGCGCGAAAGGTAAAATGAATACCGAGTTCGCGACAACTTTGAATGGTGAATATGACTTCGTCTAAGTTCTTGAGCCTTAGAACCATTTTCGGCACCAAGCGATAGAAACTCGCATCGGTGCCGTAAGCCAATCGCTTTGCCTCTTGCGTGACAATGCGTTCTGTTTCTATTTTTTGAGCCAGTATCGCTTCAAGCTGCTGATAAGCTTGTGCGTCTATTACTCGCTCATGGGATGTGGTTGTCTCCATCTTTGCTTCCTTGTGCTTCTTATTTGGCACTGATCAGGGCGTGTTGACCTTTCGTGGTTAAATTTTGTTCGAGATAAAAGCGTTTTAATCGCGGCGAGGGGGAAGTAGCCTAGTCACTCTAAGCAAATCCCCCTCAACAAAGAGTAAAACGCTTTTAGCTGAACCCTTCGGGCAGCGTTTGCTGGCCATTTCTACTACGTTATCGGCTTCTCATGTAGGCTAGCTACACATCGGCGCCTCAGCCTTGTATAAATACCCAGCAACTCGCTGCAAAAATCAGCTCGAAAGATCAACACGCCCTAGCTTTTTATTTTATTTTCCAGTGCTTAAACGGTGTCACAACGGCAGTGGAATTGCTGTGACACCGATTGAACTTCAGTCTAAGTAGACCAAAGCATTAGTCCGAATCCGAACCTAAGTCGTTGAGGTTTAATCTAGCCCCACCAGAGAATCACGAGTTAAGTCTTTGATTGTCTTGGCGCCAGTTAGAGTCATCGCAACGCGCATCTCTTTGTCGTAAAGGTCGAGTAGGTTCTCAACACCTGCTTGTCCTTGCGCTGCTAACGCGTAGACGAAAGAGCGACCAAGCAAGGTACAGTCTGCGCCCATCGCCATCATGCGAACTACATCTAAGCCAGTACGAATACCAGAGTCGACCAGAATCTTAGTGTCGCCTTTTACTGCGTCTGCAATTGCAGGCAGTGCTTTAGCACTTGATAGAACGCCATCAAGCTGACGACCGCCGTGGTTTGAAACTACGATACCGTCTGCACCAAATCTTACGGCGTCTTTTGCATCTTCTTCATCAAGAATGCCTTTGATGACCATCGGGCCGTCCCAGAAATCACGGATCCACTCTAGGTCTTTCCATGAAATCGACGGGTCGAAGTTGTCACCCAACCAACCGATGTAGTCTTCCAGTTTGGTTGGAGAACCTCGGTAAGTAGAGATATTGCCAAGATCGTGTGGTTTACCCAACAGACCAACATCAACCGCCCAACTAGGATGACGCATCGATTGGAATACACGACGAATTGCTGCATTTGGGCCGCTCATTCCTGAGTGCATGTCACGGTAGCGAGCGCCAGGTACAGGCATATCCACCGTGAAGACCAGTGTTGTCACGCCTGCCGCTTTGGCACGTTCCAATACGTTCTTCATGAAGCCGCGATCTTTTAGCACGTAAAGTTGGAACCACATTGGGCGCTCAATCTTAGGTGCGACTTCTTCAATCGGGCATACAGATACGGTCGACATCGTAAAAGGGATGCCTTTATTGTCTGCGGCTTTTGCAGCTTGTACTTCGCCACGTCGTGCGTACATGCCTGTTAGACCAACGGGTGCTAAGGCAATCGGCATCGCGAGCTTTTCACCAAACAACTCGGTTTCTAAATTTAGGTCCGACATGTCATTGAGGACACGCTGTTTGAGCGCGATCTCTGCAAGATCGGCCGTGTTGCGGCGTAGGGTATGTTCACCGTAAGAACCGCCGTCAATATAGTGGAAAAGAAACGGTGGTAATTTCGCTTTTGCTGCGGCGCGGTAATCAGTCGATGCGGATATGATCATAATTTCAGTCCTAAATTCTTGGGATGTTGCCCTTCTATGAGAGCTTGGCTTGGGCTGCTTTAATTCTTGAAAGTCAGTGTTCGTTTGTTCTCTAACGGTGAAACAGAGAAGCAATAAAATGGCGTTAATACCCGAGGGTGTTGATGTGTTTTAGTATCCATTCCGAAACTCATCAACTGTCTTATTAGACGGTGTTGCAGTCGGGGAATTGAGTATTAACGCCAAGTGCTTTTGTAACGACTTATGGTTTACATAAGTGCGTCTGTCATTTTGAAGCCGTAGATAACCACGAGGCCGATGATTCCGGTCATCACCAAGTAGTAGAACGTTGGGATGATAGTCTTACGTAGTGTTGCGCCTTCGCGTCCTAACAAGCCTACGGTCGCCGATGCGGCTACCACGTTGTGAATCGCAATCATGTTACCTGCTGCAGCACCAACGGCTTGCAGAGCAACAACCACAGCACTAGAGATAGACAGAGTTTGTGCTACTTCGAATTGGAACTGGCTGAACATCATGTTTGAAACGGTGTTCGAACCTGCAATGAAGGCACCTAACGCACCAACCGTTGCACTTAACGCTGGGAATGCGCCGCCGACTAGGTCAGCTGCAAAGTTGGCCGTTGTTACTGGCATACTTGCTAAATCAGCGCCGTTCACGCCAGAGTTAATGAAGATACGAACCATTGGGATGGTGAACACCAACACAAAGCCAGCGCCTATTAGAGTCTTGCTCGACTCACCAAAAGCTTTAGCCAGTGGTGTTGCGCTGCGTGATTGCATGAGAACAGCAACCAGTGCGACGAAGACCAAGATACCGCCAGGTAGATACAGAGGTTGAATCGCTGTGCTTACGCCTGTCTCGCCAAGGATGTTGCTGAAAGAAAGGCTAACGCTCTTAAGTAGGCCTTTGAACTCAGGGCTCACACGGCTAGCAACGAGAGTGACAGCGAGCAGCACGTAAGGTGCCCATGCCATCGCCATACTCATTTTCTTATGACCTTGCTTACTGTTTGAATGAGTGTCATCTAGATCGATTTTCAAAGAACCTAGCCATTCTGCTGGCCACTTGTCTTCACTCTCAAAATCCCATTTTGATTTAGGGACTAGGAAGCCACGTTTTGCTGCTGTTACAACAATAGCAAGGCCAACCAAACCACCAATCAGCGATGGGAACTCAGCACCGAGGAAAACACCCGTTAGTGCGTAAGGAATGGTGAAAGCGGCACCTGCGAACAGTGCGAATGGCAGGATATCAAGACCTTCAGTCCAGCTTTTGTTCTTACCGAAGAAGCGAGTCAGCATCATCGCCATCAATACAGGAATCATCACACCAACGCAGGCGTGGATGATTGCAACACTTGATGTGATCTGTTGTAGGTAAGCATCCCATGTTGAACCATTGGCAATCAGGCTTTCACCGATGTTGTGCGTATCCAAACCTTTGTTTACGCCAACAATGATAGGCGTACCCACCGCGCCGAACGATACCGGCGTAGATTGAATCATCATGCCCATCAGTACCGCAGCTAACGCTGGGAAGCCAATGGCAACCAACAATGGAGCGGCGATTGCAGCGGGTGTGCCGAAGCCAGATGCCCCTTCAATGAATGAACCAAAACACCAAGCAATGATGATCGCTTGTACACGACGGTCTGCTGATATGTCAGTAAATCCGTTGCGGATGGTGGTGATAGCTCCGGTGTGTTTCAAAGTGTTTAATAAGAAGATGGCGCCAAACACAATCCAGAGAACCGACACGGTAATGCCGAAGCCTTGGAATACTGAAGCCAGCACGCGAGTGCTAGACATATCCCATGCGAATAGGGCGATAGCAACGGTTAATGCAAATGCCACGGGCATCGCTTTTTTTGCAGGCCAGTTAAGGCCAACCAGCAGAATCGCTGCAACAACTATTGGCGAAAAGGCCAATAAAGCTAGTAGAGTTTCACTCATGGGTACTTCCTCGTACTTGTTTTCAAACGTTCATGTTTGAAGTGAATAACACGTCATTAGTTTGTAGGTGTAATCTGAATCTCATGGATTCAATTGTTGTAATTAGAGTCGCTTTATTTGTAACCGATGTGATTGCAAAAGCTGTTTTTGTAATTGTTTTGTTAATTTGGCGTGAATTTACCCCTTTATTTTTTATTGATATAGGGAAATAATGAAAATAATTAATTCCAAAATTGGCATAATCAAATGCGAGCAGACGATTTGATCCTGTTTTCACAGGTAGTAGAGCTGGGCAGTTTTAGTAAGGTGGCAGAACAAAATAACCTTACAAATTCGGTAGTTAGTAAGAGAATTGCGCGTTTGGAAGAAGAGATTGGCGTGCAGCTATTATATCGAACCACGCGTAAATTGACGCTTACCGAGGCGGGTAAGGCAATGTTACACGGAGCCAAAAATGTGAAGCAGGCGGCTCAAGAGGCTATGGACGCAGTTTCAGGCTTTGGTGAAAATGTTAGTGGTCATATCAAAATGTCAGTGCCTACTATCTCCGGAGATTTGATTCTGGCAGACGCTGTTGCCGAGTTTTGTAATATGCACCCAGGTTTAACGGTCGATATGTCTCTTAACAATCGCTTTGTGGATCTGGTTGATGATGGCCTCGACTTAGTGATTAGAACTGGCTACTTGGAAGACTCCAGCTTAATTGCCCGTCATATCTTGGACTCTCAATGGGTGGTATGTGCTTCTCCGTCTTATATCGCCAAGAATGGTAAGCCGATGCAGCCCAAGGATTTGGTTGAGCACAATTGTCTGCAATACGCTTATCAAACAACGGGTGCCAGTGAATGGCAATTTCTGCATAGCAAAGATGGCTTTACCGATAACGATAAATACATAGTGCGCGTCTCTGGCTCTTTCTCTACCGATAATGCGACGGCATTAAGAAAAGCCGCTTTGGGCGGTCATGGTGTTGCGTACGTGCCACGTTGTCTGGTGTATCACGATATTCGCAATGGTCAGCTGGTGGACATCTTCCCTGATTTAGTAGGCAAAAAACTGGGCATCTATGCAGTGTACCCGTTCACTCGTCAGCCACCGAACAAGATTAAGTTATTGATTGAACACATCAGAACGCGTTACCTGACGATTTCACATTATTTTTAATAAGGATCACGATGAGCTATTTAAAAGAGTATCAATATCCAGTCACCAACAAACAGATCGTCAGCGATGACTATTTTGATCAAATAGTTGAAGACCCTTATCGCTGGTTAGAAGACGACAGAAGTGACGAAACTGCGCAGTGGGTGGCGAGCCAAAATGAAGTCACGTTCGATTACCTTGCTCAAATTCCGTATCGCGATGACCTGCGAGAGCGATTAGCGAAAGCACAAGACTATAAAAAGAGCTCGCAGCCGTTTGTACGAGGAGATTACACTTATTTCTATAAGAACGATGGCCTGCAGAATCACAGCATTCTCTATCGTCACAAAGAAGGGCAACAAGAAGAAATTTTCCTAGATCCGAACACTTTCTCGGAAGATGGCACCACATCACTGGGTTCGGTGTCGTTTTCTAAAGATTACAGCCTAGTGGCGTACAGTATTTCAGTGGGTGGTAGCGACTGGCGCAAGATTTTTGTTATCGATACCGAGACCAAACAACAGCTCGAAGCCGAAATCACTGACGCGAAATTTACCGGTATTTCTTGGTTAGGTAATCGCGGCTTTTATTACTCTAGTTACGACAAGCCAGACGGCAGCCAGCTTTCTGCACGTACCGAACAGCACAAACTTTACTTCCATGAGTTGGGTACAGAGCAAGCCAACGACAAAGTGGTTTTTGGTGAGAATAACGCCGAGCAGCACCGCTATGTGTCGGGTTACACCACCGAAGACGACCGTTACTTGATCATTCTAGGGCGAGAGTCGACATCGGGTAACAGACTGTTCTATATCGATTTAAATTCACCAGAACAAAAGCTGAATACGTTGATTGATCATGTGGATAGCGACACTTATCTCATTGATAACCAAGATGAGACCTTCATTCTATACACAAATCTTGATGCGCCTAATGGCAAGGTGGTGAGCTTTGATACTCACGATGGGAAATGGCTCGAAATCATCCCTGAAAAGCCACAGCCATTGGATATCAGCACGGGTGGTGGCTACTTGTTTGCTCACTACATGGTGGATGTGGTGTCTAAGGTTGAGCAGTTGGATTACCAAGGTAACCTAGTTCGTGACATTCATTTGCCTGGGCTGGGAACGGCCAGTGGCTTAGGTGGAAAAAACGAGCAATCTCAGCTTTATTACACCTTTACCAACTATGTTACGCCGCCAACAATTTTCTCTTTTGATGTTGAATCTGGAAGCTCTAAAATCTACCAACGCTCTGAGTCTCCGTTTGAGTCGGATCAATTTGAGTCTAAACAAGTCTTCTATACCTCAAAGGATGGCACCAAGGTTCCGATGCTTATCTCTTACAAGAAGGGATTAGTGTTAGACGGCAATAATCCAACCATGTTGTACGCCTATGGTGGCTTTAACGTTAGCCTAACGCCTTCTTTCTCGGGCACTGTGGGCAGTTGGCTAGAACTGGGTGGCGTATATGCGGTGCCAAACTTACGTGGTGGTGGCGAATACGGTAAGGCGTGGCACAAAGCCGGTACACAACAACAAAAACAGAATGTATTTGATGACTTCATTGCTGCTGCGGAGTTCTTAATCGAAAAAAACTACACCAGCAGTGATAAGTTAGCGATCCGCGGCGGTTCTAACGGTGGTTTGCTTGTGGGTGCTTGTATGACACAAAGGCCAGAGCTGTTCCAAGTGGCTCTGCCTGCGGTTGGGGTGTTGGACATGTTGCGTTACCACACATTCACGTCTGGCGAAGGTTGGGCGTACGACTATGGCACATCCGCGCAAAACAAAGAGATGTTCGAATATCTGCTTGGTTATTCTCCGGTTCATAATGTGGTGCGCGGCACGGACTATCCTGCGACATTGGTTACTACAGCTGATCATGATGACCGCGTGGTACCTGCTCACTCTTATAAATTCATTGCAGAGCTGCAAGATAAGCATGAAGGTGGCGTGCCAGTGATGATCCGTATTGACGTCAATGCAGGGCATGGGGCAGGTATGCCGCTGAGTAAAGCTATCGATCTCACTGCTGATATCTACGCATTTACCCTGTTCAATATGGGAATAGAGTCCCTAGATTCAATCTAGAAAATACTTAATTTTAGATAACTGGGTATTTGACTCAATCCAAAAAGCCTCAAAATCTGCCTTAGATCTTGAGGCTTTTCATATTTACGAAAACCAATCAAAATTTCACCATATTTTCCTCGCTCCACCACACTCTTTTCCGTGATAGACCCCGCCATTACTGATGAAATGAAAGCGATTTCAAGCTGTATTGTTACGGATTTTTACGTCTATCTATCTGATTGTAAATAAATAACCATTTCTGGTGATAACTCTAAAAGTTTCATGGTATTTAGGCTGGTTTATCAGTGTGAACAGCAACCAACTTTTCAACGCTTTCATTGCTTAATATTTCCCTGTTCGATGAAAACTCAAAAAAATAATAGGGAATTACAATGCAAAAATTTAAGCTTTTGCCAATAACGGTCGCAGTGGCGGCTTCGCTTGCTTCACTCTCTTCTTTTGCTGCTGATACTAATATCGAAGCACTAGAAAAACGAATTCAAGAGTTAGAATCTAAGGTTGTTGATATTGATTATATTAACGATCAACAACCCGCGGTTTTAACGGCTGAAACTAAGGTGCCAGATGGCATCGTCTTCTCTGGTTATGCTCGTTACGGCGCTCACTACAAGAGCGGTGATGAACGTTACGTAGACATCGGTACAACAGGTCGTTCTGTCGGTCGTTTAGGTAACGAAGCCAATGGTGGTGAGGTTCAGCTAGCTAAGCTATTCGAAGCTGACAATGGTGCGATTTGGGACATCGTATTCATGGCTGACCACTGGGAAGCAGACGCTTGGGCTGACGACGGCGGCCTGAGTATGAAAAAAATGTACGCAGGTGTAACTAACGTATTTGAAAGCCAACCAGAACTTTATATGTGGGCTGGTCGCGACTTCCATCAACGCCCGCAACAAGGTTTGAATGATTACTTCTGGATGACGCACGATGGTCAAGGTGCAGGTTTTAACAACCTAGATTTCGGTGGCGCTAAGCTAGATATGGGCTTTGTCGGTCAAGTGAAAGGCGGCCTAGTGAATGACAACGGTCGATACGCTGTGACCGCGAAACTACACAGCATTGACGCTGGTATTGGTAACCTAGATTTCTACGCGAACTACGGTTTTGCGTCGAGCGAAGCGGATACAGCAAGCTCTACTGAGTACGTAATCGATCAAGATACAGGTTTAACGGAAAAAGTGGTGACTGCAGGTACTAAAGTCAGTGATGAAACGGCTTACTTGGTAGGTGCGACGTTAGGCTTAGGCGATTCTAACCGATTAATAGTGAAATACGGTGACGGTGCGGATTCATCGGTATTTGAACTTAAAGGTGACTACCAAACTTTGTACGCAAGTGTTGAAGGTAGCTACGCAGCAACTGACAACTTCATCATTGATTACTTAGTGTCGTACAAAGACAACTCTGGCTCAGACTTAGATCGCGAGAACACGGAATACGCGGGTATCGTTCGTCCACAATACCAATGGGATGATGTTCACTCTACATGGCTAGAGGCTGGCTACGGTATGGTTGATTACGATGACGACGGTGAAGAGAACGCTTGGAAAGTAACGCTTTCTCAGAACGTTTCTCTAGGTGGCTTACCTTGGAGTCGTCCAATGCTTCGCTTCTACACAACTGTGGGTGATGTAGAGACAAAAGGCGCTCCAAAAGACAATGGTAATGTAGATACATTGTCATTCGGTGCGATGTTTGAAGCTTGGTGGTAATCACAAGCTAGCGACAGCAGCTCTTTGAATTAGGCATATTTTCAAAGAGCCTGTGTTTAAAAGTAGTAAATACTGTCCATTTAGCCCTAAAGGCAGATTAATTAGGGCACGTTTCAATTAACTCCATTCTTGGGCACATTTTATGTGCCCTTTTTTTCGTCTTGAATACCTGTTCTATCATTTGGTATTGCCTCTTCACTTATTCTCCATATCGTCTTCAATACCCCGTTTCATATTAATTTATTTCACACACGTTGATTTCCCCTTGTTAATTGTAATGGCTAAGTCGCATCGTAGCCCTTGCATATCAATAGGCTAGATAGGAGGAATACTAGACATCAATTGTATTGGATACGCCGATAGTTATGTTGAAACCCCTTCACTGAACTATAACTTTTAACAAAACTGACTAACTATGGATTCATGATTTCATGAAATAGTTTCATGGCGTGAAGCGAATCTGTAAGCGCTTTCATGATTTCCACAACTGGCCTTTTTACCTCCAACTTTAGTGTGATGACACTCACTTCAACCAAGACGCCTTTCTTTAATAATCGTTTTGTAAGCGGTTACAAGCTAATGAAGTATCGAGGTTCGAGTGGCAACAATTAAACACGTATCAGAACATGCAGGTGTGTCTCAGGCGACAGTGTCTAGGGTTATTAATGGCACTAGCAGAGTCAGTCATGACAAGAAGTTAAAGGTTGAAAAAGCGATCAAAGAATTGGGTTATCGCCCGAACTCTATCGCTCAAGCCTTGGCTTCAAGTCGTACTGGTAGTGTGGGTGTTGTTGTTCCAGAACTTGGCGGTTCTTTCTATTCAGGCATTTTGCATTGCATAGAAGAGAACCTACGCCGCTTTGGTTACCACGCTGTGGTTACAGCGGGTTCGAACACCGAACAAGGGCAGCGAGAGTCTGTGGAGTTTCTGTTGGGGCGTCGTGTTGATGCTTTGATTCTTCACACTCAACTGCTCAGTGATGACTATTTAATTGAATTGGAAGAACAGGGGACCCCTGTGGTTTTAATCAACCGCTTCATCCCAGAAATGGCGATGAGTTGTATAGATATTGATAACGAAGTCGGGGGGCTACTCGCTACTCAATATCTTTTGCAAAAGGGACATACAGATATCGCGTGTATTACCGGGCCTTTAGATAAAGCAGATGCTAGGGGGCGTTTGCAAGGGTATCGAAAGGCCTTGGAAGAAGCGGGTGTGCCATACGATGAAGCCTTAGTCTCGGAAGCGGGTTTTACTGAAGAGACGGGCATCAGCGCTATGAAAAAGCTGATGAATCGTAAGTGTCATTTCACAGCAGTATTTGCTTCGAATGATCACATGGCATTCGGCGCCTTTGAGGTGCTGCATCAAGAGGGACTGTCTGTTCCTAAAGATGTATCACTGGTGGGCTTCGATAACACCATCTTCGCGCGCTATCTGACCCCTAGTTTGACCACCATTAATTTCCCTATTGAAGAGATGAGCGTTGAAGCAGTACAGCTCACTCTACAGAAGCTAAAAAAAATAAAACATGACGTGAACTTTAAATTGCTGCCGACGTTGGTCACTAGAAACTCGGTATCGGATTTACCAGTTACCCTATAAAAATATTAAGGATAGAACATGAAATTTAAGACCTTAGCGCTTTCATGCGCGGTTGCTTTAGGATTAGGTACAACAGCTGCAAATGCAGCAGACAAAGAAATTCGTTTCGACGGTTTCCCTGATTTCGATAGCAGCCTGAAGGTATTACTGCCTGATTTCGAAAAGGAAACGGGTATCAAAGTTGATTACCTTATGAACAACCACGGTGACCACCACACGAAACTGACAACGAACCTTGCAACGGGTTCTGGTGCGGGTGATGTGATTGTTGTGGACGTTGAGAAAATTGGTCCATTCGTGGGTTCTGGTGGCCTAGTTAACCTGTCTGAAAACTACGGTGCAGATAAGTACGAAGAACGATTCGCACCTTACGCATGGGCACAGGGCAAAGGCGCTGATGGCGACATGTACGGCATCCCTGTCGACCTTGGTCCTGGCGTTATGTACTACCGCACTGACGTGTTCGAAAAAGCAGGCATTAATGTAGAAGACGCAATCAAAGATTGGGACTCATACATCGCTGCTGGTGAAAAACTGAAAGAGCAAAACGTACAACTTATCGCTTCGGCAGCCGACGTGGCACAAGCGATTATCTTCACGACGGTTCCTGAAGGTGAAGGTCTGTACTTTGATAAAGATGGCAACCCAGTCGTGACATCAGAGCGTTTTGTTCACGCTTTTGAAGTAGCAAAAGAGATTCGCGACAAAGGCTTAGACGGCCGCATCCTGGCTTGGTCTAACGAATGGTACGAAGGCTTCCGCAACGGCACATTTGCAACTCAACTTTCTGGCGCTTGGCTTCTTGGTCACCTAAATAACTGGATTGCTCCTGAAACTAAAGGTAAGTGGGCAGTCGAAAACCTACCTGATGGTATCTACGGCAGCTGGGGCGGTTCATTCCTTTCAATTCCAACTCAATCAGACAACCCAGATGAAGCTTGGGCGCTTATTGAATACATGACGACGGATCGTGAAGTACAGCTTAAACACTTCGAAACGATTGCTGCTTTCCCAGCGAACATCACCACGTATGACGATGAGCTTTTCCAAGAAGAGATGGAATTCCTAGGCGGACAAAAAGCCCGTCTTCTTTTTGCTGAAGTGGCGCAAAACATCAAACCGGTCTCTCCAGCACAAGGCGACCACGTTGCACGTTCTATTATCTTAGAGAACGCATTGATGGAAGTACTTGATGAAGGTAAAGACATCAAGACTGCGCTTAAAGAGGCAGAGCGTCTAATCAAGCGTCGCACGCGCAATCTTTAATTTGTTTTTACTTTAAGTAAGTGAGGAAGCGTGGATAACGCGCTTCCTTTTTAAGAGGTCGTTACTATGAATCATACAGCGAGCACAACGATAGAACCTGCGGACAAAAGCCTTTTTTCTCGTCTAAATTTGAAAGCGCTTACACCGTATGGATTTCTTCTGCCGTTTCTGATCATTTTTTCTGTATTTGGGATCTTCCCGCTGTTGTTCTCTGTTTACCTGTCGTTCCACGAGTGGAACCCGGTAAGAGGCATGGATGCGATGGAGTTCGTTGGTTTTGAGAACTATCACATTGCTTTAACAGACCCATGGCTATGGCGTTCATTGAAGAACACGCTTTGGCTAGCGATCACTTCAGGCGTGGCTCAGCACTTAGTCGCTATTCCAGTGGCTTACATGTTGGTTTCAATGGGTGACCGTATGCGTCACTGGCTAACATCGGCGTACTTTCTACCGTTCATTACATCAACGGTCGCAGCGTCACTGATTTTCTTCAATATGTACTCTCCTAACTCAGGAATTATTAACCAAACGCTAATGGCACTAGCCGATAGCACGCTGTTTGGTTGGGCATTTGCTTGGGTTAATGATTTTCAACCCATCCGTTGGTTAGACGATGCCACTATGGTGAAGCCGTCTATCGCAATCATGGTTTTCTGGAAATACACCGGTTTTAACATCGTCCTTTACACCACGGGTTTAATGACGATTCCTAAAGACATCTTAGAAGCTGCGCGTATGGATGGTGCCAATGCCTTCCGCCGCTTCTGGAACATTTCACTACCAATGATTCGTCCATTCATCTTCTTTGCTATCACGATGACCATCATCGGTAACCTGCAAATGTTTGAAGAACCGTTCGTCCTAACGCGTGGTACAGGTGGTACTGGCCAATCTGGTTTAACTATCTCGATGTATCTCTACAAAGTGGGTTGGGAATGGCTAGAAATGGGCACAGCATCCGCTATCTCATGGTTACTGTTTGCACTCATCGCGACTTGTACATTGGTTCAATTTTTACTCTTCGGTAAGAAAGGCTTAGGGGAACATTAAGATGTCGACATCAATTAAGACAAATACCTCACCACTAAGTGGACTGATGCCAAGCGAACGCAGCATGTTCATTCTGACTAAGATCTTGATGGTCATGCTAGGTATCTTACTGGTTGTTTCAGCGCTAATTACAGTCTTTCCATTTGTATGGTCGGCACTGCTATCAACGCGTGACCGTTCTGAAATTTTCGGTACGGGCATTAGCTTTGCGATTGGCGATAGCCTGGCGATTAACTACGCCAAATTGCTTGAAATCATGCCGTTTTGGAAAGCGATGTTTAACTCGATTTACGTGGCTTTCTTAGGTACCACCATCTCGCTGCTGTTTTGTAGCATGGGTGGCTACGCGTTTGCTGTGTTTAAGTTCCGCGGTAAGAACGTGTTGTTCGGCATGCTGGTTGGCTCAATGGCGATTCCGCCTGTGCTTAGCTTGATCCCTTACTTCATGATCGTGAAATTCTTAGGCTTGTTGGATAACCACATGGCGGTATGGCTACCGTTCACCACCACACCATTTGGTATCTTTTTGATGCGTCAGCACGTGATTGCATCGATTCCAAAAGAGCTACTTGAAGCGGCGAAACTGGATGGCGCTGGTGAGTTCAGAACGTACTGGAGCGTGGTACTGCCACTAATGAAGCCTGCACTCGCAACATTGGCTATCGTTCAGTTCGTTTTCTTCTGGAACATGTTTATGCAGCCTCTCGTGGTGCTAAACAACCCAGATAACTATGTCATTACGCAAGCACTTCGAAGTGTTCAAGGTATTCCGAATACGCCATGGGGCGCGGTAATGCTAGGTACCACAATTTCTATTTTACCGCTCGTGATTACTTACTTGTTCGCATCGAAACAGATGATCAGTGGTTTAACGTCCGGCGCAGTCAAAGGTTAGGTTTAAGGGTTATAACAATGAATAAATATCAACTTCCAAGTGATTCAAAGTTACGCAGTAAGGAATTTGTATTCGGTGTCGCGACATCTTCATACCAAATTGAAGGCGGCGTTGAAGAGGGCGGTCGTACACCGTCTATCTGGGACACTTTCTGTAAGATGCCGGGCAAGGTCGATAACGGCGACAGTGGTGATGTGGCGTGTGACCACTACCACTTATGGCAACAAGATATCGAGATGATTCAAGGCTTAGGCGTTGATGCTTACCGTCTCTCTATTGCATGGCCGCGCATCCTGCCACAAGACGGTGTCGTGAACCAGCAAGGCCTAGAGTTTTACGGTCAGATCATCGATGAGTGTCATGCTCGTGGCATGAAGGTATATGTGACGCTGTATCACTGGGATCTTCCGCAATACCTTGAAGATAAAGGCGGCTGGTTAAACCGTGAAACGTCTTACAAATTCGCAGAATACGCAGAAGTGGTGAGCAAATACTTTGGTGACAACATCGATGTGTACACCACGCTTAATGAACCGTTTGTGTCTGCATTCCTAGGCTACCGCTGGGGCGAACACGCGCCAGGAATCAAAGGTGAAAAAGAGGGCTACCTAGCATCTCACCACCTAATGCTGGCACACGGTTTGGCTATGCCGATCCTTCGTAACAATGCCCCTCATGCTAAGCATGGTGTGGTATTCAACGCGACTCCTGCTTACCCGCTGACGCCACAAGATCAAGCGGCAGCAGATTATTGCGAAGCCGAGAACTACCACTGGTTCATCGACCCAGTATTGAAAGGCGAGTACCCGCAGTTAGTGGTTGAGCGCCAAGCGATGAACATACCGATGATCCTTGAAGGTGATTTAGACATCATCAGCGCACCGGTCGATTATATCGGCATCAACTACTACACACGCAATGTCGCTCGCTTCAACGAGAATGGCGACATCGAATCGGTGAAACAAACTGACGCTGAACACACTTACATTGGCTGGGAAATCAACCCACAAGGTCTAACCGACTTATTGGTAAGACTGGATGCTCGCTACGAAAATATGCCACCTATCTACATCACAGAGAACGGTGCTGCAGGCAACGACGAGCGTGTAAACGGACAAGTGATGGATGATCAACGTGTTCGCTACTTCCAAGGTCATATCGAAGCGGTTCACAACGCGGTTGAAGCGGGTGTGAAAGTTGACGGTTACTTCGCTTGGAGCCTGATGGATAACTTTGAGTGGGCATTCGGCTACTGCCAGCGTTTTGGTATTGTCCATGTCGACTACACCACCCAAGAAAGAACATTGAAACAGAGCGCAATTGCGTACCGAAACATGCTTCAAGAGCGCGCTGAGGAGAACAGATAATGGCTAAAGTAGAATTTAAGAACATCAAAAAATCATTCGGTGATGTTGAAGTCGTCAAAGAGTTTGATTTTACGGTTGAAGACGGTGAGTTCGTGGTTTTCCTTGGCCCATCTGGCTGTGGTAAATCGACAACGCTACGCATGCTGGCTGGCCTTGAAAGCATCAGCTCGGGTGACATCGTGGTTGGCGGCAAGTTGATGAATAAAGTCGACGCGAAAGACCGTGACTTGGCGATGGTATTCCAAAGCTACGCACTGTACCCGCACATGACGGTATACGAGAACATCGCATTTGCGCTAAAACTGAAGGGTATGCCAAAAGCAGAAATCGACGTAGAAGTGCTAAAAGCGGCGAAAATGCTAGAGCTTGATCCGCTACTCAACCGTAAGCCAAAAGAGCTTTCTGGTGGTCAACGTCAACGTGTGGCAATGGGCCGTGCAATGGTTCGTACTCCTAAGGTTTTCTTGTTTGATGAGCCGTTATCTAACCTAGATGCAAAACTTCGTGGCGTGATGCGTGAAGAGATCAAACATCTACACCGTGAACTAAAAACCACCACGATCTACGTAACCCACGATCAGATCGAAGCGATGACATTGGCGGATCGCATCGTGATCCTGAAAGACGGCTATGTTGCTCAAGTTGGTACACCAACCGAGGTGTTCCAGCGTCCTGCAAACAAGTTTGTTGCGCAATTCATTGGTAACCCGTCAATGAACATGTTGGAAGCAAAACTGATTGAAAAAGAAGGCGAGTACTTCGTTGAAATCGGCGATGTTCAGATCCCACTGCCTGAGCGCTTTAAGTCTCTGGCGTCTAAGAACCTAGCGCTGCATTTTGGTGTTCGTCCAACAGACATTCACCTACGTGCCGAGCAAGTTGACCACGACCGCGTGCTGCCATTCCCTGTGAAAATCAAAGACAAGGAATTACTGGGCGCGAGCATTCTTCTGAAAACAGAAATTGGCGGTCAACCGCTGATGGTTGAAACCCAAGCGGCTGAAGTGGATGTAAAAGATTTGACGCTTTACTTGGATTTGGATGCTTTCCACTTGTTTGATGCTCTGAGTGAGAACTCGCTAGCGAGCTAGCCAGTCAATTTAAATCAGCCATGAGCTGACACCAACCAACTTACGACAAATTGTTTTGGCTCCTCCTGATTTGGGAGGGGCTAGGGATAGTGATGATGAAATTCGGATATTTTGACGATAAAAACAAAGAATACGTAGCAACCACACCGTGTACACCGATCAAATGGTGTAACTATGTCGGCACATTAGATTTCGGTGGCATTGTCGATAGCAACGGCGGCGTCCTGTTGTGTAAGGGCGATCCTGCACTTAACCGTATCACTAAGTACATTGCTCAACTGCCAAACTCAGATTTTAAAGGCTCGACCATGTACCTCAAGGTGCGTGATGAAGCGGGCAACGTAGAGGTGTTCTCACCTTTCTACACGCCAACCTTGAAGCCGCTCGAGAAGTTTGAAAACCACACGGGCTTGTCTTACACCACCATCATTGCAGAAGCGTTTGGTGTGCGTTGTGAAGCGACTTTCTTTGTACCAAAAGCTGACCAAGTACTGCTACAAGACATCAAAGTCACCAACATTTCAGACAAAGCACTGCACGTTGATGTGGTACCTGTGTATGAATTCACACACTTCGATGCGCTTAAACAGCTACTCAATGCGGACTGGGTTCCACAAACCATGACGCTGAAAGCGCATCAGCAAGAGTCGGGTCATACCGTGCTTGAGCAGTACGCCTTTATGAAGCGCGATTATGCGGTGAACTTGATGACAGCGGATCGCCCTGCGACGTCTTTTGATGGTGACCGCCAATCGTTCTTAGGTAATTTGGGCTACGGTACATGGGCAGCGCCAGAAGCACTAAATAATGATGAGCTAGGCAACACCGAGTGTTTGCGTGGCGACAATATTGGTGCGCTTAACCTACGCCTAGGTTGGTTATCTCCAGAGCAGACAGAACGTACGATTGTGCAAATCGCACAAGAACAAAGTCTAGAAGCAGCATTGCCTCTATTGGCTAAATACCGTGACCATCAAGTGGTCGATTCGGCTTTCGCTGAACTGGCTGAACATTGGGATGGTTACCTACAAGCGGTTCAGGTTGAAACGCCAGATCCAGCAATGAACTCGATGCTTAACGTACATAACCCACGTCAGTGTCACACAACCAAAAACTGGTCTCGTTACTTGTCTCTGTATCAGCTTGGCTATGGCGCTCGTGGCATCGGTTTCCGTGACTCTTCGCAAGATACTTTAGGCGTGATTACTCACATGCCAGAAGAAGCGCGCGAGTTCATTGAGCGTCTGTTGTCTGTTCAGAACACTAACGGTTCTGCGATGCATCAGTTCTTCCCATCAACGATGGAAGCGAACGCGGGTGACTCACGTGAAGAGGAAGATCGCCCTGATTACTACGGTGATGATCACCTGTGGATCATCTACGCGGTGACGCAATATGTGAAAGAAACGGGCAATGCAGACTTCTTGAATAAAGAGATCCCGTTTTATCAAAAAGACAAAGCGGGCAACCCAGTTGAAACGGGAACGGTTTGGAACCACCTGTGCCGCGCGATTGAATTTACCTACACCAATACTGGCGAGCACGGCCTACCGCTGTTAGGTTTTGCTGACTGGAACGACACGGTGAACCTGCCAACGGGTGCTGAGTCGATGATGGTGGCGAACATGTACGGCAAAGCATTGCTCGACATGTTGGACTTGTGTGAGCTGCGTGGCGAAGCGCAACTGACGGCTAAGTTTAAAGATCAGTACCAACAGATGCAGAGTACGGTGAATGAGTGCGGTTGGGATGGCGAATGGTTTGTTCGTTACTTTGATGAGCAAGGTTTACCGATTGGTTCTCATAAAAACGAGCAAGGGCAGATTTACACCAACGGTCAAAGCTGGCCTGTGATCTCTGGTTTCGCGACTCAAGAACGCGCAACTCAAGCTCTAGATTCGGTTTACAACAAGCTGAATACAGCGAATGGCATTAAGCTTTCAACTCCTGGTTACAACGGCTTTGATCCGCAACTAGGTGGTGTTTCAACTTACCCACCAGGTGCAAAAGAGAATGGCGGTATCTTCCTGCACTCTAACCCATGGGTGATGATCGCAGAAGCGAAAATGGGCAACGGTGAGCGTGCTTATGAGTACTACCGTCAAATCAACCCAGCTTCTAAGAACGATGACATCGATACCTTCGAATCTGAGCCTTACTGCTACCCACAAAACATTTTGGGTGACGAACATAAGCAGTTTGGTTTAGGCCGAAATGCGTGGCTGTCGGGTACTTCATCTTGGACATACGTTGCGGGTACGCAATGGATTCTGGGTGTTCGCCCTGAAGTGGATGGCTTGCTGGTGGACCCATGTATTCCTGCTGAGTGGCCAGAGTTCAAAGTCCGTCGTCAGTTCCGTGGTGCGACATACCATATTCATGTCACTAACCCGAATAACGTGTGTAAAGGTGTGGTAGAGATGAAGGTAAATGGTGACCTGATTTCAGGTAATAAAGCGCCAGTATTTACCTCTGGTGAGCACACCATCGAGGTGATTTTAGGTTAACAAAGAGAAGGGCGCTTTATGCGCCCTTTATTGCTTTTTGGTTTCTCTTTAGTGTCGCTTTATTTTGGTTGCATCACTGTGGTTGATAGCTGGCTTGGCATTGCCAAGTAAAGGTCTGAGATTGGTTCGGGCTAAGCGTCAATAAGCCTATCTGGTTATTGAATGCATCAGCTGGGCAAGTCATTGGTTCTATTGCAATACTTTGTTCGCTAGTCGGCGTGTAAAGCTGAACGAATGGGTAGCTTGCATCTTGTTGATAGCGAATAGCGGCAGACGAATCTGAGCGTGTAAACGCAAGTTGGTTGGTTGTCTTGGAATCAAATTCAAAGCAGTGATTTAAGCTTTGATTGGCGAGTGAATCACCCAAAGACAAACAGTCAAAAGCCAGTTTTTCACCATTGGGTAGGTCGTTTTCGTGTATGACCTCAGAGCAAGGCGACATAGCGAGTCCACATTGTGCTAGCTCAGTACCGAGTGAAAAATAAGGGTGCCAAGCATCTCCGAATGGGAAGGCGGAATCACTCAAATTAGAGACGGTCGTTGAGGAAGTGAGTTTACCCGTGGTATCGATAGTGAAGGTGACTTCAAGGTTGAACGCAAACGGGAAAGCAGGATGCAAAGATGACGTTTGATACTGCAACGTCACACTGGCGGATTCTTCAGTGGCTACGCTGTTTGTGATTGAAAAAGGTTGGTTGTAGAGCAGGCCGTGTACGGCGTGATCAGACCAAGGAAAGTTAGCTGGGAGTTGATGGTTTTGGTTATCGAAACTGTAACGACCTAAGTTTAAACGGTTTGGAAAAGGGAATAATTTAGCACTGCGGGAAAAGAACGGATGTTGGTTGATCAGTTCATCATAATTCTGATAACCACAAATAAAAGAGAATGGACTGTTATTTACGGTATATTTATTAATAACAGCACCAAATCCATTGATTATTTGAAGTTCTATACCATGTTGGTGGTTTATTAATGTGACTGAGTCAATATTTCCAAATTTTTCATTTATAATTTTAAACATGTTGATGTCTCCATTTTAAAAAGATATTAACAAGAAGAAAAAAATATTCAATGGCGGTTTTAAAATGAATAATAAAATTCCATATACGAGCTACTCAGGAAATTCGGAACACTTATGTAAAAAAGGTGATGCAGTTGAATTTATTCAACCTTGGTACACGCCAATTTCTACCACACCAGAAAATACCGGTATGGCGGTGGGTGGAATTGGTAACACATTTACACTGACGCCAAACGGGAAAACACCAAATTTCAGCTTTATTCCGGGAATATTTGTTGATTGTTCAGAGCAAGTTATTAATTTTAATGATTTTTATGCGTCGGTGATGAATGTGCCGACCATCGATACGCTGCAAGTCAGTGATGAGCAAGAGCTGAGTGTTCACCTAAACTTCTATCCTGCCTTGTTTGATGGTAAGAAGATTGAAAGCGCAGAAATGTCGGATGCGATTAACCACATTCGCGCGGCATTGAAAAATGGTCACTTCTACCAGGATAATAAATCTAACTTTACAAAGTGGAACGTTGAGTTTTCAAATAAGACTCAATTATTGATTGAAGAAGATTCATTGTCGATTATTTGTCAATTATATGTCGCCTTGGATTTCTTTAATGGTTTATTAATTAATGATACAACGAGATTATTATCACTTACTGCGGGTGAAAATAATGATACAGGTAGTGTTAATGGTAGAGATATAGAGTATCAAGCTTTATATCCACTGGCTGAATATAAATATAGTAGTTTCGATGATATTAAAATAAAGCGTAAGGTAGTCTCTCCGATCGTTAAAGAGGACAAACGACTGTGTTCTTTGCCGATGCACTGGAATCACTTTGAATTAACCAATAATTCATCGCAAACACGTGTGATTACGCTTGCTCAGCCGCTAAAAAACTTGATTGGCTCAACCTACCAAAAAGGCCGTGATGGTATTCAAGATTCGGCTTGTACCTTGTCTCAAAACCCAATTGCTCAGCAGCATCAAACGGTTAACTTAAAGGGTGAAAGTCGCAGCTTTACGGGTGTTCAACTGACCAGTCAGTCTCCTTATCAAAGTGATATTGAAGGTGAAGTGGTGTTTGGTGTTCAAGCGGATAATCAACTGACAGAATCTGGTAAGGTTTCGATTTCTGTGAAGCCAACGCTTTATACCTCTAAGGCAGAGGAACAAACAGAGTTCGCACTGAAAACAGGCCGTACCAACGCGGAATTCCAAACAGGAATTTACACAGGGCGTGAAGCTCTGAGCGCATTGGTGGTGGTTCAGGTTGAATTGGAAGCGGGTGAGTCTGTTGATCTGCGTTTTGCGCAGGTCATGGCGCACAGCAAAGTCATGCTTAATGGCTGGTATTCAGATAAGGCTTACACGCAATTTTACCCGCAAACGCAACCAGCTCTGCTGATGTTAGAAGATGTATTACCAGAGCTAGAAGCGATTGAGCAGCAGATCGTCGCACAACAAACCGCTTTCCTAGAGCAAGCTCAAAGCAAGATCTCGCAGCCTGAATCGGCACTTCGCTATGCAACGATGGCGATGAACTCATTGTCGTTCTTGGCGGAATCAACGGTATGGGACAAAGAAGATAAGTTCTTGGTAAAAGAGTGTGTCGACTACCCATTCTTTAACTCTCTGGATGTGTACTTCTACGGATCGTTCTCTCTGCTTTATTTGTTGCCTGAGCTTGATGGCTGTGTGATGAAAGAGTTTTCTAAGGCCATTTTGGCGGAAGACTTCACTCAGCGCCGCTACTGGGAATACGAAGCGACGCCTAATGCCGAATTGATTGATGAAAAGTATCAAGGTGTACGTGCTATTCGAGGTGCGGTAATCCACGACTTAGGCAGCCCATTCGACATTCAGCCCGATGCTTACAGTTGGCACAACGTGAAAGAGTGGAAGGACTTAGCGCCGAAATACATTCTGATGGTGTACCGCCATTATCAAAACACCCAAGATCTCTCTGTGGTTAATGAGTGCTGGCAAGCGGTAACTGAAAGCATCGATTTTTTATCGAATTTGATTGCTGAGGGTGACGATTTACCATTAACCCGAGGCACAGACGATACCTTTGATAACCTAGCTTCTCACGGCATCTCTATTTATTGTGCGAGCCTGTGGGTTGCTGGCCTGCAAGCCGCGAGCGAACTTGCACAATTGATGGGTGAAAGCGAGCTAGCTAGCGGTTACTTAACGCGTTCTAAAAAGGCGTTAGCCACGGTTGAGCAAAGCTTGTGGGATGACAAAGAGGGTTACTACCACTTCTTCGTGACGCCAGTTCAAGCCAAGCATTTAACAGGTGAAGGCTATCAAGCTCTGGAAACCTTAGGACTTTCATTGACTGGCGATGCGATTGCTGACAAGAACACGCTCAATACCTATCTCAATGAAACGGATACTTCCATCAGCATCAGTAAGGTATCTCAAAGAGTCTCTAAGAAACGCTTGCTGAGTGAGACGGCGCCACAAGCCTTTACTCAAGAATACTTAGATTTAGTGCCAGATTCTGACAACAGTTTTGGTGATGCCTTGTTGGCCGACAGCTACCTAAAGCTCATCGGCTTAGACGGTATTTTCCCGCAAGAGAACATCCAACGCGCATTGGACTATGTTTATAAGCACAACTTCGAAATTAATAGTCCTAAGTTGGGTGTTGCGAATATGACGTTAGCCGACGGTTCACCGCATGAAGCGTTCCAAGCACAAGACGTATGGATTGGTGTTCAGTTTAGTGTGGCAACAGCGTTGAACTTAGCGGGTAAATCGCAGCAAGCAGAAACATTGATGGATACCGTGTATACCGCACTCTATGACTATTCGAAAATTCCATTTGCAGCGCCAGAGGGGTTCAATTGCTCTGTGTCTGTCAATGAGAAAGATCTTATAGAAGTATTTAAATTGTCGCAAAATGATGCGAAAAACTGCCTAAATGTACTTAAATGTCAAAACTGCGTGCTGTCTGACGGTCGTATCAATCCAACATTGACGAAAGATACTGATAATTTTGTTAAAATGTTGAGCGTTGAAATCCCGCGAGAAAAGCTCGCTGGCTTGCACAAATGGTTACTGAGTACTGGCTTGAAATACACGGCTGGCCGTTACTTCAGGCCGGGGATGATCTTCGCCTATATGTATTAACTTAATGACACGATTTTCAACGAAAGCAGTGGTATGCAGGTTGAAACTGATGGGGAGCTTAAAGCTCCCCGAATGTCACTTGATTGGGGTATCGAGATGCGCACTAAAACAAAAAAAACAACAGTATACGATGTAGCAAGACTGGCTGGTGTTTCTCCCAGCACCGTGTCTCGCTTCCTTAATCGAACCACTTATGTGTCGGATGATAAAAGCCAAAACATTGAGCAAGCCATTAAAGACACGGGCTACAAACCTAACTTCCAAATGCAAGAAAACACCAACCGACGCTCGCTCACTATTGGTGTATTGGTGCAACACCCTGATAGCCCCTACACCAGTCGTATCCTCAACGACATGGAAAAAACCCTAATAGCTCAAGGCTATTCGCTAGTAATAGCAACCGGACACTGGCAAAAAAAGCTAGAAATGCACGCGTTGGAGTATCTCGCAAAAAGTAACGTGGATGGCATGATCATCGTGACAGGCAGTATTACTCAGGAAGAGATTGCTAAGTATGCACAAGACATCCCTATCGTGATGGTTGGCTACGATTTTGTTGAGAATAATGTCCGCTCCATCAATATCGACAACGTGTTGGGTGGCTATATGGCAACCTTACATTTACTGCAACAAGGGCATGTGAACATTGCTCACATCAAGGGGTTATCAAGCCAGCCTGATGCAGGTAATCGCTTTGAAGGCTATAAGAAGGCCCTTCAAGAGGCCGGTATTAAGGTGATGCCAAAACTGGTCAAGCAGGGCGATTTTAGTAGTGAATCTGGTTATGAGAAAACGGTAGAGTTGATTGAATCTAAGGTTCACTTCTCTGCTTTGTTTGCTGCTAATGACCAAACGGCTTACGGTGCGATTAAGGCGCTGTCTGACCACGGTTATAAAGTGCCAGAAGATGTGTCTGTGATTGGCTTTGATGATTTGCCGACCTCTAAGTATTTCACGCCAGCGTTAACCACCTTAAGACAGCCGATTGAAGAGATTGGTGAAGTGTGTGCTCAGTCGATCTTGAACTTGTTATCTGGCGAGCGGCATGAAGCTCGACTGCCACCGATTGATTTAATCGTCAGAGAGTCGACCAAATCATTGTATCGTTAATTTCAAGACAAGCCTCAAGGTGGTGCGCCCGTGATGATTCGTATTGATGTCAGTGCGAACCGTGGTGCAGGAATGTCGCTGAGTAAAGCTATCGATCTCACTACTTATATTTGCGCGTTCACATTGTTCAATATGGGGATTGAATTGTGAGCTAAATTAGCTGTGAGATAATAAAGATGTCACATATTTCATGTGGCATTTTTTATTTGTGGGAAAAATAAACCTTGCATTGAATTTGTCGAGAAGTTTGTAGTGCACGGATATTAAGGTGTTACGTATGCTTACGTTAGTAAAGCGATAAATACTGTAATATCCAACCAAGTTAAACGTCACTACTTAGCCTTCATCCTAGACGGCTTTATTATAGGTTTTCGAATGAAAAAATTAACTCTAGCTCTCATTTTGTCCTTTTTATCGTCAGTCAGTTACAGTCAGGATTCTGAGTTTTATCCTGAATACTATTCCCAAGAAGTTATATCAAATGATCACTTAACTTTTGTCCTTAACTTTGATTTGGACTTTAAGTATGACAAAGAACGCTACATTGAAGCCGCTAACAAATGGCTAGGCATAATCAAAAAGGTTGATGGAAAAGATCAGCACACAATTAACATTGAAATTATTGTGTCAGATGATGTGGAAGAGTACGGCTTAGCGGCAGTAGAAGAGTATGAAGACAATATCCCCTCATTAGGCATTATCTGGATTAGCTCAGATCTCCATGAGCCTGATTTTGATCCCAAAAGCTATAAGCCAACTATTTTGCATGAATTTGCGCATATTCTTGGCGTTGGAACTTCAAGTGACGTGTTTATAGACGATTCAAAAGAGATTGCCGGTAAAGGTTTTTGTATGGAAACCAGCAAAGCAGTTACTGCCTACAATGAAGCTTATAATAGAGATTATGAATGCTTGCCATTTTCCGACGGCGGTCATTTATACGATTACATCAATGGGACTGACGACAAACGCGGTAAGGATTCTAAAGGCCGAACTATTCCGCCAATGCCTAAAGAGTTAATGGCTAATGGTGATGACTTGGGACCGGTGACGTTGTCAATTATTGATGATCTAGGCTTTGAACTTTACGACTAATTCTAGGGCGCCCTTTACTGGGCGTTTTTTAAATCTTCAAAGTTAACTCAATCACTACTTATCGAAAAATTCCGACTTGTTCTCAGACTTTATGTTCAGCTAGTTCTGATAATTTACAATAAAGATTGATTGGTTTTTCATCATCTCAAGTAATACGGGGCATGTAAGCTAAATCACTTTTGCCCCTTTATCAGCTAGAACAAGAACTCATTCATATCCTGTTAATGGCAATTTA